>CP064964.1:360751-721502 GCA_016699205.1 Candidatus Uhrbacteria bacterium
CAGATCTCGTTCGAAGAGCCGTTGAACTTCCGGCCGTTCCTCCTTCAATTTCTACCGATCATCATCAAGGCGGCAGAACTGCTCGACAAGAGCGTTCTTCCCCAGGCGACAAATCCATCGATCGCCAAGTGCTGACTGAAAACGCCCCGCCGATTCTCGTGCGGGGCGTTTCTGTTAGATGACGAGGCGCTTAATCACGAACCAATAGACACGCATCAAGGGATTGCCGATGTAGTCGAGTACGGGATTGCGGACGGCTTCTTCTTGGAATCGGATATCTGCGACAGCGAGCCGGAGTAATTCACGATCGCCAATGGAACGCGTCGCGCGAATTACCTTGCGACGAGCCCTGATCCAGCGCCAGAATTTTGGATCAAACCATTCTCGAATTTGTTTCCATTTCATGTCAGACCAACCGTTTTTGATCGAGAACGCCGTGAGCGCGAGGTCCATAACGAATGCCATTGGAGCGATCAGAAGAAGGGTCCAGAATCGATAATAGGAAAGAACGATCGCCCAGCGATTACGCTCCATCCAGTAGTAATTGATTTTGGCTTTTGCGAATTGATAGTGATGCCAGACAATAGAACGCGGCTCAAGCATGATTTTGTAGCCGCGTGATCGAAGACGCAGAGAAATATCCGTGTCCTCGTGATAGGAAAAGAATTTTTCGTCGAAGAGCGGCTCGCCGCTTAATGCGGAGATACGGACGAGCATGGCGGCACCGGAAGCGTAACCGATTTCTTCACGTGTCACGCGGCACGCTTCACGCGTCATACGGTAATCATTCGAATATCCGAACCCAAGAAAATGGTAGGCGTTTCCTGATGAGTTAATTCGATCACGATCTTGTCCGAGCAGCATGAGCGATTGCACGATGCCGATTTTTTCATCCGACTGTATGCGTTCTACGGCTGTTTTCAAGAACTCGGGATCGACATCGGTATCTTCATTCAAAAGGTAGATGAATTCACAGCCAAGTTCACGAGCTTTCTCGAGGCCGAGATTATTGTTGCCGGAGAAACCGATTTCTTGATCTCGAAAAATATAGGAAATGCGCGGGAGACTTGTTCCGGATTTTGGAAGCCATGTTTGATCAAACCAAGGTTTGATCGGTTCGCGGCTGCCTTTGGACTCGACACAAATAAGCTCTACGGATTCACGCGGATAATCGAGCTTCTCGAGCGAAGACAAGCATCGATCAATGTCCTCGCGGCCATTGCTCGTTGGAAATGTCAGATAGATAATGCCGACTTTTGGGAGACTCATACGAGCATGCGGCTATGCGGAAGACCGAGCTTTTCCAGCTCTTTGCGTCGCTTCCACATGCGAGGAAATGATTTGGCGAGAGAGAATACGGCGCTCACCCAAACGATTGGCGAGGTAATAAATACAAGGAGTGTTCGAGCCAACTCTTGCGTGAGCGATTTCCAAAAATCTGAAAAACCAAGAGAAAGCGCTGCGTGCAGGGTGTAGAGATGATGCTGGTTGATGTAGGCGTGACGACGCAGTAGCGCTGGGCGTTTTCTCTCTGCGATAAAGCGCGCGACAAAACCACTTCCCTCTTCTTTGATTCCGCGTTTGTGCCAGGCGATGGCGAGCGGCTCAAACCAAGCCATGAAACCGGCGCGCTTTAATCTGATCGCGAGATCGACGTCTTCCTTATACATGAACCAGACCGGATCAAAGAGACCGCCGGCTTTCTCGATCGCGGAACGGCGATATATACCGACAGCACCGGAGACACCAAAGACTTCCCCGGATTCTGGATTGGTTTGGCGGTCAACGACGCGCGCAAGACAACGATACTCGAGACCGGTTGTGTCGATCGTTACTCCGTCCATACGATAGACAAGTCCCGTGACGCTTGCGATGCGCTCGTCTGACTCGATGCGCCGCATCGCATGCTCGAGGTATTGCGCATCAAGCTTGGCATCATCGTTTAACAGCATCACAAATGGCGCGTCATGCTGGCGGTAAAGCGCTGCGTGTCCTCCGGCAAACCCGATATTTTCTTCTACGGCATTATCCCGATACCAAACCTCAAAATCACGAAATGTCTGTGCCTCGAGCGAGGCTTTGAGCGCATCAATCGTGTCTTTGCTGTGATACAAAATCACCTGTACGGCAAGTCTCGCCATATCAATACATCACCATGTCAGCGACTTGCGCCGCAATAAGAACAGCGGGACGAGCGGCGCGAATGACCCACACGCGCCAGCCAGGATGCCACTTCTCAAAGTACGAAAGCATCGAACGCATGAAATGCGTTTGCTTCCAAAAGAGATGACGCTGCTTGAAACTCTCCCCGACCAAGTCATGCGCGACAATCGATGGCACGTACATGACTTTCATATTGTGGAAATGCGCACGCTTGCAATAGTCGACTTCTTCAAACCAAATATAGTAACGCTCATCGAGTGTGCCGAGCTTGTCGAGAGCGGTGCGGTTGATCGCGAAGTAGGAACCGCGAACGGTGTCAACGGATTGTTCGTGGTCGGGATTTAGATCGAGAGCGTGGTACTTGTCGAGTAAGCGCGGGAACAGTTTACCGAGCTTGAACATGACAACGAGCTGGTCGCCGATGGTCGGGAAACGTCGGAAATGATGAATTGGTTTTCCGTGTTTGTTGAGAAGTTTGCCGGACACGACGGCGACATCAGGATGTGAATCGAGGTACGCGACCGTTTTGGCGAGCGCATCGGCCTCGACGAGCATGTCGGGATTAAGAAGCAGAATGTGTCGCGAGTTGGAAGCTTCTATTCCTTGGTTGCATGCCTTGGAGAAACCATGATTTTCCGTGTTGGCGATGACGGTGACGTCCGGATAGGAAGCGCGAAGGGCATCGACCGTGCCGTCCTTGGAGTGATTATCGACCACGATGATCTCAATATTGACTCCGACTGCTTTTGCGCAGTGAATCGATATTTTTGAGCAAGACATCGCGCACGTTCCAAGAAACGATGATGACCGCAAGATCTTTTTGGCTTATTTGGGCCATAAATCGTCAATAACCGTAGCATGCTTGGACAAGCCGTCAATCTTGATGAAAAATGCGGACATATGCACTTGCTTGTGACGGGAGGCGCTGGATTTATCGGCTCGAACTTTGTTCGATATTGGTTAGCGAATCATCCGGAAGACAAGGTCACTAATTTGGATGCGCTTACCTATGCAGGTAATCCGCGGAATCTTGATGGGATCGATGGGACCCGCCATACCTTTATTCATGGCGATATACGCGATGTCGCGACCGTTGAGCGAGCGATGGATGGCGTTGAGATGGTGGTGCATTTTGCCGCCGAGTCGCATGTTGACCGATCGATTGATGGTGCGCGCATCTTTTTGGAAACAAATGTACTGGGAACGCATACGCTTCTCGAAGAAGTTCGGCGACGCGGCGAACAGATCAAGCGTTTCCATCATATTTCTACCGATGAAGTTTTTGGGACATTGAATATCAACTCGACGGAAAAGTTTCACGAAGACACGCCTTACGATCCGCGTTCTCCGTATAGCGCATCGAAGGCAGCGAGCGATCATATTGTGCGGTCGTATTTCCATACGCATGGATTGCCCGTGACGATCTCGAACTGTTCGAACAATTACGGCCCGTATCATTTTCCAGAAAAACTGATTCCGCTCATGATCGTGAATGCGATGCGTGATATTCCCCTCCCCGTTTATGGCGATGGCATGAACATTCGCGACTGGATTCATGTTGAAGATCACTGTGCTGGAATCGAGGCGGTGTTATCGAATGGAAAAGTTGGTGAGACGTATTGTCTTGGTGGAAATGCGGAACGACACAATATTGATGTGGTGAAACAGATTCTTGAGCTGACGGGGAAACCGGAGTCGTTGATCAAATATGTGGAGGATCGAAAGGGACATGATCGACGGTATGCGATTGATTCAAGTAAAGCGAAGAAGGAATTGGGGTGGGTGCCGAAGAAGACGTTCGAACAAGGTTTGAAAGAGACGGTTGAGTGGTACAAGAATAATGAGAATTGGTGGAGGCCGTTGGTGAAATAAAATTCAGAACGCCCGCACGGAGTTATCCATGCGGGCGTTGTAGTTGTGGTCAGGGGACTGATCTCGCGGAAGGCGACGAAGCCACCGTCGAAATCACTCATGCCAGCGTAAAACAATGTACGTCTGACCACGATATTTCTGTAGTAGGCCACAAACGTATCTTCTCTGGCGGCTCTGCCATGCAGCTCGAGTGTTGGGTGCATGCGGTGGATTGAAACCCAAACACCCAAAGGCTGCTTTTGCAACAGCCACATGATGAAGGCCGCCGTATTACCCTGGAAGCCGAAGGTACGGAAGTACTCTTGGATCTCATCTTGGTCCACATAGCAACCCGGTGACCAAGTCATTGCCTCGTATCGCTTCCCGGGCTCGTCCCTCATGAAATCACACTGTCTCGTAAGGTCCTCAGGACTGGTGAGCTTGAGCTCTCGCTCAGCGAGCTTTGCCATGTCCTTGGCCGTGACATTCGTCGGAATCTGCACAAAATCCATCACGACTCTCCTTTTCTTCCCTAAATTAGGGACTTGATAAAATAGCTTATTTTTATCGCTTTGTCAACCGTTGACACCTGCTCGAAATGTCGGTGCTTTTGGTGTAAGACAAAGGCTGAAATCGTATGAAAATCCTTGTTTTTGGATCAAAAGGCTTTATCGGCGGGCGCATGCTCGAGACATGGCCGGAAGCCGTAGGGACGGATGCGCGTATCGATGATAAGGCGGCTGTTTTGAAAGCCATCGACGAGCATAAGCCGGATGCCGTCGTGAATGCCGCTGGTCGCACGGGACGGCCGAATGTGGATTGGTGCGAGACGCATCAGGTCGAGACGATGCATGACAACGTGATCGGTGCGTTGATTTTGGCGGAGGCGTGTCAGGAACGCGGAATCTACATGCTGCATCTTTCAAGCGGCTGTGTGTTTTATGGCGACTCCCCTGATCCACGCGGCTGGAAGGAAGATGATCATGCCAATCCGAGCGCGACGTATTCTCGCGCCAAGTACGCAGCCGAGCTTCCGCTCATGACGTATCCAAATGTTTCGATTGTGCGTTTGCGCATGCCGATCGATGAGCGTCCGGGTGAGCGCAATCTCATCGACAAGCTCGCGAAGTACAAACAAGTGATCGACGTGACAAATAGCGTGACCGTTATCAAAGATTTGGTCGATGTTTGCTATCAGCTCATTCAGCGCAAAGCGACGGGTATTTTCCACGCCGTGAATCCGGGCATCATGCGTCATCGTGATTTGATGAGCTTGTACCGAGAACTTGTCGACCCAAATCACCAGACCGAGTGGATTACGGAACAAGATTTGGTTGCGAAAGGATTGGCTACAAAGAAACGTTCCAACAACATCATGCAGAGCGATCGCTTGAAGGCGCTCGGGATTGAGATGCGTCCGATTGATATCGCTTTGCGCGATACGATGATGAAGTATGCGGCTACGAAACGCGCGAGTGAGAGACCGGCTGTGCCGAGTTTTCTCGCAAGTCCTCAACAGAATATGGATCGGAACAATGCACCATCAACAACGAAGCGGATGAAGGGCGTTATTCTTGCAGGCGGAAAAGGTACGCGACTCGCGCCGCTTACAAATATTACGAACAAGCATCTGCTCCCCGTTGCTGATAAGCAGATGGTGCTCTATCCCCTTCAGACGCTGCTTGATGCCGGGATTCGCGAGATCCTGATTGTAACCGGACCTGACCATGCAGGACATTTCATGAACTTGCTCGGAAGCGGTTCCAAACTTGGATGCCGACTTACGTATCGTGTTCAAGATGAGGCTGGAGGCATTCCACATGCACTCGCCTTGGCTGAAGACTTTGTCGGTGATGACCATGTGACCGTCATCCTTGGCGACAATATCTTTGAAGATAATTTCTCGGCTCCGATCAGCTCATTCCAGAGCGGCGCGGTTACTTTCTACAAAGCTGTACCTGATGCACACCGTTTTGGCGTGGTTGAAATCGATGCATACGGACATGTGATCTCGATCGAAGAAAAACCACAAAATCCTAAAACGAACTTCGCGCAGGCTGGCCTCTACATCTATGACAGCGGCGTCTTTGACATCATCCGCCATCTCCGACCATCGGGACGCGGCGAGCTTGAAATTGTCGATGTGAACAATGCGTATTTACAGAAGCGACAGCTCGTCGCTAAGCCGGTCCGTGGATTCTGGACGGATGCGGGAACGTTTGAGAGTCTCCAGCGCGCCAACGAGTATTTCTCAAAAAAGTAGTCTTGTCATTCCAGCGAAGGCTGGAATCCAGTCCAGCTCATCAGAACATTTATTCGATCTAGCTCAGCTGGATTCCCGTTTTCACGGGAATGACATAAGAGCTGATATACTCTCCCCATGTCCAAACGTATTGTCATTATCGGAGGCGGTTTTGCTGGATTACGTGCCGCGGGCTTGCTCGCTAAACGCGGTAACGATTTCAAGGTCATCTTGATTGACATGCGCCACGAGTTTACATTCTCGCCTTGGCTTATCGACGCATTAGCGGGTGAAAAATCAGCCAAAGAATACACGATCGACCTTGAAACGATTTCAAAACGCGATGGCTTTACCTTTATTCAGGGTGTTGCGAACCGTATCGATCGAGAGGCAAAAACGGTCGATGTCCAGGATGAGAAAGAGATGCGCAGCATCGGTTATGATTGCCTGATTAATTGCCCTGGCGCAAAGACGGCCTACTATAATATTCCAGGCGCTAAAGAGCATTCATTGCCGCTTAAAACGACTGATGATGTCAGTGTCATTCATCAGCGCATCGAGGATTTGGTTGCCAAAGGAACGGCTCTCAATATCGCTGTTGTAGGAGCGGGTCCAAGCGGCGTTGAAAGCCTGTTTGCGTTGCGATCCTTTGTGGATCAAGCCTGTGCAAAAGCCGGAAAGCCAGAAATAGCCAAGGCTTCCGCCTTTAGTCTCGTGCAGGGAGCTCCGCAAATCTTGCCCGGATTCCCAAATACGATTGTCGATGGATCGATGCGCGAGCTGGGCGCCAAGGGTTTTCGCGTGTATCTCGGTGAACCCGTGTCGGAAGTAACCAGTGAAGTTGTCAAAACGAGCAAGGGCTCCGTTATTCCAGCGAATCTTGTCTTGTGGTGTGCCGGCATTGAAGCGAATCTCGTTCCTGTTGAGCCGACCGTGATCGCGGATCGGGCTGGGTATGCCATCGATAGAAACTTAGCGATTGAACCAATGGTCTTTTCCGGCGGTGATGCCGCGAATTACAAGGAAACGAATGTCGTTATCCCCAAGAATGCACAGACCGCTATGCCGATGGGTCTGTGTTTGGCAGAAAATGCCGCTCGAGCTTGCCAGGATTTGCCACCCATCAACTTTACGTATGCCAATCGAGGTAACTTGATTCGTTTGGGTGAAACAGGTTTCTTGGATTTTCGCTTATTTTGCGTAAAAACATCACTTGCACCACGCATTCGTAATTGGTTTTATAAGATACGCTTCACACAAATGGATAGCTAAACTATCCACAGGGAAAAATTTATAGAATTTTTATGCTCGGCATGCTATTTTATCTGCATGAAATCGATCTTCTTAAGGTTGCTCTTGGTATTAGGTTCCCTCGTTTCTTGGCTAGCATTTCCACTACTCGCTTGGGCCATGTCAGCGACGAATGTCCAGCCGGCAAACCTTGTAAAAAGCAACCGTACGACGGTGACACTCACCTTCACGATTGCTGCATCTCTTCCGGCTGACGGAAAGGTAAAGACCATCTTCCCAGCAGGCTTTTCCGTTGCTTCGGCATCAAATGGAACATGCTCAACGATGAACGGCGGATTCTTCACATCTGTTTCCGGTCAAACCGTTACCATTACACGTGATGGGAGCGGAACATTGGAACCGGTAGGTGCGCAGACCTGCACAATCAGCAATATCTCCAATCCTTCATCAACGGGGAGTGCTGGGCTATACACCATCCAAATCACAAACTCCTCCGATACCGTGCTCGACCAGGATACCGCTGTCACCGCAGACACGATCGTTGCGACTGGAACAATCTCCGTTACAAACGTTATTCCGGAAAATCAAGTCGCGAATACCGTTAGCCGCTACACAGCAAACTTCACCACCGTTAACAATCTGAGCGCCGATGGGCGGATTAAACTCACATTTCCCCCTGGTTTTGATGTTTCCGGTGCTCATAGCCCTCACTGTTCCACAATGGATGGTGCTTTTTCAGTTTCAACATCCGGGCAAGACGTCTTGATTTCTCGTAGTGCGACGGGGACCTCGCAGCCTGGAGCCGCTGAATCGTGCTTTGTTCGCGGTATTAAAGCGCCAGCAGACCCCACAACGAACGCTGGCGCGTACGCCATCGAGACGCAAGACGGTTTAGGTAATCCGACCGACTCTACATCCACCATTCTTGGCGATTCCTTTTTTGCTTCAACAACGCTTACAACCACCAATGTTGCCCCTGCCTCACTTATCGCCGGCGCCGTTACCCTCAATACCATCACATTTACAACGGTAACAACGACGCCGATTGGCGCCAAAATTCGTATCACCTACCCGAGCGGCTTCACTCTTCAGTCCACATCAACAGCCGACTGTACAACGATCGCCGGAACGGAAACCACGAGCATTACTGGCAATATCATCACGATACAGACAAATATCACAGCCGGTGAAGCCGCTGGCGCCGAAAGCTGTACGCTCACTGGCGTCATGAATCCCACGGTAAGCGGTTCAACCGGCGTTTACTCAATCGAAGTACTCGATGAATCAACGGATAATAATGTTGTTGCAAGCAATCTTGCGGTAACAGCGGACACGATCACGCCGGGCACGCTTACCGCGACGGACATCGCACCGGAAAATCTTGTCACGAGCTCAACGCAGTTACATACGGTTCTTTTTACGACCGTAAACCCGATCCCAGCAGACGGAAAAATCATCATCTCGTATAACGCCGGATTCTCCACTACCTCATCCAATAGCGCTACTTGTTCCGGCCTCGATGGATCGATTACGACGACAACGAGCACAAACCAAATTATTCTTACACGATCCGGCGGAACAACGTCGACTGCTGGCGGCTCTGTGGAATGTCTGATTCGCGATGTCAGAAATCGACAAACGGCCGGCGCGAGCGGTTTTTACAATGTAACAACGACGAATGCAGCGATGACAGCGATTGATTGGGCGCCCGTAGCCGCCGATACCTATATCGCTCCGGTAGCGCTTACCGCTGGCAATGTTCAGCCTGTCAGCCTTGTACAAAGCGTGATCAATGACCACGATATCGAGTTCACTTCAAGCGTAAACATCCCGCAGGAAGCCGTGATCCGTATTACGTATGGCGCTGGTTTTAACCTTACAGGAGCCGCGAGCAGCTCCTGCGCCGGAATTGATGGCGACTTGAGTATGAGTACAAGCGGCCAAACACTTATTCTCACACGAAACGCCTCTGGAACAACTATTGGTGCGTCCGCGAGAACTTGCCGCGTGCTTGGTATTAGGAATCCGACTACAGCAGGTTCAACCGGCACTTATACCATCACCGTCTTTGATAAAAGCGGTGTCGTGATGGGTACGGTTGCGGCTACCGCAGATACCATCACTGTTCCAGGCACGCTCACCGCTCCCGATGTCAGTCCGGCGAGCCTTGTTTCGGCAACATTGATCCTGACACACTTCTTGTTGGTGCAACGGGGACAGCCAGCCTAACCTTGAGTGCAACGAACCGTATTCCGCAAGATGGAAAATTTGATATATCATTCCCTGCCGGCTACTACATCGGCGCCGTTGCAACGAGCACGATCTCTTGTAGCGGCTTAACTGGCACACTCACCTATTCTGTCTCGGGACAGACCATAACAGCGCTACGCGTTGGCGGCACCACATCGACGGAGAGCCCTTCCATCTCCTGCTTGATCCCAGATGTCCGAAACCCATTAATCAGCGGTTCTGCTGGAACTTACTCATTGCGCACCAAGTCTTTTGGCGATATCACCATCGACGAGAACACCGCCATCTCCGCGGACAGCTTCTCTTCTTCCGGGACACTTACTTCCACGAACGTTCAGCCGACAAGCCTTGCTGTTAACGCAACAACTAACAACACGATTAGCTTTACTCAAGCGCTTGGTATTCCAGCGAGCGGCACCATTCAAGTCACCTATCCTGCAAGCTTTGTATTGTCCTCCGTTTCAGGCGCCTCATGCTCAAGCTTGGACGGCACTATTACAGCCAGTGTAAGCAGCACAACTGTTATTCTCACCCGTTCCGGAGGCACAGCTGAACCTGCCGGACCCCAAACCTGTACGATCACGGGCGTGAAAAATCCATCAGGCGCAGGGTCTGCTGGTACTTACGGAATTGCTACCTATACATCTGACGACCTGCTGATCGAGCAAGATGCGTCCGTGTCAGCAGATACCTTTACTAGCGGCTCGACGAGCGGCGGTGGAGGCGGAGGCGGAGGTTATAGCGGCCCGATTACCACCACCTTCCAGACATCAGGCGATACGACTGCTATTCGCGCTCAAATCGAGGCGCGCCTCAAAACACTACCAGTTGCCGTACATACACTGATCAAGCTGCCAGACGACAAGAACCCTAAGACGCAAGAAGACAGCGCCGTCTACTACGTGGGCGCTGATGGACTTCGTCACGCCTTCTCAAATAGCAAAACGTATTTTTCTTGGTACTGCGACTTTGGGGGCGTGCAGGTCGTCAACGCCTCGACCATGGCCTCTATCGGACTGGGCAAGAATGTCCCCTATCGACCTGGCATGCGCTTGGTAAAATTTACGACTGACTCCAAGGTCTACATCGTAACCAAGGGAGGTATTCTCCGAGCGATTCCAAGCGAAGCCTTTGCTAAACAACTCCTTGGAGACACGTGGAACAAGCAGATCGATGATATCTCCGATGCCTTCTACACGGATTACATTTTTGGAGCAGAAGCGGTCACGGTGAGTGAATTTACGCCTTCTGCGCTAGCAAAAACCGTTACCTATCCAAGCGATAGTTTGCGTATCATCGGAAATACGGAGAGCGGGGTTCTTACGAGCTTACCGGTCTGCTCGACCAACTCCCCCGCCGCTTCCCAGCCGAGTACCTCAGCATTCAAGCGTCCGACCACCATTCCATCCGGCTTCACCTTCACGACAAATCTCTCAACCGCTTCACCCTCATCAACAGAGATCCGCTATCTCCAATACGTTCTTATCGCTCTGGGTAGCACGATCTATCCCGAGCAGCGGTCAACCGGGAACTTTGGTCCAGCTACGGAAGCTGCCCTCAAAAACTTCCAGCGAGCAAATGGGATTGAAGCTAGTGGTCAAACAGATGCGGCGACACGCAACAAACTCAATGCATTAATCAAATAACAAAAACTCCCGCCTAGGCGGGAGTTTTTGTTTGCAGGAGACGATCGACGGCTTTGCAGGCTTGATCAAATCGCTGCTGCCAGTTGCCAGAAATTTTTACGAATGGGCGGCCTCGGCGGATCAATTCCATTTCCAGCCACTTATGATGCGCTTCGCGCTTTTCTTGCTCGGGCATCGCGCGTTGATGATCATCGACCCAAGGCGTGTCGGGCGATAAGAGGATGTAGAGATCATATTTGCGGCGCTCGGCTTCTGTCGCAATCCAGTCAGGGCATTTACCGAAGAAGAAATCGGACCAGTAAACCGTTGTAATGAGATCGGTGTCGCAGAATAGGAGACGGTTGGCTCGGCGGGCCATCGCGTCTTCCGTAACGATTTGCCCGCGGGCAATGGTTGCGATGTCTTCTTCACGAACTTCACCTGGTTTATATCCGCGATTTGCTACATATTCATCGAGGAGACGGCGGGCGTATTCATCGACAAAAGGCGTTTCGTATTTCTCTGCCAAGAGTTTGGCCATGGTTGATTTTCCGACCGATTCCGGACCAACGAGACAGACACGTTTTACAAAGTAAGGCCGAACAACGGAAGGAATATATTTCCAGTTCTCCATCGGATCGGTGCGTACGGCGGTTCCGGAAACAGGTACCAGGTCGCGCAAGCGGTTTACCGGGATATATTGGATTCCCATTTTTTCTGCCATCTTCCAGCCGTAGTCCTCGGAACCAAAGAGGGCGTCGAATTCTTCATCGGGGCAATGGCGCTTGATGCTGCCGTTCCAAATCGACCAAAAGTTTGGGTCCTCGGAAGGATCTTGCGGAATATCGATGTAGTGGTGGACGACATTGGCCGCGGGAAACATTTCTTTCACCCATTGGAAGCGCACCTCGCCCGGGATCGGCTCTGTCGGGAGCGAGCAGACGAGGATCGTAAGACGCTGGCACGATTGCTGTGCAAAACGAAGGAGATGGATGTGGCCGTCATGCAACGGCATGAATTTTCCAAAGACGAGGCCGGAGCCAAGCTTTTTTCCCGGGATCATTTTTTCCATATTAGGTGGTAGGATAGGCGACTTCAGGAGCTTTGGCGTGACGATCGAGGGCGCGTTTCCAGGCGATAAGGCCCGAGACAGCCAAAACGAGGAAAACAACGTATTCAAGGGCGATAAACTTCACATCTTTCACGTAATAGAGCCCGATGCCGATGATGTCGACGAGGATCCAGAGATACCAGCATTCAAGTTTTTTCTGAGCCATCAATATGGTAGCTGCAAAGCTCATGACGGTTGTGAAGGAATCGAGGTATGGGTAATCCGCTGGGACTGTGAAAAGCGAAGGGAGGAGCGTATGGATCTGAGCCATCAATGAGCCGAGGACCAAGGTTCCAATCGCGATAGCCGCAACATAGATTACGTTCTCGCGAGTTGAAGCTCGTAGCACCTTTAAGCCCTTGCCCGTCTCCCCTGCTTTTACCTGCGTCCACGCCCACCAGCCGTAGAATCCAGTAACGAAGAAGTACGCTTGTTCCACCATGTCTGAGTAGAGCTGGATTTGATAGAACAAGATGAAAAAGAGAATTACGGCGACGATGCCGACTGGCCAGCTGAGCACCTTGCGCTTGGCTGTCAGATAGACCGACCAAATATTGAGGATGGTTCCGAAGAACTCCAGATAGCTCATCGGGTAGCCCATGAAGGTGAAGAGCGTGGTGTCGATCGAGAAAAGATTTATCATATGTGTATAAATTACACTAAGTATATTTCCATGTCAAACACTCTCCCTTGGGTTGACTCCCCGACCGCTTTTCCGTATCATCTTGGCACCGTTCCGAGATCGTCTAACGGTAGGACTAATGCCTCTGGAGCATTGTATCTTGGTTCGAATCCAAGTCTCGGAGCCATCAAAAACCCCGCCTAATGGCGGGGTTTTTGATTGTAGGTTTTTAGTTGCTAGGAAGTGTGTTGGTCGGAATGGCGGAACCTTCTACTGGCATGATCTTTTTCATCATCGCTTCAGCGGAAGGAGATTCTTGGGAGCCAAGTACTTTGTCGAGCTTGCCGTCGATGCGGCGCATGAGCTCTTTGAGCTCGGCGACGTCAGCGCGGGTGGCGTTCTGTCTGGACAAGGCTTCTGCCTGAGCGCTTTGCTGCGCTTCCACGGACTGGAACGCTACGGCACCCGTCACAACAAGGGCAAGCGAGGTGATGAGCGCAGCGGCCCACATGTGGGTAGAGCCGCGGGAAGCGATGAATGCGTGATGGTCGCCGAGGCTCGAGACCGGACCAACGTATTTTACGCGGCAGGTCGGACCAGAGCAGCCTTCATGACTGCAGGTAGAGCCGGGTCCACAAGGAGCCGGAGAGGCGGCGGCCTTCATAGAGCGGCGGCGGGGCTTGGTAACAGGAGCGTCGGACATACACGCGAAAGGACTTTGATTTTGATGATTTAGTTATGGCTGTATTATACCATTCCAAACTTCCCCATGCAAAAACCCGCCTTATGGGCGGGTTCAAGCATGGTGCGCGCACGTAGATTCGAACTACGGACCTTCACAATGTCAATGTGACGCTCTAACCAACTGAGCTATGCGCGCAAAACAACGTGCCGAGATATTAGCGAACGGCTGCAATATCGTCAACGGAAAAGACAAACCCCGGTCCAATGCACTCGGGCCGGGGTGTCAGGAGCCTCTAGGCGAGGCTGGTGATGAAGGTGTAGAGGTAGGACTCGAGGTCCTTCTTGTGGACGGGCTTCTCGTCGACGAAGGCCTGTTTGGCCTCGATCTCAGCCTTGCGAGCATCGTCGAGCGCTCCGGTGAGGACGAGGCGCCAGATGAGCTTGGTTCCGAGCCTCTCGTCGAGCCTGTCGATGAGCACGGCGCCGGTCATGAGGGGCATGTCGTAGTCGGTGAGCAATCCCCACTCGGCCTCTGGCTCGATAGCCAAGATGAGCTCGACGCTCTTGATGGCTTCCGGACCACTGTGCACGACGATCGTCTCGATGCTGCGGCCGCACTCGAGGAAATATCTACCGACGATGCGCATGTAGCTCCTGGTTACGAGCGCGTCATCATCCACGATCAGAAAGTACGCTTTTCCCATTTCTAGAACCTCCAGGTTTGCGGGACGTGTTTGTTTACCACTTCTTGAAGCTTTTGTCAATCGGACGATGCAACGCAAAAACCGCCCGGAGGCGGCTTCTTACTGCGGCTTAGGCAATAGAAGAGTGATTGGAGGATACTGGTCTCTGTAATTGAATCTACTTATTCATGACACCTTCGAGGATGTCACGAATAGTTTAGAATCGACCTTCGGTTGTTGAAGTCAGCACATGGCTGAACTTAAAACTCCCTAGAAAGGAGGTGATCCATCCACAGCTTCCGCTACGGATGCCTTGTTACGACTTCGTCCCTATCGCTGACTCTACCTTCGTCCCCTCATCGGGGCCTTCGGGCATATCCAACTCTCTTGACTTGACGGGCGGTGAGTACAAGACCCGAGAACGTATTCAACGCCCCGTGGCTGATAGGCGTTTACTAGCAAATCCGGCTTCATGGGGGCGAATTGCAGCCCCCAATCCGAACTGGGGCCAGGTTTGGTGGGATTAGCTCCGCCTTGCGGCTTGGCAACCCATTGTCCTGGCCATTGTAGCACGTGTGTAGCCCTAGGTGTAAGAGCCATGCTGATTTGACGTCATCCCCACCTTCCTCCCCGTTATCCGAGGCAGTCTCTCGTGAAAAAGCAACACGAAATGGGGGTTGCGCTCGTTACCCGACTTAACGGTACATCTCACGACACGAGCTGACGGCAACCATGCAGCACCTGTACAGCACCCTCGAAGGCGGCCGATGTTTCCACCAGCTTGCAGCTGTATGTCAAACCTAGGTGAGGTTCCTCGCTTACCATCGAATTAAACCACATGCTCCTCTGCTTGTGCGGGTCCCCGTCTATTCCTTTGAGTTTTAGTCTTGCGACCGTACTCCCCAGGCGGGATGCTTAATGCGTTAGCTATTTTAACCGACTCCGGGAGGGTCGATACTCCCGAAATCTAGCATCCATCGTTTAGGGCGTGGACTACAGGGGTATCTAATCCCTTTCGCTCCCCACGCTTTCGTCCCTGAGTGTCAGCAATGTTCCAGTACGCTGCCTTCGCATTTGGTGTTCTTACAGATATTAACGCATTTTACTACTACACCTGTAATTCCGCGTACCTCTCCCATGCTCGAGCTGATCCGTATCGTTGGCGGTGTTAGAGTTGAGCCCCAACATTTAACCAACGACGTGAAAAGCCACCTGCGGACCCTTTACGCCCAATAAATCCGGATAATGCTTGAGGTCTCTGTATTACCGCTGCTGCTGGCACAGAGTTAGCAACCTCTTATTCTTCAGGTACCGTCATGATTCGTCCCTGACAAAAGCAGTTTACGGACCGAAGCCCTTATTCCTGCACGCGGCGTCGCTCGGTCAGGCTTTCGCCCATTGCCGAATATTCCAGACTGCAGCCACCCGTAGGTGTCTGGGCAGTGTCTCAGTCCCAGTGAGGGGGGTCGTGCTCTCACACCCCCTACCCGTCATAGCCTTGGTGAGCCATTACCTCACCAACTAGCTGATAGGCCATAGGCTCCTCTCGTAGCGTCTTGCGACTTTACTCTTGCGAGACCATCGTGGAATTAGCGTCCCTTTCGGAACGTTATGCCCGACTACGAGGCAGATACCAATGTGTTACGCACCCGTTTGCCACTAACCATTCAAAGTATTGCTACCGTAAATGATTCGTTCGACTTGCATGCCTTAGGCACGCCGCCAGCATTCATCCTGAGCCAGGATCAAACTCTCAGTTAAAACCCACAACGTCCCTGGCGGAACGTTGGGATCAAAGGATAGACCAGATCTTTCCAATCACTCTTCTATTGTCAAAGCGTCGCAGGAGAGTCCACAGGTTATCCGCGGAGTTCTCAAGATGTGCGGGAAGTTTAGAGAAATGCGCCGTAGCTGTCAAGGGTTTGAAATCTCTTTATTTTTCCGCTTGGCTTAGGGCCAAAGTTAGATCACGCCATTGGTCTGGGGAAAGGTCCTCTGCGCGAATCTTGGCGGAAATGCCTAATTCCTCTAGCTGATTGCCCTTGATTCCCAGGTTGGAAGCCAAGAGTTTGCGAGGATGGGCAAAGCCTTTCTTGGCCAGAGCCATGATGTACTCAGGGTCGATGCCCCAAATCGCCACGCGCTCCTCAATGGACATAGGACTTACTCTTAGGACGGCTGACTCGACTTTAGGTGGCGGAAAAAATGCTCCTTGCGCAACACGTCTTACAAGACGCGTTTCATGCGATGCATACGCGACCATCAGCGAGAGCAGCGACTGTTTTTTATTCCGTGCAACAATTCTCTCCGCGACTTCACGCTGGATTAATACTACTAAATTATTAGGCGGATTTTTTGCGTAGAGTGCTTTGCGGATCGCGAGTGATGTTATCGAGTACGGAAGGTTGGAAACAAATTTCCACTCCCCTTCTCCGACTACAGCATCCCAATCGAGTTTTTCGGCATCGCCTTGCGTGATGTTCAAGTGTGCCGGGCATTTGTTTTCAAGATAGCCGATGAAGCGGCGGTCGCGTTCAATCGCCCTTACCTCTGCACCGACCTCAATTAAGGCACCTGTCAGTACACCGAGTCCTGGGCCGATCTCAAGCACCTGATCTCCTGGCTCGATTTCTGCCTCCTCGACGATCGAGGCGAGCGTGGTTTTATCGATCAAAAAATGCTGGCCGAGACCTTTATTGGCCCCGCCGCCGAATTGGGCTAGAACAGCCTTGATTTCCGTAGGATTCATTCTAAAATCGGGAGAGTGCCTCTAAGGCTCGGGCATTGCTCATGGTCCATTGGCGGGCATCGGATAAAGCACTCTTCAATCCCGCCTGATAAAATACACGGATTCCGGAATTTAAATCCGTTAAATAGCATTCCGTGGGAGCTGGTCTGAACCAATCCGTCATATACTCAGCCGTCTCATTGTTGTATTCGTCGTACTGGGCTGGGCTGACAGAAAGCTTGTAACGATTTCTGGTGGCTTCGTTGAATGCATCGAGTTGTGTTTTTGCCTGTTCGTATTTTTTGGCCGAAGCTCTCAGGAACAGAATTAGCTGCGTATTCATGCGACCGCAATCGATTTTCTCATCCGCCGACTGACTTTTCAACCAGGCGAGATAGGCGGGCATCGCGTCCGACGAGAGCGTAGCTGGGTAGAAGTAGTCAGCCTGGACAAGCTCGGTAGCTGAGCGATTCGCATTCCAATTGACGACCACGGATTCATAGTTGAGCAACAACATGGCTGAAAACGCATACAGACAGCCGAGGGCAAGGAATTTTAAAACCGATTCAAATGAAGCTTTGGCCGCAATCCAAGCACCAAAAACAAGCAAGCCAACTGCCGCAAGAATCAATCCTGTGAATGCCCAGAAACGGAGAACGCTCATGCCGTAGGCGTCGATGTAGAGCGTGAAGCGCTTCATCGCAGAAGCGATTACGATCAAGGATTGGAGGATGAGTCCAAGGGAGAGCAGACGGACCGCGAGAGATTTAAATCGGGTGAGATGGCCAATTCCGCAAATAATCGCAAAGACAAATACTGAGACGGTGAAGAGCTGGAAGAATCCTTCGCGTGCATAACTTGCATACGTGATTCCGTACGACTCAATTATTTCTTTTCCTCCAAAGAAATAGACAAACTGGAAGGCGATGAATCCAAGAAAAAGCAGGTTCAAAGCCGAGAGAAAAGACGTGCTTGCAATCGAATAGCCTTCCGGTTTTTGCTCCAACCATCGAGGTTCTCGTTTATGCTCGATGCGAGTGATGTTACTCCAGAGAAATCTAAGTAGATAGTAACCGATGATGATATCGGCCATGACTTGAACGTAAAGTTTTGCCGGATTCTGAATATCGATGATTTCACGCAATACTTTGCCCAGTAACGCGTCAGCCGAGATAAACAGGGCCAGGAAGATCAGCAGGAACGGGACAGCGATTGCCGCCCCGATCAACACTTGGCGCCCCTGCGTAGAGAAAGACAGCTTGGAGGCAGGACCTGCTCCTTCAATCGGAACGAGCGTCTCCATAAATAAACGACTCGGCCAAAACGATGGCAGCGTTTTTAGAGATGTCTTGGGCGCAAATAGCCAATAGGAAAAGAGAGCCAGGCTTACAACCGTAAGCAGCTGGCCAAGCGACTGAACAACGTCATTTGAGTAGAGCAGGTCCGAGATCAGCCCGAGCACCAACGGACCGAGAAAGGCGTAGGCCCAGAGATTCTGCGACTCTGCATGCACTTGCCTGACGATAATAAGCAGGAGCGTGATCAATGTGATAAAAAGCGCAAAAGGCCATCCAAACGGATACTCATAGACGAGCGCATGAAAGACGCCCGTTAATACGATCGCAGAGGCAATCACGAGATAAGCGAACCGCATTTCTCTGTTCATATATTCCATCAATATCCCACTGTCGCTACATTGGCAACATTTTATTCCTCCTCATTCAATTCCGCACGCAAATCTCTCCCCTCTGCCTGCGCGCGAAGATAGCCTTCCACAAAGCGGTCGAGATCACCGCCAAGCACGGCATCGGTATCAGCCGTTTCAACGCCTGTGCGATGGTCTTTCACCATATGATACGGGTGAATGACATAGGAACGGATCTGGCTCCCCCACTCAGCGCTTTGATATTCTCCGCGAAGCTTGAGTTTTTCTTTCTGTAATTCTTCTTCTTTGAGTTTCAGGAGCTTGGACTTCAAGATCTTCATCGCGGTTTCGCGATTTTGGGTTTGGGAACGC
Source organism: Candidatus Uhrbacteria bacterium (assembly GCA_016699205.1). Classification (NCBI taxonomy): domain Bacteria; phylum Candidatus Uhriibacteriota; species Candidatus Uhrbacteria bacterium. The sequence continues at coordinate 379,979 of CP064964.1, forward strand.
TCGTTCTGGCATGTAACCGTGATCTTGGTCGGGATATGGACAATACGGACGGCGGAATAGGTCGTGTTTACCGACTGACCGCCTTTGCCGCCGCTCATAAAGGTATCGATGCGGAGATCTTTAGGATCAATCTCGATATCAATGCTTTCGTCGATTTCCGGAACGACTTCGACAAGCGCGAAAGAGGTCTGACGGAGAGCATCGGAGTTAAAGGGCGATTGGCGGACGAGGCGATGAACGCCGTGCTCCGACTTCAAGTGGCCGTAGGCGTAGCGACCGGTAATTTCAAACGTAGCCGATTTGATACCGGCTTCTCCGCCGCGGGATTCATCAAGCAGACGGACATGCCAGCCTTTGTTCTCGGCGTATCGGAAGAACATGCGCATGAGCATCTCGGCCCAGTCCTGAGCATCGGTACCGCCGGCGCCAGCGTGGATCGAAAGGATGGCGTTTTTCTCGTCGTAATTACCAGAGAAAAGCAGGGTGAATTCCAGATCGATGTAATGCTTCTCAAGTTCACCGAGACGCTTCTCGACATCTGCAGAGACAGACTCATCCTTATCGGCGATCGCCATGCCGAGCAATTCCTGATTATCCATGATCGCCATCCGGATATTGTTCCAAGAATCGTATTCCTTTTTGAGCTCAGCAAGCTCTTGGGATTCGCGCTTGGCGCGGTCCTGGTCGCTCCAAAAATCCGGAGCATTACTCTCGGCTTCCAGGGCAGCCATTTCTTTCTTTACGGCATCCAATTGCAAGATGCGCCAAGCCTCGTCAATCTTGGAGCGCAGTGCGTCGGCACGGGCAAGCAAATCACCTAACATGGGGCTTACTATCGCAAAAAACCGGTCTTTCGACAACCCTTGACAAAACGCGTATTTTGTTATTAGCTACTCTCTCGTCCAAGCGGCGAGCTGCCCTTTCAAGGAGACTACCGTGTCAGAACGCCTGGTGCGTGAACTCTTGAGTGCGACCTACCCGCGGATTCGTCAGGCGGGCAAGGGATGGGCGCTTGAGAGCGCGCCCGATGTTCTTACGCCGGTACCCAATCCGGAGGACAAGCTCGCTTACGTGCTCCTACAGGCGGGTATGAGCAAGGAGCAGATCCGGAACGTGCAGATCGCGCTGCAGAAGCTCGTGCCGGTTCCGCCGGATCCGGCGACGATCTTCTACCTCGAGCATCTTCTCTGAAACAAAGGCCCCGAACGTCTGACGTTCGGGGCCTTTCTTGTTTTGGTGATTACTCGGCAGCTTCAGCGCCCATATCATCTTGCAATTGGATGAAGTCTTGTGTGAGGCGGGTTTTATCGACCATGGCTTGTTCAGAACGTGTAAGCGGTTGATTGGCCCAAGCGGCCCAAATCGTCGGCAGGACTTCCGATAAGGCTTTGGCGGCGTAAGTCCGATCGTTCATCTCAGGAGAACCGGATTTCATCAGTCGATTCAGCTCGTGAAGCACCTGGCTGCGCGTTGGGCGGTTCACGGTGGAGCGGATGCCGCCGGCGCGATCAAGACGGACGCCGCCCGTAAGCAGCAACGCTTCAAGCTCAAGCTGCCAACGCTGCTGGTCGATAGCCATCGCTCCGACGCGCTTCAAGGCCTCGCCAGCTTTTCTTGAGTCAGATGAGGGAGAAACAAAGGCGTCGGCGAGTTCACCTGGAACGTAGACCGTGGTGTTAAGCGCGCGCACTTTCCCCTCGCCTGGCGCATCAAAGGCTTCTCCAGCTTCTTCCGCACGCGTGTCATACCAATACAATCGGGAAAGGTTGAGATTGTCGCCAACGAGACGCTGCATGTCGCGCATCTGTTTTACTTTGGCTTCATCCGGATTCAGGGTTACGTCGACAGCAACGGGATAGACGATGCGCTCATTCTCTTCATCAAGACCCGTGTACATCACGAGCGCGTCGGTACCGCGGAGAATGTCGTCGAGATCTGAAGGTTCATACGCAAAGGCGCGACCTTCCGTGACAGAGTTTTTGCCACCGAGCACGCCGTCGGCGTCCAAGGTCTCCAAGACCATGTACTCGGCAAAGGCGGCGCCTTCCGAGCCATACATGCCTGCGCCCTGATGGCCGCGGCGGCGCTTCAAATACTCCTCAACATCGTTCTTGTCCGGTCGTAAGCGATTCCCATTGTCATTTGGGTTCCAAAGAACCTGATGTTTGCGCCATCGACGAACCAGCTCAAGTTGCTCCGTGCGCAGCTCGCTCTCTGTTTTCAGTTTTTTGACGTTAAACTTCTTGGCGACCGCGCCCCCTCCCATTCCGCCATCAGCTGGAGCCATCAGCGGGCCGCGTTCGAAGGGATTTTTCATAGCAATATCTTAATAATAACAAAAAATCCGCCAGTTGTCCAGCGGATCTTTTTCTCTAAAGACGGAATTAGATGTTGATGTTCTTGCGGAGCGCGCCAAGAACCGGCACTTCCCAGAATTCACCCATCAAACACTTGATGATGGCGATGAGGTTCAAGATCACGAGGACGAGCCAAGCCAACCAACCAATCAACGGAATCCAGAAGATAAACATTCCTACCAAGCCGATGATGAACATGACCAAGCCTTGCTTGGCGTGTTCCTGGGCAAACTTGGAATCCTTTTTAAGGAAAAGCGGAATGAAAACGAGAATCCAGAGATAGGACAAAGCGGCAAGCACTTTGTTGTCATCAATGTCCTTTTTGTCGAAGTGCGGCATAGCGGTAGCGGGTTTCGGAGCTTCGCTGTGAGCGTGCTCGGAACCAGGCGTGTTGTTTTCCATACGGCAGTAGTATACAGGAAATCAAAGTCTCGATCAAGTAAAAACGGGCTATTAGCCCGTTTTTAGCCTAAAACCCCATCCCTCCGCCCATGCCTCCCATGCCACCGCCGTGGTCATGTCCAACCTCTTCCTTCTTTGGCTTATCCGCAATCACGCATTCCGTTGTGAGGAATAATGCGGCTACGGAAGTAGCGTTCTGAAGGGCAAAGCGCGTGACTTTGGCCGGGTCGATGATGCCAGCTTCCACCATGTCTTCGTAACGATCCGCATCGGCATTATAGCCCATGTTGCCGGAAAGCTTTTTTACCTCCTCGACGACCACGGAGCCGTCTTTACCGGCGTTATTAGCGATCGTCTTCAATGGTTCCTCGATGGCGCGGCGCAAAATGCCGACACCGATCTTTTCTTCACCTTCAACTTGAAGCGTGTCGAGTACCTTGATGGCGCGGATCAATGCGACACCGCCACCTGGAACAATCCCTTCTTCAATCGCGGCTTTGGTGGCAGCAATTGCGTCCTCGATGCGATGCTTCTTTTCTTTCATTTCAACTTCCGTTGCAGCACCCACTTTGATCACACCAACGCCGCCCATGAGCTTGGCTTGGCGCTCGACCAACTTTTCTTTGTCGAACGATGAGTCCGTATTTTCGATTTGATTGCGGATAGCGGAAGCGCGGGCTTCAATGGCGGTTTTATCGCCTTTGCCATCGACAAGCGTGGTTGAATCTTTTGTCGAAATAACTTTGCGTGCAGAACCAAGATCCTCAACTTCAACCGAGTCGAGCTTGCGGCCGACATCTTCCGTGATAAACGTGGCGCCTGTGACAATCGCGATATCCTGAAGCATTTCCTTGCGGCGATCGCCAAAGCCCGGAGCCTTGATGACGAGCGCATTAAACATTCCACGGAGCTTGTTCAAGACAAGAGCGGCAAGAGCTTCATTATCGATATCATCGGAAATAATGACGAGTTCTTTGCGTCCCAACTTGAGAAGCTTTTCCAAGAGCGGAAGAAGATCATTGAAAGAAACAATTTTCTTATCCGTCACGAGAACGTAAGGATCAGCGTACTCTGCTTCCATGCGGTCCTGATTGGTGACCATGTAATGTGAAGCGTAGCCGCGGTCGATGCGCATGCCTTTTACAACTTCTTTGGTGATGCCAAACGCCTGACCTTCCTCGACCGTGATCACGCCCTCCTCCCCCATCTCAGCCACAATCTCGGCGATGGTTTTGCCGATTTCCTTGTCGTTGGCAGAGATCGAGGCGACATTCTCGATCATATCACCCTTAACCGGCTGTGCGACTTTGTCGCGGAGCTCGGTGACGAGCGCTTCAACGGCTTTTTCCATGCCGCGCTTTACTGCCAATGGCGAGGCGCCGGCCGTGATGTTCTTGATACCTTCCGCGATCATCGCCTGAGCGAGAACGGTGGCTGTGGTTGTACCGTCGCCAGCGACATCGTTGGTTTTGGAAGCGACTTCTTTTACGAGTTCCGCGCCCATGTTTTCAAGCTCGTCCTCAAGCTCGATTTCTTTTGCGACAGTTACGCCGTCTTTGGTAATCATCGGCGATCCCTAACCGCGATCGATCACAACATTGCGGCCCTTGGGGCCGAGCGTGACTTTGACGGCGTTGGCGAGTTTGTCGACGCCACGCTTCAAGGCCTGGCGAGCTTCCTCGTTGAAGTAAATGATTTTTGCCATAGTATTATTTTACGATTACCGCGAGTACATCAGATTCTGAGATGACGAGATATTCCTTGTTATCGACCTCGACTTCATCCGGTGCGTATTTCTTGAACACAACCGTGTCGCCGACTTTGACGGACATCGGCATGCGTTCTCCGTCTTCATCAAGACGGCCGGGACCAACGGCGATCACTTCTCCTTGTTCCGGGCGTTCTTTGGAGGTGGTGTCGGGCAAAACCAAGCCCGAAGCGGTGACTTCTTCTTTTTTACCGGCGGCGATAATCAGCCGGTCTGCAAGAGGGCGTAAGTTCATATAAGTAACGTAGTTTTATACTAAAAAATGGCTAACGGTCAAGATTTCGAAAGCCCCGCACCAGATGGGTGCGGGGCTTCAGATAGCTACTCTTCGTCGTCGATGCAGAAGAGCCGGGGCTCTCCGCGCTTAGCCGACTGTTTGCAGGCGTACATGCGGCGGTCGGCCTGCTCGAGTAGTGCCTTGGCGTCGGGAATGTCGCCACCCCTGCGCCAGCAGATGCCGATATCTGCGCGGATGGTGATCACCTCCATCTCGCCAGTCTTGGGATCGACGAGGTCGATCTTGAAGGTCATGGCCTCGGCCAGCCGATTGGCGGGCTTGAGTACCTTGGTGCGGTCGATATCGCGAAGAAGGATGGCGAATTCATCGCCGTGGAGCCTCGAGAGGAAGTCGGTCTTGAAGGCCGTTTCGTCGAGGATCTTGCCGACCTTCTTGAGCACGCGATCGCCCTCGGCGTGACCAAAGCGGTCGTTGACCGGCTTGAAGTCACGGAGGTCAAAATAGACCATGGCGATCGGAAGGTCCTTCTTGCGCGCGAAGCGGATCTGCTCCTCGACACGCTGCAGGAAGGCACGCTCGTTCAAGAGGCCCGTCTTCTCGTCGATCTGCACGAGCTGCTCGAGCTCGGTTCTATCGCGGAAGATGCCGAAGGCGCGGACGATGGTTCCATTCTCGATGAGCGGTCTCGCGCACAGCGTGCACGAGCGGCGCGTACCATCGGGGCGCTTCACATAGACGTGACGTCCGTTCACGTATTTGAAGCGCGAAATCTCGCGGCCGATGAGCTCGTCGAGATGCATGCCGTACTCGTCCTCGAGATACATGAAGATCGGCTGACCTTCCAGTTCCTCGGCCGAGCGGCCAAAGATCTCGAGTGCGGCCGGATTGGCCTCGGTGATGATGCCCGACGGGTCCGTGCCGACGACGCCGTCCGGCACATGCTCGAAGAGCATGCGGAGCAGCTGGAGCTGCCCCTGCTCGTACATCGGTACGAGGCTCGGGTCCGACGGCCGTCGGCTGGGAAAGCGTGCAAGCACCTCGGGATCCGCCTTGGGCGGATAAGAAGAACCGAACGTTTCTTGTCTGTTTCGTTTGGGATCTTCCAAGCAGACACCTCCTGAAAAGGGGTAAAAGAGCTCAACAGCTTTATCAGGATTTTAACACCTTGTCAATGTCCTGACCCTCTAATGCATACCAAATAACGCAGAATGAAGCCAAGACCTGACCCGACCAATAGGACCAAAGATAATGGTCTAGCAAAGCGATCATTACGATGGGTGTAGCGATAAGCAAAAACCGGCGTTTATCGAATGGGATAGCTCGGAAAACAAAGACGAGTAGCAGCACGATTCCAGAAATCCCGATCAAGCCTGTTTCCGCGAGAATCAGGAGCGGAATCTGATGCGGGATCGGTCCCTGATTATCGACTCCGATAAACGCGTTGTGACCGATTCCAAAAAGCGGATGATTTTTGAAAGCCGCTATGCCTGCCTCTATTCCGGAAACACGCTCGGTGATGGATCGCGCTTCCAATCTCCCCTCTCCGGTGACGCGCGTCGTCAACATCGGCCATTGCCAAGTGAGAGCAAAAACCAGCGCAATGACAGAGAGGATCGCCGGAATTTTTAATCGATACAACGATTGCGTTTTATAAAGATGATAGCCTAGCAAGACAATTATTAAGACGATCGCGAGCCATGCAGAACGGGAATGCGATAAGACGAGCGCGACGATAAAGAGCGCCGCCACGCAAGACCAAATGATATTTTTCTGACGATGTTTGGCCGTGACAGCGAGCCAAATAGCTGCGGGAAATCCAAATGCAAGCCAGCCGCCGAGAATGTTTGGATACGGTAGGCCACCGTATGCACGGAGATGGCGAATGCCATTTACATCGACGACAGCGACGCCGCGCGTTTCCGGAAGTTGAGGCGAAATACCTAACCACTTACTTCCAATCACTTCCTGCGTCATCCCCTGCTGAACCGCGAGCAATGCATGCGGGATGATCGCCATCACGCTCCAGACGAAAAATTCGCGTGCATCAACTTTTGAAATAATGAGCGACCAGACAAAGAATCCAAGCAATAAAACCTGAACCCACCATTGCCAGGTTCCGGCCGGGAATATCGTAAATACCGATGCGAGGATTAGAGCGAAAACCGTTACTCCAATCCAAGTGCCATATCGATGCTTGTTTGATGGAGCTGCGCGATGAACTTGGAATGCGAGCCCGATCGATAGAATCATTAAGAACCAGGTGGCGTAGATTGAGCCATCGGAAAACATGAAACGCGTCTGCCAGGGTAGAGCGAGAATCGTCAGGCGCCATGACCAATTACGAAACCACTCCATACTTGCGAGAAGTTTCTTGCGCTTTGGATCGGAAGCGTTCGCGGGCGTCGTCGGCGTGGAATTTGAGGACATGCTCGTTGATGATGACGCGCGTATCGAGATTGCGCATGCTCTTTAGTTTAGGCGAGATCAGAAATTCGTGCAGGCGTGCGGCGAGCGCATCGAGAGCCGGAATAGTCGGCAAGCGCCACCAGGGACGCGTAACACGCAGGTCCTCCGAAACAATCCAGGGACGGGCATTCGGATGCTGCGAAAGAATTGCGGTATTAGCTTTCCAAAGCTCAGCCGAGACGCCGTCATCATAGAGCGGCAGCAGCGAGAGGAACCAGAATCGGAAATATGGATCGTCGTGGGCAGTCTTCAGTTGCCCGTTGTCAGGTTTCAGTTGATGAGGGGACAAATCCAAGGCGGAGTCGTCGACAAAATAGGAAAGGCAGACGGCGTCACGGTCAGAGGCGCGGGTACCTGGGCGGGAGAATGCGAAGCGGAGCGTGGACCAGCCGCGCGTCTGCATAATCGTGTTTTTATGAGTGATCACGAAAAAATCGAGATCGCCATCCTCGCTTGCGTGGGCGAGCGCCGTTGTATTGCAAAGCGCGACAAATCGAACGCCGGATAAGCCTGCAAGGAATTTTGCAACTTGGCGTGCACGTTTTACTTTTGCCGGAAACAAGGCTTCACGACGCTCGTGCTCTTCAATTAACGCTTCACGACCTTCAAAAACAACGCGACCGCGAATGAGCTTGAAAGGTGCTTCAATCGCCGCTGGGGCAGATGCGGCGTCGAGTTCGGGGACGGTTGGCGGATAAGCCATGGCGTCGTAGAGAGCCATGGCTTTGATCCGCAAAGCGCGCGCGTCCATATCAAGCGGTGGCAGCTACGGAGCTACCCTCAGGTACGACAGCGTCGGCAACAATGATCTTTTCAGCCGTCACCTCGATCACTTCTTTCCATGAAACGAGAAGCTCGCTTGAAAGAAGATCCTTCATGAGACCAGAGCTGACATGCAGAGAAACAAGATGACCGGTTGCTGCATCAAAATCCAAACTTGCGAGCTTGCCGAGCATGCGGCCTGAACGCGTGTAGATAGGTACTCCTACAGACTGCTTGGAATTGAGATTCATATTATGACTCGACCACGCTTCCACCAAACGCCTTCAAGATGTTTCCAACAATATCCTGACTACGTTCCTCTGCTACAGCTGCATCCTCGCCGACAACGCCGTCCAAAAGCAGCGTGTCATTAGCCATAACGCTACGGATCGCCTCCTCAACGATCTTTCGATTGCGCGGATCGGTGATAATTTTGTCGCGATGGAATCCGTATTGGAATCGGATGACGACGGTATTGCCTTGAATGGCTTCCGGGCGACTGATTTTGAGAATAAAGGGCAAGGAATGGTTGATTTCATCGACAGCACGGACAATGGCTGCCCATTTCATACGGACTTGGTTGAGCTCGATAGCAGCAGGCGCCGAAGATTCAACGGGAAGGGGCGGATTTGTTTCAGTTTCCTCTTTTGGGACAGGTGCGGGTTCTGGTTTTGATTCAGGTATTTCTTCTTTCGGCTGGATTCCTGCCTTCGCTGGAATGACAGGCGTAGGGGCTGGACTCAAGATTGCTTCGCTTCTGCTCGCAATGACAGGCGGTGATGAAGCGTGATGCGTGTCGCGTGACGCGTGACGTAACAATCCTCCGGCGGCGATGGTTCCGGCGAGTTGGAGCGCAAAGAGGGCGTCGATGCCGGACTTGGCGTCTTTACGGCGCTCGAACAATAAAAGCGCCATGTCATTTAATTCTCCGGGTTCAAATTTACCGATGAGCGGGACCATGGCGCGCTCGTCTTCTGTTCCTTTGGACCATTTTTCTGCAAGCGACGCGTCAGCTGACGCGACGAGGAGCTTGCGGACGATCGTAATGAGGTCGTCGAACAATGGAAGAAGCGGCAAGCCTTCGTCGGCGAGGCGTTGAGCTTCATTGATGGCACCGACGTGGTCACGACGGGACCAGAAACCGACGAGACCAGCGGCAGCGGGAAGATGGCCGGGAGGAATGACGAGCTGGGCGACGTCGAGCGTTAAATTCTTTTCTCCGAGACCGCCGAGTTGACCGAGAAGCGTCTCTGCATCGCGCACACAGCCGTCAGCACGCGAGACGATGAGCTTGGCGACTTCTTCATCGATCTTCCAGCCTTCTTGTTTGGCAATAAATTCTACGCGGTCACGCATCACATCGTCCTGAACACGCTTGAACTCAAAGCGCTGGCAGCGGGAAACGATGGTGGCGGGAACCTTGTGCCATTCTGTCGTCGCGAGGATGAAGAAGGCGTAAGCGGGTGGCTCTTCCAATGTTTTCAAAAGCGCATTCCATGAAGCTGATGAAAGCATGTGCGCTTCATCGAGAACGTAGACCTTACGAGCGCCGCCCATCGGAGCAAATCGGACATGCTCGATTATAGATTCGCGGACGGTTTCAACACCGGTATGGGTGGCGGCGTCCATTTCAATCAGATCGATTTGGCGACCTTCATTGGCAGCAACGCATCGCTCGCAAGAATTGTCGGGTTCCCCGTCCTTTGGATTCAAACAGTTAAGGGCTTTGGCAAAAATGCGAGCGGTCGTGGTTTTACCTACGCCGCGAGGACCGCAAAAAAGAAAGGCGTGGCCAAGTTTACCGGTAGCGACCTCTTTGGCGAGGGTGTCCGTAACATGCGCTTGGCCGGTGACGTCGGCAAAGGTTTGGGGACGGTATTTTTGGGACAGCGAGGGCATAGAATCGATCACATCTAAACACAAAGGCGCCCCTTACGGAACGCCTACCACTCGGACCCGTCTTTCTTGATCATGTTCTCGACCGCTGCCCAGCGAGAAGGAGCGTTTTTTGGTACCAGAATCACGACTTCATCGCCCACATCGCCCTTATGGAAAGAGATGGCTGCAGCGAGCACACGATAACCATTGCCTCCGGCGACCACCTTCCAATCCCCACTTAATTCATCCTGTACAAGCGAGCCAACGAGACGCTGACGCTCGATCGGACCTTTTTGCTTAAAGAGGAAGCGGCCGTTCTCGCTGATGGTCAGACGGAGAAGATCGCCTTCTACGAGTTTGGATTTAGAAGCGTAGTTTGGTGGAACAGAATACTGGCGGCCGTCTTCACCAACCATGTGCTCGCCGTCGAATACGCCCTCGATGGAACGGCCTTCAAAAGAACCAAAGGAGGTGTCATCAACCGAGGACATGATGTAGGCCTCAGGGTCGGCTGTTTCCGAGCGGCTTTCAAGCAAACGCTCCAGGTTATCCAAACGAGACTTTAAATCTCGAACGACGCGCAAAGCGAGCGCAAGCTTGGTCTCGGCCCCCGATAATGCGGGAGCCTCCCCTTCTTCTATAACAGCCTCTTCATCGAGGATGTCATTTTGTTCGTCCATAGATTGTTTTTTTGTTTTTTATCGCCCACCTGTATCACCTATAGGATACCACATTATATTTTAAAGTCATCCACATCCGAGACTTCTGCCATGGCATCGCGGCGCTCAAGAATTTCTGCCTCGACCAATTCACGTTTGCGGCCAAATTTGTAACGCGAAAGTTCTTTGATCATGCGCGAGAGCTCCTTGTCTTGCGGGCGCTTAGGCATGACCGGCTTCATGTTGAAGGGGCGTGAAGCCGTGTTGTCGATCAACATCTTAATATTGCAGGTGAATGCCTCGACGTTCACGAGATCGTACTCGCTGAAGACCGGTGCAAATTCTTTCGCGAGGAATTCTGCGTCTTCTACACCGATACGGAAGGCGACCATGGTACCGACGTTTCCAAAGATGGCGTCGCGGATAACGGTGTCCCCTCCTTTGCCTTCCAATTGACCAATAAACTGGTGCGCGATGATGAGGTTTAGACCGTATTTACGGGCTTCGGACAAAATGGCGGAAATGGAATCAGTGAGGAAGTTTTGGAATTCGTCGATGTAGAGATAGAAATCTTTACGCTCGGAAGCTTCCATGTCGCCGCGAGCGAGTGCAGCCATCAAGATTTTACCGACAAGCACCATACCGATGAGGTAGGCATTAAGATCTCCAATTTTTCCCTTGGACAACTTGAGCAAAAGAATTTTTCTGCCATCCATCACATCACGCAGATTGAAGGCGCTCTTTTGTTGGCCGATAATCGGCCGCATGTAGTCGTTATAGATGAAGTGCGTCAGCTTGGAAGTAATGTACGGAACCATGTTGGCGAGCGAGGCTTCACCGCCGGCTTTGAGCGCTTCTTTTTGCCAGAAATCTTTTACGTCTTGCGACTTACACTTGCTCAATTTGTAGTTGCGATACTCTTCATCGGCCAGAACTTTTGGAATTTCCATCAAAGTCGATCCGGACTCGACATCTTCCATGAGCAGCAAGATGGCGTTGCGCATGTAGAGCTCAAACATCGGGCCGCCCGTGGATTTGAGATCGTAGAGCTTGTCGAATATCTTGAGCATCTCGTTGATGACGAAGGTTTTTTGCTGCGGTTGCGTCTCATCAAACTCGAGCATGTTCAAACCCATCGGACGGGTGTAGTCGGCGGGGTCAAAGAAGATGACGTCGTCGGCGCGTTCTTTTGGAACGTATTCGAGAACTTCATCGCACAAATCTCCGTGCGGATCGATAACACAGACGCCGTGACCAGCCTCGATATCCTGCTTGATCAAAGAAGCCTGATAGACCGATTTACCGGAACCGGATTTACCAATCACATACATGTGACGGCGGCGATCCGGCTGCTTCATGCGGATCTGATAGGAATGACCGCGATACTCGGAGACGCCAAGCTGAATACCTTCACTTGGAAGATTGGATGGCGGGAGCGCGCGGCGAGACAAGAGCCAGTTGATTTTTGGTGTTTCCGTTGATGGGAGCGGAAAATGATAGACCGTCGCCATTTCCTGCGAGTTCAAGACGACGCGCTGATTCTCGTCAAAATGGCGGTAGATGAACGACTCGACGATTTTTGCCTGCTTGCGCGGCATCTCGCTCTTGAAGCTGTTGCCGTATTCGTAAATATTGAATTGGCCGTAGGCATTCAAAATATCGTTCAGGTAGCGCTGGGCGCGTTCCGGAATCTTTCCGCAGACGACGACGCGAATGTTTACGTCCAAACCAGCATACGAGGCTTTTTCTTCCAAACCCTTTACCATCTCTTCTTCCAAAGGCGACAAACGATAGCCTTCGTCGGGCTTTTTATCTTTGGACTTGGTTGAGCCGAGACTCGTGAGCTCCTTAGAGATCTGCTTGCCAAATGATTTTCGCTCGACATCCTTTAGCTTCTTTCCCTGCTGCATCGCGCGAGCAATACGGAGACCTTCTTGGCGCCATTCTTTTTTAGCGCTTCTCACAACGTATTGAATCGCGACTCCATCCCCTGCCTCAATCTTGGACAAGGCGTTGGTAATGGAATTCATCGAGTCGGCTTCCAGCTTGGTGTAGAGCTTGATCGGGAAATAGCTTGGGCGGCGCATCTTGAGATAGCTGCCCATGATAACGCCGTTGGGCGAGAAAATATTGTAGTCAGGAACCTCGTCGATTTGTGCATTCGGATATTGCGCGAGAATCTGCTGCTCCATGAAATCGCGGAGCTTTTCTGGAACGGTTACAAAGAAACTGATTTTGTCGCGATGGCAGACGATTTCAAATGTGAAAAGATCGCTGCGTCCGGAGAACCAGGAACCAAAGCCGCGCTGGGCTTTCAAGGCGCCAACGGTTGAGAATACCGTTTCCATTGCGCCGATTAATTCTTGGATCTGCTGCTGCGATTTGTCTTTGCCGGCTTCATCGCCGCTTAATTCTTTTGGAACGCGGACCATCAAGACTTTTAATCCAAAGGCGACTTTAGCGCGATTGCGGCGGACATTAACGGCACGCAGGATCTGGATCAAAAGATACAAGCCAAAACAGAGACCAATGATGGCGTAGATTCCGTATGCCAAGGGGCTGGTCAGAAGAACAACAGGATCGAGCAAATCCGGCGCCTGGGCAATTGGCGTCGTGAGATCGAGCTGGAGAAGGAACAGGGGCATGTGTTTGTTTTAAACTTGGCGCTCGGCGTCTTCTTTACGGACGCGAGCCAGGGCGATGATGCGGTCGGTTTTGATTTTGGCTTCTTGTTCCAAGAAATAACGATTGATTCCAGGGATCGTGAGCAGCCAATCACGAATCAAGGAGACAACGCGCCGCAGCTCGACTTTGAGCCCGCGCACCATGATGGTGATCTGGGTTGAAACCTCGTGGCCTTTGGAGAGAAAACGCTGGCGCGCTTCTTCTGGCATCGTCTCAACATAATCACCGAGACCGTCTTCCAGAATTTTCTCAACCTCGACCATGACTTCATCGACAGGAGCGGCGGGTTCAGGTTCAGCCGGCGCAGCAGAGCCTGGGTCTGCCGCAACTTGGGTGGTTGGGGCGTCTTCTGCAGGCGCTTCCAAGAACTCGTCTTTGCGCTCGACGGATTGTTCAAAGGCGGCGCGGTCAGCGGCAAGCGGCGCATCTTCAAGCGCTTCTCCGGACTCGATGACGGGAGCTTCAACTGGCTCTGGCGTTATTTCCGGAGCTGTTTCATTACCCTGTAAAAACCCGTCAGACATGTCAGAATTATAGCAGGTTTCAGGTTTTAGGTGTTAGGTTTCAGCTAGGAAGCAGATCGTATCCGCCGTCTTTGCCGTCCTCCACAATCCAGCCTTTTACCTTGATGGCGTCGCGCAATTCATCGGACTTGCTCCAGTCTTTGGATTGGCGGGCGAGCTGGCGCTCTTCTGCGATCGCTACGATATTTGCCGGAGCTTTTACCGGTTTTCCGATGATGTCGGCGAGACCGAGACCGAGGACTTCATCCATCGCCAAGAGGTTGGAAGCTTTTTCCTTGTCATCAGCTTTGGATTTCAACATTTCCCAGACAACGGCGAGAGCTTCTGACGTGTTCAGATCATCCGACAATGCTTTGGTAAATTTTTCTAGCCATTCGCCTTTGGTCGCCGCTTTGGCGGAAGGCAGGCGGCGGGTTTCTGCCTGTAATTTTCTCAATGCGTTCTGCGCACCTTCCATTCCCTCCCAAGTGAAATTCAATTTGGAGCGATAATGGGCGCCCAAGCAGTAGAAACGATACGCGAGCGGATCAAATCCCTTGGTAATCAGGTCGTCGAGGAGATAGGCATTGCCTTCTGACTTACCCATGCGGCCGCCATCGACCAAAAGAAATTCTCCGTGCATCCAATAATTGGCGAGCGGTTTTCCATAAGCGGCTTCCGATTGCGCGATTTCATTTTCATGATGAACAGCGATGTGATCGACGCCGCCGCAGTGAATGTCAAAGGGTTGACCGAGTAAATCCTCGGCCATCGCGGAACACTCGATATGCCAGCCCGGGAAACCACGGCCCCAAGGGGAATTCCATTCCATTTGGCGGACGGAATCGGCGGGAGAAAATTTCCAGAGAGCAAAATCTGTCGGGTGTTTTTTCTCGCGATTGAGCTCGATGCGTACGCCGGACTGTTTATCGCCGATTCTTTGGCCGGAAAGCTTGCCGTAGCCGTCGAATTTGGTGGTATCAAAATAAATACCGTCGCTAATGCGATAGGTGTAGCCTTTGTCTTCCAATTTTTCTACGAGCGCGATTTGTTCCTTAATGTAATCCGTTGCATGCGGGCGATCTTTGCCTGTAGGAGCCATGACGTTCAAGCGAGACAAGTCTTTGTCGAATAGCTTCTCGTATTGCTTGGCGATTTCCCATGCGTCTCTCCCCTGCTTGGCTGCTTCTTTCTCGACTTTATCGTCTCCGGTGTCGCCATCACCAACCAAATGGCCGACATCGGTGATGTTCATGACGTGATGAACTTTGTAGCCAAGCAGAATCAAGGTGCGCTTCAAGATGTCCTCAAATACATAGGTACGGAGGTTGCCGATGGTCGCTGGGTTGTAGACAGTTGGGCCACAAGTATAGAGGCCGACGTTCTTGCCCTTGATAGGTTTGAACTCTTCCAAAGCCCGATGCAGCGTATTCCAGAGCGTGAGCATGCCCAAAAGAGTAGCGGAAACAGGCTATTTTGTCACTAACGGACAATAAGTTCGCCAACATGAGGACGGAACTGTTTAGCCAACATCTCTAAATGCGACGGATCTGGAGCCGCATACTCGCCAAAGAGCGGATCTAACGTAATCGCCGGCCGATAGGCTTGTAATACATAGCGCCGAGAACCACGAACTAATTCAAGGATTCCAGCTATTTCTTTTTTGCCGTGAATTTTTGGAATGATCGTCGTCCTGAATTCATATTCAGGTGCATATGTCTTTATCAGAGCGATACTCTCCTTGATTGCTTCCGTTCTCACGCAAGCGCTCACTAATTCAGGGTAACGTTCGAGCGAGGTCTTTACATCCATCGCAACATAGTCCAGCAAACCATCGCGAAGCAGCGGACCAAGAACTTCCGGAAGACTCCCGTTGGTATCCAGCTTCACCTGAAAGCCCCTATCACGAATATCTTGAATAAAGTCTGGCAACCCTGCATGCAGGGTCGGTTCGCCGCCGGAGATGACGACACCGTCCAGCAATCCGCGCCGTTGATCGAGAAATGAAAGAAAGACCTCTCCTTCAATCCAACTATCCGCCGTTTTTACCAATCGCTCCGTCAAAACAAATTCCGGATTATGACAGAATCCACATCGAAAATTACACCCAGGAAAAAAAGCGATGCACGCTAATCGGCCCGGAAAATCGAGCTGGGTAAACGGCTGAACGCCGCTAAGCCGTATTTGCTTGTTGTTTTGCATAGGCGTCTCGGAAATGGTGATTTGCCGCCACGCACTCTGTGAAGTGTTTGCGCGAGTAATGCTCGCTCTTTTTTCCCGTATTAAATTGGGAAACGGGTCGGTGATAGCCCATGACGCGGGTCCAGACTTCACAAGGGGTACGCTGTGCTTGCAAATCGGTATTGTTCATATATTTTTGTTATTTTGTTGGTTGAATTGATTCATACTTGCGACGCACCTCCTCGTTGAAGCGCGGTGCCTCGATGCCGAGTGCTTGATCGCAAGTCGGGCAGTAGTCCCACTCGCCTTGGAGATAACCGTGTTTGGGGCAGATAGAAAACGTTGGCGTGAGCGTGACGTACGGCATGCGATAGCGCATCAGGATGCGACGCAAGAGTTCACGGCAAGCTTCCGGGGAACTGATGCGCTCCGAGAGATACGCATGCAGGACGGTACCGCCGGTGTATCGAGTTTGGAGATCGTCTTGAAGGTCCATTGCCTCAAATACGTCATCGGTGTAGCCGACCGGGAGCTGGGTGGAGTTGGTGTAGTACGGCGCTTCAGGCGTGCCTGCTTGGAGAATTTCGGGGAATCGTTTCTGGTCTTCTTTTGCGAATCGGTATGTCGCCCCTTCCGCCGGCGAGGCTTCTAAGTTGTAGAGATGTCCGGTTTCTTCCTGATATTGTTTCAGTCGCGTGCGCATAAACTCGAGGACTTCTCCCGCAAACGCGAGGCCGTGCGGAGTCGCGATGTTGTCACGGTCGTCGGTCAGGTTGCGTATCGCTTCATTCACTCCGTTGATGCCGATGGTGGAGAAATGATTGCGTAACGTACCCAGGAAATGTTTGGTGTATGGGAATAATCCCCGATCCATCCACTTTTGAATTTCTTTTCGTTTGATTTCCAATGAGGTGCGGGACAAGTCCATCAGATGACCAAGTCTTTCAAAAAACTGTTCGCGATTTCCGCGTGCGAGATAGCCGAGACGTGCGGCATTGATCGTCACAACGCCGATAGAACCCGTCATCTCTGCGGACCCAAACAGACCCCCGCCTCGCTTTCGCAACTCATTCAGGTCGAGCTGGAGCCGGCAGCACATCGAGCGGACATCGCCCGGCTTCAAATCGGAATTGATGAAGTTCTGGAAATACGGCGTACCGTATTTTGCCGTCATCTCGAACAAGGGAAGTGTTTTTGGATCGTTCCAGTCAAAATCTTTGCCAACATTGTAGGTTGGAATCGGAAAGGTGAAGGCACGACCATGCGCATCGCCATCGGTCATCACCTCGATGAAGGCGCGGTTCAAGATGTCCATCTCGTTCTGAAGCTCGCCGTAGGTGAATTGATACGGCGTACCGCCGAGGAGGAGGCGCTTTTCTTTTAAGTCATCGGGGCAAACCCAGTCGAGGGTGATATTGGTGAATGGCGTCTGCGTTCCCCAGCGCGAAGGCGTGTTCAAATTGAACACGAATGATTGGATATTCTGTTTCACGTACTTGGCGACGCGATCCCTCACGTATTTTTCACGCGACTCATGATCGGGAAACGAGGCGCTGCCTGCTTCAAGCTCGGCTCGCGTTTCCAACTCGTATTTTTTTACGAACGGGGCAAGAAACGTATCAAAACTTGAGAACGCCTGCGCTCCGGCCCACTCGTTCTGCAATGTACCGAGAAAGTTCACCATTTGAGCTACCGCGGAGTTCAAATGCCTTGGCGGAGCCGATTCCGTTTTGCCTGGTACGCCGTTAAACCCCTGCTCGAGGAGCATGCGGAGACTCCAGCCGGCGCAGTAGCCGGAGAACATGTCGAGGTCGTGGATATGGACATCGCCATTGCGATGCGCCTCTCCTGCCTCACGCGGCAGAACATGGGAAAGCCAGTAGTTGGCCGTGACTTTTCCGGCCGTATTCAAAATCAAACCGCCGAGCGAGAAGCCTTGGTTGGAGTTGGCATGTACGCGCCAGTCGCTTTTCTCCAAGTATTCGTCGATGGTTTTTCCTACTTCTACAACGACATCGCGCGTCTCACGGGACTCGCGGCGTTTTTCCCTGTAGAGAATGTAAGCTTTGGCGATATCGGCGTAGTCGTAGCGGATGAGGACACGCTCGACGACGTCTTGCGTCTGCTCGACGGATGGGATGGCGCCTCCATACGCTTCCTCGAGTTCAAACGCTACTTCTTTTGCCACCAAGGCGGATAAGCCCTCTTGCTCAGTACCGACAGCGGCCGCCGCTTTGCTGATGGCGAGGCGGATTTTCTCTGGTTCAAAATCGACGATAGCGCCGTTGCGTTTTTGTATTTTGTAAATCGGCATAAGGTACGGATGAGGCTCCGTACCAGTACAAACACCGCAGACCGTCAAAAGGTGTCACGCAAGCGCTTGCGGCTTCTTGAGAGGACGAGTTTCACGGCATTCTCCGATTTACCGACGCGTTCCGCGATCTCGGCGACAGGCCGGTCCTCAACATAAAACGCTCGCAGAATCTCCTGCTCCCCTGCCCCGAGGCCTGCGACGGCGCGCTCCAAAGCGTCGCGGTCTTCCATGCGGTCGATCCTGGATGCGGGGCGGAATTGCTCGGTGAATCGGCGCTCGGCCGCCTTGGATCGATAGCGATTCAAGAGCTCATGATGCGCGATGCGGAGGAGATAGGTTTTGTAGGAGGCGTTGCGAGGCTGGAATCGGGAGAGGCCATTCATCGCCTTGATAAAAACGTCTTGCGCGAGATCCTCGGCTTCCAACACGTCATCTATACGGCGACGCAAATAGCCCAAGATCGCAGGATGATAGCGTGAGAAAATTTCCGCGTACCGCCTGACATCGAGCTTAGCGGCGGCAATAGCCGCCTGATCGGTTTCTCGATCGAGGAAACGCTCGCGCGTAGGATGCAAGAAGGCGCGCTCGATGAATGCCGCCACTGATTCATGGGGAGATGCCTCTTCTTTTGTACCGATCCAGTGGTCGATCCATGCGGCGAGCGCTCGCGGATCGCGGGAGAGACGCGGCCACTCGCGAGCAAAGGCGGCTTCAAAGGCGCCCCATGCTTCCGGAGCGGGCTGCATCGCAAAAAAATATTTTGCCGCCCCGCTTTCCATTACCGGAAACACCGTGAGTAATGATGGAAGCTCTTTTCCGCTTTTGGACCGATTGCCAAGACGCGAGGAGAAGGATTTTTTCTCAACGGCGATGGTCTTCCACATCGATTCATAGAACGAACGGTCCATGTTTCCGCCCCAGAGCGCCCCTGGTTTGGCGCCGACTGCCTCGGCTACGGAAAATCCCGACCAGTTCTCTACGGATCGGGATGCATGGACCACTTGGCCGACAGGATCGGTCACGATCAAGACGCCGCGTTCCTCCATCATGGCGCTATCTAAGCACTTGGGAAGTGACTCGACAAACCGCTATTCATCCTCGTCATCCTCAAAGACTTCTCTGCCGATCACGTAAAGGAGCGGGATTGGGGCAATCAACCAAAAGGAGCGGCCGATCTCGCCGAGAAATGCCTGCTGGAAAAATGGCGAGAGATTTTGAGTCGCTTCTGGAGGCAAGAGAAAAAGCGCGATGGAAACGAGCAGGCCGACTTGGGTAATACTGAACAATGCCGTCTCCCACCAGACTCCCCGCTCTTGCGCGAGATTCTTGAGGAGATGGCTGCGCCAGAGCAATCCAAAAATCAGGAAAAATAATCCGAGAAACCAGACAAGTTGAAAGGCGGAACTTTTACCGGCATTCAACGCTTGCGACAAGCGCGAGAGAATCGGTGCGTTGGTGACGACGGCAAGAGCGAGATAGGTCGAAAGGAGAACCGTAACAGCTCGATCGCGGCCGACGGCAAAGCCATAGCCGAGTCCGGCGAGAGCGAGCATGCAAAAAACAATGATGTCCCAGGTAAAAGACATCCCGCCGACAACAAACCCGGCCTCGGGAGGCATAAAGAGCATAATAACACGTGCTTTTGTATTTTCCTCAGACGTGGAATAATTGTGTAAATATTATGACGAAGAAAGAACTAGTTGGAACAAGCTCCCCCGAACAAGCTGTCGCCAAGGCACCGACTAAACCGGTCACCGCGGATAGCGCCTTGCGCAAGTATCGATTAACCCAAGAACGTATTGATTTTCTCAATAGAGGCATCTCTTATTTAAAAAGTCCGCCTGGCGCATATTCGGACAAGGATGAGCACGAACTTAGTGAAGAGTATGGCCAGTATGAAGATGTAGACGACATCAAAAAAGAACTTGCGGAAGTCCAACGAGAAGCCGCGTCCCAAAGGGAGGAGCTGTTGAAAGCCTCGAAAGAATACCTTGCCCAAAATAACAACGTAACAACAGAACGTTTTGCAACTGCTGAATCGAAATATAATGATCTAAAGAATAAAGCAAAGGAAGCACAATCTGAGCTTGAGACAAGCAGGAACCATGCCAAGGATTACCCTTCCTCAGTGGGTCTTGATTATATTTTCTCAGTAGGTATTAAAGACAAACAGCTGAGTCCAGAGCAAATTACCCAGTCCTTAGAACAAGCGGTCGAGAGCGCCGTGCGTACTATTGAGATGAGAAAAGGGGAACTCAAAAACGTGAATACTCTCTTTAAGGAGCTGAAAGAGCTTAAGGGAGGATTTCTTTCACGCATGATGAACCGGCAAAAAATTTCAGAGCTACAGAATGATCATGACACTATTGCCTACAGCTTTGGCAGCAAAGAAACAGATGAGGACTGTCTTGCTCGTTTGAGCGGGTGGGTAGAGAGTTCTAAGGCTGACCTTGTGATGGCACAGGAAAGGTTAGCCGAGCACAAAGAACGTATAGCAAATGGAAAATTTGCCGGCATAAACGAACAACACATCGCCCAACAGACCGCCTTAACAAAGCAAGTTGAAGAGCTTTCCGCGCAAGCCGCTGAATTCAAAAAAGAATTTGACCGACTAAAAGATTTCAAAAATCTTATAAAGAAGATTTCTACCGAATTAGACCTCCCGCTTACCGAGGATTTGGATGAACAAAAACGACTTCTTGAAGCAGAGGTATCGTCAGAACAATAAAGAATAATAACACGGGCCTAGAGGCCCGTGTTTTATTTACCTGTAAGCATGACCGTTTCAAACCATGCATCGGATGATTCTTTAAATGTTTTCTCATTAAGTTTCATCGAACCATCCGATTGCTTTTCCATATGTTGGGCAGGATTTGGGTGCTTAGGCATGGATCGGCCGGGTGCCATTGTCCATGCTGTTTTTTGTCCCGGACGTTTTTCGTCAGGACCAAACACCATGAAGAGCTTGGTCGTTGGCTGTTTGGGCGCATTTACGATCGGAAGCACAACAACATCGCGTAATACTTGAAATTGGATTTTACTGTCTGGGTATGACGCTTTGAACGATTCCACAAATACTTTCTTCTCGTCTACCGATCCGGACATATTGAGTTGTGCGACCTCCGAACGCGCCGAGAGCGCGGCCTTGATATCCTCGTCTCCAATAAAACCTTGCTGCTTGAGTTCATCAAAGGAAGAAATACCTTCCTTACCCATGCCACGCTTCATATCCACGGAAAAGGCTGATGGACCGGGACCTTCTAGCATTTCCGGTTTAAGCTTATGTGAAACATCTTCCATCAGAGCATCTATGCTTTGGTAATCAAAATGGCTACCGGGTTCCATACCTTTGATGTGCAGGCTATCGATATGACCGGCTGCGGCTGCAGAAACGGTTGTATTTATTTTTCCGTCTGCAGATCGAAGCGTGAAAAACGGAGTGGCCGCATCCAGGCCTTCTTTTTTTGAACCATCTTGCAGGGTGACTGCGACCTCAACCGGTGGCTTCCAGGGCTTGGTGTCATCTACCTTTGTGACTTCGACTTTCTGGAAGCCGATGAATGCCGGATCTGACTCAAGACTGAACGCCTGTTTTTCCTGCTCGACCGTTGTGCCCACAGCTGGCTGTTTTGCCTGTTTTTCAATAGACATAAATAGGTTTTTGAAAGCATAGCTCAAAAAATAACACGGGCCTAGAGGCCCGTGTTACGTAGCTGCTCGAGCAGCTCTTTTTGTTCTTTGGATAGCTTGCGGGGAATGTCGGCGATGAGGCGGACGACGTGATTGCCGCGGGTGCCGGATCGGCTATAGGGAATGCCTTTGCCGCGGATGGTGACGAGCGTACCGTCTTGCGTACCTTCTGCGATGCGGACAGATTCATCGCCGTCGATGGTTGGGACGTGGATGGTGCCGCCGAGGGCCAGAATTGAGAACGGAATCGCCATCTCGGACACAATGTCGTTGCCGTCGCGCTCAAATGTCGGATGCTTTTCTACATGGATGCGGACAAAGAGATCTCCCGAACGGCCGCCGCCGGCAGGCGCCTCCCCTTCTCCAGAGACTTGGAGCATCGCTCCGTTGTCGACGCCGGCAGGAATGCGGATGGAAAGATTTTGCTCTCGTCGATGGACGCCGTGACCGGCACAGACCGTACATTCTTTTTCCGGCTTCTTGCCGCGGCCGCGACAATCCTTACATTCCGCGAGCGTCTGCATCGTTCCAAACATCGTGCGCGTTGCTTGGCTGACTTGTCCTTTTCCTCCACAGGTTTTGCACTCGTTTACTTTGGTTCCGGGCTCTGCTCCTTCACCTTTACAGCGCTCACAAGCAAGCTGACGATAGAGCTTGAGCGTTTTGTCGACGCCAAAGACGGAATCGCGAAAGGAAAGCTCGACATCGACTTCAATATTTTGTCCGCGCTTCTCGCGACGACCGCCGCGGCCTCCGCCAAAGCCGAACATTTCTCCGAGGACGTCGTTTAAATCGCCAAAGTCTTGGCCTTGGAAATTGAAATCGAATCCGCCGCCAGGGAAACCGCCAAAGCCTCCACCGAAACCGCCTTGGCCTGCGCCGCCGTTCTCGAATGCAGCCGAGCCGTATTGGTCGTAGGTCGCGCGCTTCTGTTTATCGCCCAAAATTTGGTACGCCTCGTTGATGTCTTTGAATTTAGAAGCATCACCGCCTTTGTCGGGGTGATGTTCATGCGCAAGACGACGAAATGATTTCTTGATTTCGTCGTCGGATGCGCTCTTTGAGACGCCGAGAATGGCGTAATAATCTTTCCCGATCATCTAAAACAATATAACTAGAACCACGATGACAATTAAACCCACGATAAACGGTAGCCACCACACACCCTTTTCGAAACCTAATTGACCCACTACATCATCAAGTCCTTTATCCAACTCCTCATCACTCATCTCTTTTAGCATGCTCCAATCATCATCAATCGGGTTCTTCCAGCGTCGCTGGAGTTCATTCATCTTAAGAATGTAAAGTGCTTCTTTTTCAGGTCTAGTAAGATTCTTTGGTGTCATATTTTATTTCTTTGGTACCTCGTAGCGTAGCTTCTCGTATTCCGTAAGCGTCTTTTGAATTACCTCAGCTAATTCCTTTGCCGTGAAGTGATTCAGGAAGATGCGGGAAACCAACTGTGCCTGCTGTTGATCTCCAACACGCGTATGCGCGAGGAAGTCGATAACAACGTCACGCTCTTGGCTCGTAACGGCTACGATATTTGCGTAATGGCCCTTCATGTCCTCCTGGCATGGCATTCACCTTCAGGCGGGGTTGGGAGAGCCAAAGTTGAGCGAAACAAGAAACTTTGGGAGAGCATCCCACCACAGAAAGGCGAACCCCCGAAGAATCAGGTTGAACAAACACAACCACAAACACCCGAGACAAAACCCATATTCTTCAAAGAATTCACCTGATTGGACAAGCCTCCTAGGTGTTTTTGGGCGAAAGGTAGGACACGCGTTCATAATGATCGGATTGGTATTTATTAGGTATATTCGGTTTTGGCTCTTCTGGCTTTGGCTCTTCCGACGGTGCGGCTGTCGCTTCTGTCTCTGGACGCGTCTGATAAAGCGCGGCGCCGACTTTTTGTGCCTCGGTGGCGAGTTCGTCAGCGGCTTTCTTGATGGCTTCGATGTCTTCTCCGTCTTTGACGGCCTTGAGCGCTTCCATCTTGGCTTCGACAGCTGTCTTGTCTTCCGCCTTCACTTTCTCGGCGTTTTCTTTGAGCATCTTTTCCGTGGTGTAGAGCATGGTATCAGCCATGTTCTTATCTCGATAGACTCGCGGCGCTTTTTATCGACCTCGGCGTTGGCCTCGGCGTCCTTTTTCATGCGCTCGATCTCTTCCTTGGAAAGATTGGTTGAGGCGGTGATGGTGATGGTCTGCTCTTTGCCGGAAGCTTTGTCTTTAGCCTTCACGTTCAGGATGCCGTTGGCGTCGATGTCGAAGGAGACCTCGATCTGAGGGACGCCGCGCGGGGCTGGAGGAATTCCGGAGAGGGTGAAGCGGCCAAGCGACTTGTTATCGGCAGCCATTTCACGCTCGCCTTGAAGCACATGCACTTCCACGGAAGGCTGGCTGTCGGCGGCGGTGGAGAAGGTTTGCGACTTGCTTGTCGGGATCGTGGTGTTGCGGTCGATGACCTTGGTCATGACACCGCCGAGCGTCTCGATACCGAAAGACAATGGCGTGACATCGAGGAGCAAAAGCTCGCCCTTGATATCGCCCTGTAAGTTACCAGCCTGAATCGCGGCGCCGATGGCGACCACTTCATCCGGATTTACGGAAGCATTTGGCTTCTTGCCGAAGAACTTTTCAACAGTCGCGATGACGAGCGGCATGCGCGTCATGCCACCGACGAGAATCACTTCCTGAATATCGCTGGTCGAGAGCTTGGCGTCTGCCAAAGCCTTCTTACACGGCTCGAGAGATTTCTCGATGAGATCGCCAACAAGCTGTTCAAGCTTGGCGCGCGTGAGCTTCAAAAGAAGATGCTTGGGACCGCTCGCATCGCTCGTGATGAATGGCTGGTTGATTTCCGTTTCCATCGCGGAAGACAACTCGATCTTGGCTTTTTCTGCTGCATCCTTGATGCGCTGGAGGGCGAGATTATCCTTGGACAAGTCGACGCCTTCTGCCTTTTTAAATTCATCGACAATCCAGCTGATGATGCGCTGGTCAAAGTCGTCACCGCCGAGGTGCGTGTCGCCGTTGGTGGCGCGAACCTCAATGGTGTTCTGCGAGGTTGTGGCGTCGTAAGCGACTTCAAGGACGGAGACGTCAAAGGTTCCGCCGCCCAAGTCGTAGACGACGATCTTTTCATCCTTCTTGTTGTCGAAACCGTAGGCCAAAGCGGCCGCGGTTGGCTCGTTGATCACGCGGCGGACATTGAGTCCTGCGATTTCACCGGCCGTCTTGGTGGCTTGGCGCTGGGCGTCGTCAAAATAGGCCGGAACCGTGATGACGGCTTCGGTAATCTTCTCGCCGATCTTTGCTTCAGCATCGGTTTTGATCTTTTGGAGAATCATCGCGGAGATTTCTTCCGGCGAGTATTCCTTGCCGCCCATGATTACTCGAATAGCATCGCCATTTGGGACGACTTTGTACGGGAGCCACTTAATATCGCGCTGAACTTCCGCGTCAGAAGCGCGGCGACCAATGAGACGCTTTACCGAGAACAAGGTGTTCTCTGGGTTTACAACGCCTTGGCGTTTGGCGATTTGGCCAGCGAGACGTTCGCCGGATTTGGTAACAGCAACAACGGAAGGCGTTGTGCGTGCACCTTCTGCGTTTTCCAACACTTTTGGCTGACCACCTTCTACGACGGCAAAGCAGGAGTTGGTGGTTCCAAGATCGATTCCAAGAATTTTAGGCATAAAATTTATTGTTATGAGGTGATGATGACTCGGGCGGGGCGGAGAACTTTTCCATGAAGCGACCAGCCATCCTGTACAACGCGGACAATGGAACCAGGCTCTTTGCCTTCAACGGCTTCCGTGCCGGCGGCGTCGTGGAGCTGCGGGTCAAAGGCTCCATCGACAGAGATGCGGGAGAGGCCGGCGTTCTGTGCTGCTTGATCCCAAAGCGATTTCACCGCCTTGATTCCGACCAGCCAGTTGTCCCATTTCTTTTTGTCATCCGGCGACATGGTTGCCGTGTCTGGTATGAATGCGAGCGCGAGAGCAAATTGGTCGATCGCGGGTAAAAGATCGGAGAGCAGACGCTCGTTGGCAAATTTGGCAAACTCGGCTTTCTCGCGTTCCGATTCTTTCTTTAAATTTTGGTAGTCGGCTTGAGCGCGCTTCCAGCCGGCGAGATACTCATCAGCTTTCAGTTGCCAGTTTTCAGGTTTCAGCTCTTCATTGATTTGTTCTTCCATAATTTTATGTGTTGAGTACTTCCAGAGCGGAGATAAGATGCGACATGGCTTGCTGATAGTCCATACGGACAGGTCCGAGAACGCCGATCATTGTGTTACCGGGTCCTTTCGCGACGATGGCTCCGCAGGCGGGGCCAAAGGGACAGTCCTCGCCGAGGAGAACGATGGGTTCGTCGAATGAGATGCGTTTTAATCCGGCGAGCGTGTCATCCAAGTGCTCAAGCAGCGCTGTCAGATGAATCGCGTTTTCCCAATTGCGGAATTCCGGTTGAGCGAGAAGCTGAGACAGTCCGGTGAAATAGGTATCGGTTCCATCCGCGGCGACGATCGAGGCGAGACCGGTGAGCGAGGCGAGCTCGCGGGCAATCGCCTTGATCTTGTGCTCCTCACCTTCTCGTAGCGCGGCTTCCAGACGTTCTCTGGCGCGCTTAGGAGCGGGTTTAACCGACATCTCGTCGACCAACTGCTTGAACGCCGCTTCTGTTGGGATACGTCCGCCGGATGTGTGAGGCTGTTCCAGGAAGCCGAGCTTGTCGAGTTCTGCGAACCAGTTGCGGACGGTCGCAGGACTGACTTCCAGCGTGTAACGGTCGACAAGGTACTGCGAGCCGACCGGCTCAGCCGAGGCCACATATTCCTGCAGAACGAGGCGTAAAAGTTGTTGGAGACGTGGGTCCATGTAATTTAGCAGTCAAACTGTCTAAGTGCTAATTTAAGACGCCCTCGACTTATCGTCAAGGGCGTCCAGAATTGTTAGAGATGATGCTTCAGAAAGAACCGCACATCTTCCGGCATGTCGTACTTGCGGAGCTCGGTCTTGTCGATCCAGACGGCCTCGATCCCCTCCTTCACGGGAAGCGGCTCCGGGATGTAGATCAGGTAGCCCATGTCGATCATGTAGTGCTCGGGGTCGCCCGGGTTGGGCTTGCCGGCAGGAATCTTGATCGAGGTCAGATGTGCGGGCAGCCGCAGCACATCGACGTTACCGAAGGTTGAGAGTGGACGCAGATACGGCTCGACGTCGATGCCGACCTCGACTTCGCACTCCTCGATCAATGCCATGATCGGGTCCTGGTCGCTCTCAACGTGACCGCCGGGCTGTAGCCAACAACCGAGCTTGGCATGCTTGAGGAGAAGGGCGCGGGGCCGGGGAACTTCCTTGGTGATCAGGAAGGCGGAGACGGTGAGGACACGGTCGCCCTCGCGGAGCTCTCGTCGCATGACTACCTCCAAAAATGACCTTACGATGGAATCGATAAAACGAGAAGACCCCGAGGCATCAAGCCGTCGGGGTCTCGTTAGTTAGCGGCTCATGAAGCCGTACAGCATCATTTGGCAGGCTTTGCCAAAGCAGATGTTCGCCGTGTAGTCACTCATGGCGTAGCGGTGGCCCTCGATCGCAAGATCCATGCTCTTGCAGAGGCGGTGCATTTCATTGGTCGACGAGCTCAGGTGAAACTGCTGAGCTCGCCAGTCAGCCGTATTTGAGCGGCGCAGAACCCGGACAAGCGGCGAACGGAAACCGAGACCTGTCTGGATGAGTGTAAAGCCCGTCTCCGTATTTGATGAGCGCATACGCATCTCAAGACGAAGGACGTAACCGCAACCAGCCTCAAGGCCGACGACGACGCGATGTTCGCTATTCATGTCGTGCTCATGTACGAGCTCGTCGCAGTGATCGTAGTGATCATGGACAGCGCAGTACATATCCATGAAGCGGCGCACAGCAAGTAAACGCGGGTCGTCGAGATTCGACGACATATCTGGCAGTCCAAATAGCATGCCGTCCTCCTTTTTGGACTATTCAGCGATATCAAATTATAAGCTTTGCGTCAAGATATGAAGAGGCCCCCGTACCAAGCTTGGTACGGGGGCCGTGTCAGTCAGCACTTGCGGCGGAGACCGTTGGAAGCGCGCAGGTCCGCGAGGTACTTCGCCGTGTCCGTCGTGCTGTCGAACGGCACGGGCGCCGGGTAGCGGCCGGCGTTCTCGGGAAGACCAGAGTCCATGTCCAGCCCCACGCACTGCGCGTAGGGCGGATGCGGCGTTGGATCCTTGAAGTCCTCGGGGACACTCGGACGGAGCACCATTGGGATGCTGGCATCTTCGTCGATGCAGTTCTGGCAGGGCTGGCCCGGTTGCTTGTCGCAGCCCCGATCGACGCAGATCTCGTCCGCCTGGCAGCGCTTCTCCGGGGAACGCATCAGAAGCCTCCGGAACGGCTGCCGTTGTCGGAGGCGCTGAATGCACGCCTCACGACCTCGCCGAAGTTGGTCTTGGGGGAGGGCGGCGGCGGGTTGGAGTACCGATGTTCGAAGTAGGGCTCGTCCTCGTCCATCCTCTCGCACATCGCGCGCACCTCGTCGGTGGTTGACGGTTCGGCTGGAGGAACGCTGCCGCGCCCGATCTCCACGATCACGCCGTCGGCGACCTCGACCTCATTCAGATTGACTCCCTGCGGCACGGGCTTTCTCGCCATCTGTGAACTCACTTTCTCCTCAAAAGAGGTTCGCGCAGGATAGCGGAATTTTGGCCTTATGTCAAGGCTCAAGGAATCAGAAAAGCCCGCCGATCCAGAACAGATCGGCGGGCCTTGTCAGTCTTCCGTGTGGCGCTCTTGGCGCTTGTGGAAGTATTCGATGAGGTCTCGTTTGACGAGGATGTAGCGATCCTTTTTGAGGAGGATGCTGCCTTCTCCGCCCTCGATGCCATGCGTCTCGAGCAGCTTGATGAGCTTGCCGCTCTCGGTGACCGAGGCACGCAGCCACCACTTGTTGTTCTCGAGATCGTGCATGAGAGCGACCATGTCCCTGTGGCGCTCGAGCAAGAGCGAAGACCCGAGCGAGATCCCATGCTTCTTGTACTCGAAGACGAAACCCCAACTGAGTTTGAGCTCACCCTTGGAAGTACTGGTCTTGGCGCGGTATGTGACCGCGCAGATCGCGTGATCTGAACCGCTTCCCGACTGGCAGATGCGTTCGTACTCGACCCCGTAGACGTCCGCGAAGCGGCAGAGGGACGCGATATCTTGGTTCGCGTCCTCGGCCTGATCGAGCAGGGGGTCTCGATACTCGCGCAGTTCTTTCTTGGAAAGCGACTTCATCGGGGGCCTTTCGCGATCAGGAACGCTTGCGCGTGGAACTCGACGATGTCAGCAAGACGGTCTTCCTTGACCGGGTACTCGATACCGACGGCGTAGTCGGTTGCAAGGAGCATGTTGATGGCGTGCAGAAACTGCACCCCACGCTCACAGATACGCCGCTCGTCCTCCAATCCCATCATCGAGTAGTTCCAACTCTTGCCCGAGACCCAGGTCAGACGGCTGAACGACTTACCGTCGATGCCGGCTTCCAGTACGGCACGAGGCGTCTGGTCGACCAAGTCATAGAACCACAGCAGCTCGAGGCCGCCAGCCTTGGGAATGATGAAATAGTTGGTGTTGTCGATGAATTGGTGCTGACCGATGAGGCCGTGCTTGGCGAGGGGCATATCGAATGTCTCGTGCGCGAGCTTCTCGACATGCCTGAGCCTTGCCGGGACCAGGGAACGAACATTGTTCCTACCCACAAAAACCTCCTTTACAAGGTGCCTGCACTCGCATGAATGCGGCCGGAACATATCAAAATATTGCCGGCTTGTCAATCGTCGTCGGAATGCAAAACGCCGACCCGAGTGAACGGATCGGCGTAGAATTACTCTCCATTCAGGAGAATCACAAAGTGCTGGAGCGTGAGATTGATGAGGTCATCATTCTCGAGTCTGATCTCCGGCTCATTGCGCGGAAACCATTCCCGGATTAGATGATCGATCTGCTGATCCGGAATCATGCCTACGCTCCATGAGCGCAGCCACATCCGCTCGGCTTCCCGAAAGTGCAGGCGGATGATGGATGACGAATCGTGATGTTCGTCGACTGCTTGGATGGCGATCCATGAGGTGTGGCCGCGGAACGGTTCCCGCGATACGCCCATGGAGAGCGTGTAGGCGCTCCGACCCATGTACTGCACGCGCGGAAAATGCTCGTCCCCCTTGGACCGCCACTTGCGCGTGACCATGGGGATGCCGATCACCTCGAGTGTTGCCGCAATGCGAGCGAGTCCTTTGTGAGGAATGCTCGGGTCGCGCTCGAACACGGTGAGTACGTTGATATCGATTTCCTCGTCCATGTCAGCTCCCTACGTAGAGATCAGCATACTGCTGACGCGTTGGCGCGTGCTTGCAGGCGATTTCGAGCATCGCAGCGATACCTTCCATCGCCCTCCCGGCGCTCATGCCCTCGGCGAGCTCTCCGAGCTGGTCGAGCTTGGCTTCCTCGAGCAGCTTGGTCCACGCTTCCGGACGCTTGTACGGCGTGTGCTTGTCCTCGCCGTGGCGGATTCTGGCCGTCCCCCTCCAGCGATTGGAGACCGCTTCGAGGAAGATTGTTACCGGAAAGCCAAACTCCATGTGCGTGTGGTCGAGGCGATACGCGACGATGATCATCCCCGGACCGGTGTCGTCCTCGCCCTCAAAGCCGAGGTCGTAGTCAAAGAAGATGTGC
Organism: Candidatus Uhrbacteria bacterium; assembly: GCA_016699205.1. Lineage (NCBI taxonomy): Bacteria > Candidatus Uhriibacteriota > Candidatus Uhrbacteria bacterium. The sequence goes on from CP064964.1 coordinate 410,629, forward strand.
GAGTCGCAGAGGAGGAAGACGTCACGGGTGAAGATGATGCGCATCGGCTGATCCGAGCGCCTGCGCGGCACGATCTCGTCCGAGTAGCCCCAACGGAATCCGCCGTCGCCATCACCTTTGGACGAGGCGACCTGCAGACGAAGTTCCTTGGCGAGCGCGTCGGTGCGGAGACATTCCGCGTGAATCTTGTCCAGACTTTTCAGAACCGGATGCATGCTTACTCCTTGTGAATGAGCGCCTCAGGTGTAATAGAAAAACGCGATTTTGTCAACGCTCGTAGCGCATCGCAATCCCCTTTTCCTCGACGGACTTCCAGCCCGGGATCGCAAAGGCAAAGGAGATGATTTTTGTGCCGGGACGACATTCTTCTCTTAGCTTTTTCGCGATCAGCGGCATGATCGAGGTAATACCGAATATATAAATGACGGTGGCTTGCGAAAGGTCGGCGGATTAAGCAAGTTTTGCTGATATACTTTGCACGTTCTCCAAAGACCGATAATTTGCGGCGCGACCACCAAACGAGAAATGGATTTAGTTCGTAACCGATGACCGTTGCTCCCCTTTTGGCGGCTTCGACAAGAATGCGGCCGTCGCCGGAGCCGAGATCGATGACGGTATCTTTCGAGTTGATATCGACCAAAGAGAATCCGTCGGGAATATCGCGGCGGCGGAGCGGGAGCCAAGGCGCGCCGATGCCGACGCCGAGGAAGTAGCGAGCAAAAAATACGAGGACTGCGATGAGTAGAAGGAGAAGAAAAAAATCCATAGAAAACAAACGCCGCTGGGAGTATACCAGCGGCGTTGAGCGACGTGTCAGCCGAGGATGAGCTTCTCGACTTCCTTCCAACTCTCGACGCGCTTTACGCGTGGGAGATGGTGGCGGAACTTGCTCACCTCGTCCTCACCTGCTCGGAAGAGAAAGAGGTGCTCGACGTGCGGGATGAGATATCCCAGCACCTCCAGACGATCATCGATGAAGTGCGTGATGTCGAGCTCCTTGCAGATCCCGGCCTTCTCCTCCCGCTTGCGGCAGAAGTGCACTCGCTCGGGCTTGAGCCCCGTCCGCTCGTAGAAGCGGTGATGCTCGAGCCAGCGCAGCGTCTTGTCTTGGATCTTCTTCCCGCACTTGGAGACGATGTACGCGTGCTCGCCGAACTTGAGATCGATGAGCCGCTTCACGGTCTCGACGGTGTCGGGCGTCGAGGTGGTGTTGAGGAAGTTCTCTGTGAAGAACGAGGTGTCCGTATCGTCGTTGACGCGATCCATGATCACGCCCCCGACATCGATACCGATGGTGTCCAACTCAACCTACCTTTCTGTATTTGTTTGTTTGGAAACTAGATTAATTTTACCTTTTTGTCAACCCCCGCGGGTGCGATGAATCGCGCCTCTACTCGTATCGCAACGCCTCAATCGGCGAGAGCTTAGAGGCTCGGCGCGCTGGTGCAAAACCAAAGCCGATACCGAGAAAGTAGCGCGTAAAAAGGACGAGGATGGCAATAGAAATGCGAACGCCGTCCCGTAGAGCGCGGGACGGCGTTGAGCGATGTGTCAGACCCCGGTCGAACGGGGTACGTTGCCGAGGTCGTCGAAGAGCGTGTCAGAGAGGAAGCGCGCGAAGCGCTGATCGTCCTGCGGGCTGCAGGCGCCGTTGTACAGATACTCGCGATACTCGGCGTTGGTGATTGCCCATGCCGCCGCGTGAGCGAAGGCATCGAGCAGGGTTCGCCACTTGTGCACGAACTGCATGAACTCGGGGCTGAACTCCGTGTGCAGGTCGACTTTGCGCTTGAAGATGAAGTGGCGGAGGCCGAGCTCCAGCTGATCGATGAGTGCCATACGCCCATCGGTCTGCTTGAAGGTGACCGTGAAGTCGTGCTGTGCACGCGGCTCGTCCGCGTTCCAGTCGATGTTCACCATCCAGCCAAAGTTGATCCAGCCGAGGAGCTGGTCCTTGTTCTTCAGCTCGATGTCGGCGACGTGAAGGAACGAGTGCGCCTTGTGCTTCTGACCTTGCGGCTCCTGCACGCGCCAGTTGGGCAGACGACCGCCCCAGAGCTTCTCCTCCATGAAGCGAATGTGCTCGATCGCTTCCGCAATGTCCTCGATATGCTTGTACATCTGCGCCTCCGGCGATACTTGATCGCAGATTTAATAAATTGTCAATCCCTCGGAAATACAAAACCCTAGCGCAACCAAAAGCGCATTCCAGTGTTGTTGGTGTTTGTTATTTCTTTTCCGCGGCCTTAAGCGCTGGCGTGATGAAGCGCATTTTTGGGCCGTACTGCTTCCCGATTTCAGCTAGATTGCCGGACCGCATCAATTCAATAATACGTTCTTTATCTTCAATCCCGATCTGCCCCGAGCTCACGACATCTTGTAGCGCTTCGGACAACGCTTCGAGATTATATTCCGTTTTTTTGCATTCCTTTTTTATGCTTTCCAAAAGTTGCGCAGAATCCTTCTCAGGAAACGCGCGGTCCGCTTTGCGCAATTCTGCCATTTTCTTTTCGAGCTTCCCCTTGTCCAAGCCTGCCACGTCAGGGAGACCCGCCTCCACGGCGAGCAACAATTCGTCGTTTCTCTTTGAAGCGGTAAGCGCGAGGAAGTTTGAAATATCCGGTTCACCCGTTATTCCGATTGAAGCCGTCGTGTCGATGAAACTTGCCGTAAGAGCCATGGCCTTTTCTTCTTCGGACATAGTCCCGAAGTATTCGCGATACGTTTTTGCGCTCGGTTTCGAGAACGAATATGCAACCTCGTGGTTTTCGATGGCGACAAGGACGGACGGGTCCACCTCAACCTCGAGTCTGCGAGCTTCTTCCGCTCCTGCATCGCCATGTTTCTTTCCTACATTTGTCTTGTCGGACGGATGATAATACGAAATACCCTCGATACCCGAGTTTTTCAACCATGCGCGCATAGCAACCGGATCGCCCTGCGCTTCTGCGGGAATGCGGGCCTGCCAGTCTTCCCACGCCACCTTCTCGCTCACCGCTTTTCCATCCGGACCCTTTGATTTGATCAACAGGGTATCCATCTTAGAAATGTCGTGGAGAAAAACATATTTTTCCAAAACATCCTCCTTTGCAATGGACGTTTCTTGCATGGTCGAGCGAACCTCGGCTGGAACCGATTCCGACATCTCGCCGGAACGCACTTCGCCCAAGCGCTGCAGAATCAAATCCAAATGCGTGTCCATGAACAAACCTTCGTTATGATACTCGCCCCATTGCGGAACATTGAACGAAGCTTTGATCTTGGCACGAACGGCTTCCGCCTTCTCACCGGGAAACAGTCGATCTACTGTGGCATTCAAGCGAGCAAGACGCTCCGGACGAGAATCGCGTTCTTTGATTGCACGCGCATCCCATTCCGTATCAGGGATGGGTGGTTTTTGTGAAGGGCGTTCAGAAGGCCGTTCAGAGATCATATTCTGTTACCTATTTTAACATTTTTTTGACTCTCCGTAAAATTTCGCTCATGTGAGCGCATTACCATGCGCCCCTACTCGTACCTTAACGCCTCAATCGGCGAGAGCTTAGAGGCTCGGCGCGCTGGTGCAAAACCAAAGACAATACCGATCACGGCGGAGACACTGAAAGCTAGGACAATGGAGTCGATAGAAAGCATGAATGTCCATCCGGGCTGGAATTGGTTCAGGATTTGGATTGTTAGCCAGGACATCGCAATACCAAAAATAATCCCGATGATGCCACCTACCGATGTTACCGCGACGGCCTCAGCCATGAATTGACCGAGCACATCTACGCTTTTAGCGCCGAGCGCTTTGCGCAATCCGATTTCTGAAGTGCGCTCGGTTACCGTCACATACATAATGTTCATGATACCGATGCCACCAACGACAAGAGAGATGGCTGCAATCGAACCAAGCAAGATCGATAATACTTGGCCGATGGTGCCGGCATTTTTCTGCGCGTCTTCTTGGGTACCGACACGGAAATCGTCTTTGGAGAGCTCTGCGTTTGGATTATCCAGCTTATGCGTTTCGCGAAGCAGATACCGTACTTCTTCTTTCGCTTCATCCGGCGACATATCACGAGGCTTGATACTCAAAAAATTGAGGCGATCCTTGTTGAACAAGTCCATCGCCGAGGTCAGCGGGATATAGATAAGATCATCCAGCTTCGTAAAGAAGCGCGTGCCGGCTTTTTCCATAACACCGACGACGCGATAGTTCACGCGGCGGATTTTGATGAGCTTCCCAACCGCCGATTCGTCGCCAAATAATTCACGCGCCACATTGCTCCCAATCACGGCGACCTTGGCGCGGCCATCGATGTCATCGTCGAGGAGAAAGCGCCTTCGGCGAGATCGGCGGGGTAGATTTCAATTTCTCCGGGCGTAGATCCCCAGAGTGAAACGTTCATATTCTCCGGACCATCGGACGCTACGGCCGTACTCACGATCGTCCCAAGTACCGACTCGACCCAGGACTGACGCTTGAGTTCTCGATAATCCTTGTAGGTGAGCGTCAACTTTTGAAGCGGGCTTGGTCCCCCGCCGCTTTGGTCGCCGGAGCCGTTAGAGATAATAACGACATCCGGTCCAAACGATGCGACGTTGGCGAGGAGAAAATTTTCGGCAGCTTTTCCAACCGAGAGCATCAAAATCACGGATCCGATACCGATCACGATTCCGAGCATCGTTAAAACCGCACGCGCCTTGTTGCGGATAAGGCTCTTGAAGGAGATGGAGACGAGATCGCGTACGTGCATATTAGTCTTTGCGGAGCGCCTCGATCGGATTAAGTAGCGACGCCTTACGCGCAGGAGCAAAACCAAAGATCACGCCGATGGTTGTTGAAACAAAAAATCCCAGCGCCATACCAGTCGTCGAGACGGCAAAAGACCAGCCGGATTGGAAGGACGAGATCGCGAGAATAGCGATATACGATAATCCGATACCCAAGAGAATCCCAATGATGCCTCCGACGCCCGTCAGGACAATCGCCTCGATCAAGAACTGCGACAAGACATCCCGGCTACGCGCGCCAAGCGACTTACGCAGACCGATTTCACGGGTGCGCTCCGTAACCGAGACGTACATGATGTTCATGATGCCTATGCCGCCTACAAGCAGCGAGATAGCGGCGATGGCCGTCAGCAAGATCCCGAGAATATCGGTAATCTGGGTCGCGGTCTTTACAAGCTCTTCTTGTGAGAGCACGTTAAAATCATCCTCTTCCCCGAGATCAATATTGTGGCGGTCGCGAAGGACATCCTGGATACGTCGCATGCCGTCGGTGATGGAGAGCAGGTTGGTACGGAGGACAAATGCCTGAACGTACTTCTTATTATAGAGATCGAGTCCTGCTGTTACGGGTATATAGATATTCCGATCCACATTATCAAAGCCGCGCGTGCCGACTTTTTCCATCACGCCAACGACGCGGAAGTTTTGCCGGCTCACACGCACGGTTTTTCCCACGGCACTTTCATCGCCAAATAATTCTCGGGCTATTTCCGCTCCAAGAACCGTAACGCGCGCACGGGAGTCGATGTCATCTTCCGTGAGAAAGAGTCCTTGTGCGGGCTTGATATCGTAAAACTTGATTTCATCCGGCATCGTGGCCGTGACTTTTCCCTCGCGCTCGACGCCATTGGCAATGATTTTGTCATTCTGTTCAACACTCGCAATAGCCAAATCAATCCAGGACTTTTGCTTGATCGCTTTCAAGTCGTCGAATGTCAAAACCTCTTCTGCAAAGGCGTTGGTAAAACTACCGGAGCTTGGCGGACCATTAGCGACAATGATGAGCCCCGAGCCAAATGAGTTGACCGTGCTTACGATATAACGCTCGGCCGCTTCTGCTATCGATAAAACCAGAATCACGGAAGTGATTCCAATAATGATACCGAGCATGGTCAGCGCTGTGCGCCCCTTGGTGCGCCCTAGGCTGTCGAATGCCGATTTGATCAGGTCGCGGATATGCATGGGGCAGTGGTTAGTTTTCAGTGGTCAGGGATTACTTCTTCAACTCGCGCTCGCCGAGTTTGTGGCGCTCGCCGTCTAGACGACGGTCACTTACGAGGAGGCCATCACGCAAGGTGAGAATGCGCTCGGCGTAAGCAGCGGTGTCGGTCTCGTGGGTGACAAGAATGATGGTGTGACCTTTCTTCAGGTTGAGCTCTAACAATGTATCCATGACAGCTTGGCCGTTTTTGGAATCGAGGTTTCCCGTCGGTTCATCGGCGAAGATCACCGAAGGTTTGCGAACAAGGGCGCGGGCGATCGCGACACGCTGACGCTCACCGCCAGAGAGCTGGTTAGAAAGGTTCTTCACACGATGACGGAGACCGACAATATCGATGGCTTCCATAGCAAGTTTTTCCCGGTCTCTCAGCGGCACGTCCGAGTACAGAAGCGGGAGCATGACGTTCTCGAGCACGGTGGTCTTTGGAAGCAAGTTGAAGGACTGAAAAATGAAACCGACCTTCTCTCCGCGCATGGCGGCGAGTTCATCGTCTTCCATTTTTGAGACGTCGCGACCTTCAAACAAATATTTTCCACCCGTGAGCGTGTCGAGGAAGCCGAGAATCTGCATCAAGGTCGACTTGCCGGAGCCGGACGGGCCCATGATGGCCACGAATTCTCCTTTGGGAATTTCAAAGTCAATGCCATGCAGGACATGCGTCGGCACTCCGTCGTTGTAGTAGGCTTTTTTCAAGCCCTCAACGCGGATGACAGCCGGATTCTTAGACATAATTTAGTTTCCTACTTTGGCTTCAGCCTCCAATTTACCGAATTCGTCAGCAGAGACCTCGCTAATGACAACGATCTGCTCCTCACTCAAACCTTTCACGACTTCCGCGCGGCCTTCATCACCGCGGAGACCGAGTTCAATGTCCGCATCTTTCACGCTTCCACCCGCAATGACACGTACATAGCGCTGGCCATCGCGCTCGCGGATCGAACGAGTCGGAATGACGAGAACATTCTCACGATTGCCGGTTTTCACGGTGAGGTTGGCGGTCATACCAGGCTTGATGTCGCGGCCGGCGGCGTCGATAGCGACGTAGACCTTGTAGTAGATAGCGTCCGAGACTTTTGTTTGGTCGGGGTTTTCCGAAATGACTTTGCCGACAAATTTTACATCGTCTCCAAAAGCGTCGAGCGTGATCTCAACGGTTTGGTCTGGTGAAACTTTGACGATGTCTGCTTCCGGAACAAGTGCTTCCACAGAATAACCCTCCGTCGAGACCATTTTCACAGCTGTGACATTAGCGCCGACTTGCTCGCCAATGCTCGGGATGATGTCGGTGACGACGCCGTCGACCGGAGCAATGATTTGTACGTCCGCAAGGCGTTCGCGGGCTTGCTGATAGGCGGTTTGTGCATCGAGGACTTGGGCGCGGAGACCGGCGACATCGACAGAGCGCGGGGCGGCTTGGCGCAAGTCGAGCGTTGCTTGCTGGATCGCAAGATTTGTTTCTGCCGTTTTGACCTTCGTCACCAAATTTTTCTGCGCGATATCGTAATTTGCCTTGGCGGTGTCATACGCGATCTGCAAGGTTTCTTTGGAACCGCTTTGCGAGATGGAGCTTGAGCGCGCCGTCTCGATGTAGTTGGTGATGCTCGTGAGATTTGTGCTCACGCTTGCACGATCTGCATCGATGCCGGCTTTTTTGGAAGCAAGCGACGTCTCGCTCAAGTTGATATTGGTAATAGAACCGGCGAGCACCTTCTGAACTTCATCGAGGTAGAGCTGGGTTTTTCGGAGCGCATCCTGCATCTGCTCGCCTACCGCGAGAACGGTTTCATTTGGTGTCGAGGATGTGAGGTTGCGCGCCGCTGTGTCGACGGCATTCACGGCATTCTTGGCGATCGGGTACGCCTGCTTGGCACGCTCAAATGCGTCGCGCGCGTAAATACCGAGCACGCCTTCATACAAGTCATTGGCCGAGGTGTTGTCGACGCCGATTTCCGCGTCGCCATCGATAAGACCGGAACGCATCGGGCCGAGTGCGCCTTGGAGTGCCGAGCGGAGATTGGCGTAGGAGGCGGAGACGGTCTGCTCGGAGGTGTTGCCACTTGTTTCAAAATCGACGCGTGCTTTTTCCAAGGCAAGTTCAGAAACGCGTAACTCATTTTGGACGTTCAAGCGCGTGGCCTCGAGATCGGCCTTAGCTTGGTCGACTTGGGCTTGGGCGATCGCAATTGTCTCTTTTGTTTCTCCGGCGAGACGCGCATCCAAGTTGGCTTGCGCGATGGCGAGCGCGGCACGGGCGCGCTCTGAGGCAAAACGGAGATCGCGGCTCTGGAGCTCAGCGATCACATCACCTCGTTTTACGATCGAACCAACCTTTTTATAAATACTTTCGAATGGGGCTGTACTGGAAAAAGCGAGGTTCAACCGTGCATCCGGCTTAATTTCGCCGGTGACTTCTACTGTTTGGACAACATTCCCCTTCTCCACTTTGCGGGTTTCATAAAATGGGCCTTCATTGCCGCCGCGACCAAATGCAAACCAGGCGCCACCGAGGACGATGATGGAGATAATCCAAAACCACTTGTTCTTTAAAAATCGGAAGCGAGACTTCTTGGGTACCATTGTCTGTTCTTGGGTGTTTTCCATAAATAGTCGGCTTCCTCCAAAACCGGATTGTTAGTAATGATGGCTTATTTACCTAGAACCGAATTAATCTTATCGTACATACCTTTAACAAATTCCTTCATTTCATCGGCCTTGATGAGACAGATGGGGCCGTCGCCATGCTGCATGACAACGAGACGAGCTCCTGCTTCAAGGCCCATTTTATCACGAAACTCCTTAGGAACGACTACTTGGCCGCGTTCACCCATGACGGTGGAGCCGAGGAGATGGTCGTCGGGATTGAAGCTAGATTTCATAGGATATGAACGGTATGAATAGTATGAAATTGAACGACAAAAGTCAAGGTTGGGGCTAGACAGGAAGCGAAAAATTAGCTATACCTAGCGCCAATGGAAACTTCCCTGTTTGACTATCCCCTCCCGCCTGAGCGGATTGCACAGAAATCAATGGAACCGCGTGAAGCGGCAAAGCTTTTGGTTTTGGATCGAAAGACAGGAATGGTTCAGGATAAGCATGTACGCGACTTGCCCGGACTTTTGCGCAAAGGCGATCTTTTGATTTTTAATGATTCCAAAGTTTTTAAGGCGAGACTCAAGGCGGTGATCTACGGAAAGAATACGCGCGAGGCGGGAAAGGAAGTTGAGATTTTCTTACTTCGTCCGGATGGTGACATGTGGATCGCTCTTGCTCGACCGGGAAAAAAACTGCATTCAGGATGCCGCGTCATGTTTGAGGATGGAAGCAAAGCGCGCGTGATGGGGAAACGCGAAGACGGGACGGTCGACATTGATTTTGGAATTCATCCGGATCAAGTATTTGAACTTGCCGATCAATATGGCGAGGTTCCGGTTCCGCCGTATGTGGAGGCGACAAAGGAAAATACTTCCGCGTATCAGACCGCGTATGCCAAGCACGTCGGATCGGTTGCGGCTCCGACGGCAGGGTTTCATTTTACGAATGCGTTGCTCGACGAGTTGAAAAATAAAGGAATAGAGACGGCGTTCGTCACCCTACACGTCGGCATCGGAACATTTCGTCCTATGAAGAGTGAGACGCTTGGCGAGCATGTGATGCACGAGGAGTGGGCGCACGTCTCAAAAGAGACAATTTCAATGGTTCAAAAAGCGAAACAAGAAGGAAGACGCGTGATTGTTGTTGGTACGACGGCGATGCGCGCTCTTGAAAGTTGGGCCGTAAAATCGGAAAAACGCGAGGAATGGAGCGGGTTCACGGATTTGTTCATTACTCCGGGTTTTGATTTCAAGATTGCTGACGGATTGATGACGAATTTCCATCTTCCAAAGTCGACGCTGATCGTGCTTGTTTCCTCTTTTGCCGGACGCGAGAACGTGATGAGCGCGTACAAACACGCGATCGACAATCATTACCGCTTCTATTCTTTTGGCGATGCAATGCTGATTATTTAATTACTGAACGATTCCTTTTCCGTTGGCGCGCACATCTTCTGGAAGCGAGGCGTCCAATCCACCCGAGAGGGATTCTAGTTTGATTCCGGAAACAACTTCTACTGCTTCACCCGAAATCGACTGGATAAGCACCGGTATTGTTCCGCGCATGTTCTCCGTTGGCGTCAGAGCGATTTCAAATCGGACGGTAGCGCCCTCGCTGTTGGCAGCAAGATATGGGAGCGTCCAGATCACATCGCCTTCTGCTTCTGACAGACCACCGCCAGAAGGAAGTGCGTCGCGGCCGGTGAGCATGACGCCGGCGGGTAATCGCATACGCAGAACGATATTGGAGAGATCCTTGGTTGTTGCGCCGACCATCGCCTGGAACCAGTAACGTGTTTCCTCGCCGACACGAGGCGGGAGAGGCCCGATACCTATTTGATCGCCGGTTGTGGCGTAGTAGCGAATGGCGGATGTGACATTAAAAGGCGTGGTTACGCGCGATTCTGCGATAGGACCGTATCCTTTTGGCGTTGAAGCGACGGCGTACCAAGCCGCATCATCGGCCGGACGGTCGAGCGGAATATTGAGCGATGTATTTCCGGCAGGAACATCAAATGTTTTGGTATGCGGATGCGCGAGACCCGGGTGATAGACCTCGACTTTGCCAACAGAAGGCATGCTGACATCGAGGCGTGCCGTGTCCCCCGTTGATGGACGGAGCGTGACAATGGCCGTTGGATCCGAGAGGCCGGCAACGAACTCACGCTCAACAAGAGGGAAAGCACGCATGAGCGCGGAAGCGTGACCCGGCTCTGCAAAAATAATTTCATCCTGATCCGGTTCAAGCGTCTCGATGAATGATTGATCAAAACCAACAAGCGTTATGTCGTCGAGACGCCTGTTGCTGCGATTGGATATTCGGGTCGGGATACGGCCATCGATCAGTGTTGCGCCGTTAAACAACGGCTCGAGCAATAGGGCAGAACTTTCTATCGTTCTATTTTCATAACCCGTCAGAATGCGCTGTCCATCGTTTACTTGAAAACCAAAACGCAATGCTCCGGGAGGCGCAAAGAAACGTACGACGAGACGAGAGATCGCGTTTTCACCTGATTTTATTGAGCCTAAGCTTGCTTCTCCGAGAGCGTTAAGCGGCGGATCTGCCTCGATAATTTCCGTGCCAGCGGGCAAGCTCCATCGCAACGTGACGAGGCCTTTTGAATCGGAACCGCGAGCATCGACCTCTGCAATCAAGGCTTGAGGTGCGGCGCTTTTAAGCGGGGCGGTTGTAAAAATAAGACCGAGTGAAGGAGTCGGAGCCGGAACAGCCATGTAAATAACGATGTTGATCGCGACAAGCGTGGCGGCGATACCAAAGATCGTAAGATCAAAAGCGAATACGAGCGGAGCAAATCTGTATCGTCCGTGATACTTCTCATGATATCGGCGACGCAAATGCGACGTGACCGCGCGGGCGGGCGTGAGAGCGACCGTCGCACCGTGAAGTGCGAGGCCGGAACTTTTGCGAGGAGAAGTCGACATATTAGAAAGCGCTACCTGGGATGAGAATCTCACGTTTGCCGTCGCCGTCGATATCACTCAGCACGGGACGGACGCCTTGGGATGCTGTTACGCCGGATGGTACGAATTCCGAGCGGAGTCTTCCATCGGCATCATACACCCGAACCTTGGGCGGAGCGCCGACGCCGGAACCGGTCACGAGATCGTCGCGTCCGTCGCCGTCGATATCGCCGATCGCTACACGGACACCAGCACGCTCGGAAGAAGCGAAGGCAAAAAAGCCGCCGCGCCAAGCGACGCCGTCTGTTTTAAAGCTACGGACATGCGGGCCTCCGCCAGTACCGGTTCCGGTAAAAATTTCGCGAAGATTATCGCCGTTTAAGTCGCCTATTGCGATAGAAACACCTCCGCGGAACCTGGCTTCATACGCGAGCCATGACTTGCGGACACCGCCCTTTAAATCGGTTATCTGAACGGTGGGGGCGGAGTTGCCGTCTGGTGCGAGGATGAGCTCCCAAGCCGTGTCGCGGTCGGTTTGTCCGGCGGTGATGGAAATCGCTCCACGATAGTTGTTGCCGAAGGGGCGGAAGCGGTTATCGGATGCGCCGGAGAGACGCACGGTCACTTCCCCACCATTGGCAAAGACAAGATCTTCCGAGCCGTTGCGATCGAGATCGACAGCAAGAAAGTTGGCGCCGCCAGGGATGTCATCGCGCTGCGCAAAAAATCCGTTGCGGATACGGCGGCCGGTTGCATCAAAGACTTGCAAGAAAGATCCGTTCGGAACACTTGCGCCGACAACTTGCGTCGCCTCTGAACGACGGATGAGAACGACACCGTCTTCTGGCGGAACTGTGACGCGCGTGACGATGGAGCCGTCATTCGTACGAGGATCTTGCGAGCCGCGCAGTTTTTCAAATTCGCCAGGCAAGGTGATGTCCTCTGCTTTCTTTGTCGCATTCACGATGGCGATGCCGCGCTGATACTCGCGAGACCAAACGTCTGTTTTAATATTACGCGGCGCGGAGCGCGCATTGCCGATCGGAGCCTCGTACTCGTCATACCACCACGTGCGATGATGGCCGGAATCACCCGCGTCGAATGAGTAAAAACTGTCGGCAACAAGAGCGCTGGCCAAGCCGTAGCGCATCAGCCTGAAATCATTAGGGTTTTCGCGATTATTCGTATTGGTGTTGATGGCGCTTACTTTGGGCTCCGGGTTCTTTCCGAGGGTGGTTCGGAGCTCGGCAAAGGGGCCGGTGAAGCCGTAGCGCGGAAAATTTTCATATAAAACACCGTTGCTGATATCGCCATACACCGCGCTCGAATTATTTATTATTATTTTGTCATTCCCGATCGCGCGTCGCACATTGGAAATAAGCTCGCGCATGCCATTACGATAGGTGGAGTTTATTTCTGCCGGTGTATTGGCTTTGCCGTTGCGATCCGGATCGAGATCGTTTCCAAAAAAACCGGTGACGTTATCGTACGCTGCGTCGAGGAAGACGCCGTCCCACAAACCCGTCGACATGATTTCATCGCGGATGAATGGGCCGAGGAATGTGCGCCACGTTTGTCCGCCAACGGATGGTGAAAGCGTTGAAGCATTCAAAAGATAGGCACCCGGCCACCAGCTTGCGCGCGAACCATTTGCACGCGGAAGAAACCAGGCTTCCGGAATTCTGCTCGCGAGCTTTCCGCCGGGTGAACGCGAGTCGCCGTTGTAGCGAGATTGGGAGATTTCGCTCGAACTTACATAGGCAAGCAGTTTTATGTTTGGGTTGATGCGCTTAATTTCACGGACGCGATCAGGAAATTGAAACGATTGGTCCATGTCGAGGACGACAATGTCCCATCTGGCGAGTTTTGCTGGGTCTTCTGGCTTGATTTCGTAGCCTAAAAAGAAGTTGATGAGCTTGGGAGACTGGTCGTTGCCGATGGCGGCGGCTGTCGGAGACGGAAAAACGGCCGTAACTAGGGCCGCAATGGCGAGTATCGATAGGATGCTACGCCGCATAAGAACAGCGTAGCATAGCGGAATTTTTAATTAAAGAGAAGGATAGAAATGAAGAACGCCGCCACTCGAGGAGAGTGACGGCGTTTTGAGAGTTACTTCACCTTGCCGAGGAAGTGGGGCCAGGACTTCCACTCGGAAGTGTAGAACTGGTCAGGGTGCGAAGGCAGGCGAGAGCATTTGTGACGGAGGCGATTGTAGGACTCTTTTGAATCAATTCCTTTGATCCGCTTCACCGCCTCCATCGCTTCCTTCATGGTTGGGTAGAACTCGACCTTGGCGACTCCTGTGAGGAAGTAGGTCCAGCTCTTCCATTCAGATTTGTAGGTCCTCTCAGGCTGTGACGGAAGTCGTGGGTCTTTGTGACGGAGGCGAAGATAGGATTTCGGAGAATCAATTCCCCGGATCCTCCTCACCGCCTCCATCGCTTCCTTCATGGTTGGGTAGAACTCGACCTTGGCGACTCCTGTGAGGAAGTAGGTCCAGCTCTTCCATTCCGATCGGTATGCTATGTGTGGCCTAGACGTGAGACGGGGGTCTTCTCGATAGCGCTCATAGTATTCGCGCTGACCCTTGATCCCCAGCCTCTTCACCGCCTCCATCGCTTCCTTCATGGTTGGGTAGAACCAGCCTTCACCTCCCGTGAGGAAGTAGGTCCAACCTTTCCATTCGGATTTGTAGATCTTCTCAGGATTTGAAGGGAGACGAGGGTCTTTGCGATAGCGGAGGTTGTAGGAAGGACGGGAATCAATTCCCCGGATCCTCCTCACCGCCTCCATCGCTTCCTTCATGGTTGGGTAGAACTCGACGTCGATCCGACTCATGATGTCGCGGATGTCGCGAGCTTCTTCATCGAGTTCGAAGATGATGCTGGAGACATCGATTTCTCGATTGATCCGTGGGCCGCGCTTGGGGCCCTTTCCTTTGGGACCGAAGTCGTCGATCTTGCCCATGAAGTCCGAGACCATCTTGATACGGTCGCAGTTGCCGACGAAGTCGAGAACCGTGACCTTGGTCTTTCCGGGCGACTTACGAAGCCCGCGCCCAAGCTGCTGCAGGTACACCGTCCGGGACTCAGTCGAACGAAGGAAGACGACGAGCTCCGTGTCCGGAACGTCGATACCTTCATTGAACATGTTCACCGTGAGTAGGTACTTGATGCGGCCACGACGGAATCCCTCGAGATCAGCATCGAGCTCATTGCGATCAAGCTTGCTGTGGTACGGCCGCGCCTTTTTGAGGAGCTTAGCCATACCTTCTGCCTGCTTGATGTCGGTGCAGAAGATGATCCCCTGCGCCTTGTAGCTCAGGATGTCATCAGCGATGTCGCTGTCGAGCCGCTCGATGAAGATGTTGTCGTTGAGCTCGCGGAGCGTGATGCGCTCCCCTGCCTGCACGCGGCGCTTGAGCTCATTGATTGCGTCACGCGATGCGGTACCGACGGTCATCAACTTGTAGTCGATGTCCGAGAGATACTTGCGTGCGATCGCTTCCTCGAGTGAGAGCGTGACCGATGGAGTCCCGAAGAGGTCTCGGATGTTCTTACCGTCCTCGCGATCGGGAGTCGCTGTCTTGCCAAGCAGGAACTTGGGACGGAAATACTCGATCGTCGGACGATAGGTCTCGGCCTGAGCATGGTGACTTTCGTCGACCACAATCATGTCGAAGGCCTTGGGATCGAACTTGGACTTCCAGCCGTTCATCGTCTGGAAAGACGCAAACAGGAACTGGACGGTCTTTGGGTCGACCTTCTCCTCGCCTGTGAACATGCCCATGGAACGGCTGCCGTTGAAGACTTTGCCGTATGCGAGCATGGACTGGCGGAGGATGTCGTTGGTGTGACAGAGAAAAAGCATCCGCTCCTTGGAGCGAAGGATCTTCTGGACGACGAGCGCTCCCGTGATGGTCTTGCCGGTACCGGTAGCCATCACCATGAGCGTCTTGCCGTCGCGCTTGAGCGCCTTGGCCACGTCCCTGATGATCGGAACCTGGTACGCGTGGGGCTGGATCACAGAAACCTCGATGTAAAAGAGCGCACGGGCATATCCCCGTGCGCTCTAATTAGCAATATTTTGATGTTATGTCAACCCTTCGCCCCTGCATCGCGATAAGCATCCAATACGCTATCAACATGATTCTTCCAGAGATGACGAGCCTGGATGCGTTCGCGGCCTTTGAGGCCCATTTGGTCGCGGACTTCCGTAGGGGTGGCGAGAAAACGGCGGAGAATGCGTAGCCAATCTTCGGCGTCGCCGGGTTTTACGAGGAAGCCATTTTCTCCATCGGCGACGAGTTCTGGATTTCCACCGGTGCGCGTGACGAGACATGGCAAGCCGCTCGACATCGCTTCAAGAACGGAGCCGCTCGCGTTTTCGTAGCTTAATGTCGGGAGTACGAGCGCCTCGGCGCGATCGCGAAGCTTCTTTAATTCTGCGGGTGCGACAAAGCCGAGGAACTCGATATGATGCGCGCCTTTTTCTTTCACAAGTGTTTTCAATTTTTCTTCCAGCGGACCGCGGCCTGCGATCTTAATCGGAAGCTCGGGAACTTTGGAAGCGGCTTCGATAAAACTTTCCAAACCTTTTTCTTGTGAAAGACGTCCGGCGAAAATCAGGTATCCCCCGCCGCGAACAGCGGGCTCTTCAATCCAATCGGTTGGGTTTGGAACGTAGCGGAGTTTTCCGGCTGGCTCGCCCCAGTCTTCCATCTTTTCTTTCATGAAACGTGATGGACAGAGAAAGATCGAGACCGTCCGCTCATAGGCTTGGCGGAATTTGGTGAAATACATCTCAATCGCCGCGAGTGCGTTGTAGATGAACTTGTCCGATAGGCAACGATGCAGGATTACGTTGTAGTATTTGCCGCCTTTGCTGCGCTCGCAAGGTGCGCCGTGATCAAACATCGGATAGTTTGGTGCGGCGAGCTTATAGTCGTGCAGGGTTTGCACGCATGGGATGCCGCGCTTGGTGATTTCCGGGAGTAGCGAGGATGAAAGATGATGGTAGAGATTGTGAAGATGGATGACGTCCGGTTTTACATCATCAAGCATGCGGGCAAAGGCGCGCTTAGCCTCGCTATTCCATAAAAAGTTTCTGGCTTTTTTGAGATCGGTCCAAAGTCCGTCGGAGCGGTCGAGGTGATAGCGCGTAACAAAATAGCTTTCGTCGCGTGACGGAAGATTTTTCACGCCAAGCGTCGAGAAGGCGTGGACGACATGGCCGCGGCTCTCGAGCTCATCGATGAGGCCGTGCATGTAGACCTCGGCACCGCCTTGGAGATCAAAAAATTTGTTTACCTGAAGAATGCGCATCTGGGCTATTGTACACCAAGTAGCTTGCGATAGAGCTGATCGTACGATGTTTTCATCGCCTCAAGTGAGTAGGACTGTTGCACGATGTGGCGGCTGGCCAGGGATTGCTGGAGGGCTTTTCCGTATTGGTTCAGGATATCGGAAATGGCTTTGGACCAGGCGCGCACGTCATCGACTGGAGCAAAATTCAGGACGTCTGGCGGGAAGGTTTCGTGAAAGACCGGAAGATCGCTTACAAGAATAGGAACCTGGCAAGCCGCAGCTTCGAGAACAGCAATAGCTTGTCCCTCGTGGCGGGAAGCGAGCAAAAAAAGATCAGCTCGTCGCAGACGCTCGGGAACATCAGCGACGGAACCGGCGAAATTTATACGAGGCATGATGCCAAGCATCTCGGCTTTACGCTGGAGAGAGATACGCTCGGGTCCATCGCCAATGATCTCCAGCGTCCAGGGACGACGGATATCCGCGAGAGCGTCGAGGAGCAAGCTTTGGCCCTTGTCTTCCAATAGACGTCCGACGGTAACGAGATGCGGCATGTCGCTTGCCTGATACGCGTCACGCGGAATGAAGCGCGCTAGATCGATACCGATGCGGATGACGGATTGGCGCGTCGTCGATACGCCGTACTGCCTAGCGACCATGCGAGCGACTGAGTCGGAAACAGCCACAACGTGCTTGGCTCCGCGATAGGCCTGGAGTCTAAGCAGACGGACAGGAAGCGCGAGGCCAGGTTCATGGCTATGTGCGGTGATGATTTGCGGGATGCGAAGTTTGCGGCATGCGAAACCAGCCCAGACATCAGCACCAAGATGCGTGTGGACCAAATCAGGACGATGTTCTGACCAGCGCGAGATGAGCCAGTCGATGAGTTTACGTCGATTCAAACCGGTTCTTGTAGATGGCGCGATCGTGACATCGATTCCGGCGGCCTTGAAGTCGGCTTCCATGTCGCCTCCCCCGCCGAGGGCGATAATTTCTATGCGATAGTCGCTAGAGAGAGAGCGGCACAAATCCAAAACCATGCGCTCGGCTCCGGCGCGGCCCAAAGTCCACATTACTTGGACGAGTAAAGGTTTAGCCATTGAATCCTCTTAAAAAATCCGGGTCGCGTCCGGCCTCACGCTCGAGGAAGACGCGTCCGGCAGCCAACAGCAAACCAATCGGGAGCCACAGACGAGGCGTCCAATAGGTCGTGCTCGTCAGCTCGTACGCAAACATGCCGATAACGCCGACCAGCAGATACATGTAGGCGATGGTTTCCGGCTTTCCGGGACTTAATCTGTGAAGTACGAAATTGATTTCACGCGCGAGGGCGATAAAAATCAACGCCAATGCAACGAGACCGACGAGACCGGTTTCTGCCATGACTTTCCAGATCAAGCCGTGCGCATCAAAAGCCGGACCAAACTCGAGTGTGAAGGCATAGGTATGGGCGACGCGATCGACAAAGGTTCCAGCTCCAACACCGATGAAGGGAGAGTCTTTGAATAACTCGACGGCGATTTGCGTGAGAGCGGCCCGGGAATCGATCGAACTAATAGCTCCGCGTGAGAGCGAGTAGGTTAGCTGGATTCCGGCGAGCGGAAGCACAATCAAAACGAGAGCGATGAGTTCTTTTCGATAGGTCTTCCAAGAGTCTCGCCAGATCGTTGCAAAAAGGATGGCGAGCTGGATCGGTACAACAATCCAAGCCGTGCGGGAGAAGGTAAGGATGACAATGGCGGACATGAAGGCGCAGGCGGCGTAGATGTAGCGGCGCGTCGGACCTGGTTTGAGCAAGGCGGCGAGGGCAAGACCGCAAGCAATGGCGATCAACTCGACTTCTGCGAGCGAGTGCTGGTTTCCGCCGAGCGGATTTACTTCCAGAATCGGGCCTGGCATCGCGCGGTTGAGCGAGAAGCCGCCGTCGAAGGAGATCATGTTGCGCAGACCATCGAGCGCAAAGGCGATGCCGACGAGAAACAGAATGAGTAGTGCATCGCGCAGACGTTTTTTGGAGCGAACAAAGTTCACGACGAGGGCGATCGATGTCAGATAAACAAAAACAAGATAGCGGCCGACGAATTTCACCACCTCTCCCCAAGCCGGCTCCCCTTCTGAAAAGCCGGAGAGAATATGTGCGCCGATCAAAGCAAGAAATGGCAGGAGCAAGGGCAGCCACGGTTCCCAGTTGCGATCGTTACGGCCGCGCCAGAGCGTCAAAATGCGAAAAGCCCAGGCTGCCAAGATTCCAAGCGCGATTACTTCTCCGACCGCGAGCTCAACATAAGCCGAGAATACACGTTCACCAATACGAACCTCTCCCGTATAGATGCCGACGAGGATACCGAGCAGCATCGAGAGCGCGATCCAGATATTGAAAACAGGAAAAGGAAAGCGCCAAGCGATGAGAGCGGTGACAGATGAGGCTAGACCAAAGGTAATCGCGACCGGTGCACCCGCAGCAACGCCCATGCCGACGAGAAAGCATAACAAAAAAAGTCCCCAGCCGATGCGCGGCCAAATCGACTGGGCTTGGGTTTCCGGAAGGACCAAAGACGACATTGATCGAATTATAGCAAAAATACGGGAAATAAGATGACCCCCGCATCGCTTGCGCAATGCGGGGGTCAGAGTGTGGGTGCGGAATCAATCCGCACCCGATGCGGGAAGGAGCGAGCTCAGGGCGCCGGGCAGGAGACCGCGAGGCCCGTGGGGCTGGCAGGGAACGTCGGGAGCAGGATGCCTCCAGGCGCGCCCGGGCAGACCGCGCCGTCCACCGTGCGGTTGACCCCCTGCGTGACGAAGCTCGTCACGCAGATGGGATCGACGTTGCGCGGGGCCGGCCAGATGCGGCGATCGGTACCATCGTTGCACCAGAGACCGGTGCGGTACTCGCCGCCGGAGACGGAGGCGAGATCGACGGTCACCGTGTTCACGCCCGGATCGGACGGAACGCCGCAGCCGAGATGGTCGTAGATGACCACGGACCAGCCGACACCGCAGGTGCCGAACTGACTCGTGATGCAAGCGAGGTCGTAGGTCGTCGAGACGACGCCCGTGAACCCGCTCGCGACGCGTGCCGCGCGGCACAAGTTGCGCTGCGTGGCGGCGAAGCCCGAGGGCGGACCGCTGTCGACCGGCGGAGGGCCGGCGTCGACCGGAGGCGGACCTGCGTCCATCCCCGCGTCCGTCATCGGAACACCAGCGTCGACCGGCGGGGGCGGGCCGGCATCACTGCCGCCGCACACGAGGCCTTCGTTGGTTCCACCGTCGCAGTCGTTGTCGAGGCTGTCGCAGACTTCCGTCGCAGGACCGACCGAGCCCACGCAGGCACCGAAGGCGCCGGCCGAGCAGGTCTGGGTTCCGTTCCGGCAGATGCCGAGCCCACTCGTGCCAGACCCGTACGGGAAGCACGACTGGGTCAGCGACCCACCTGCGAGCACGTCGTTGTCGACGATGCCATCGCAGTTGTCGTCGATCGCGTTGCAGGTCTCGGCGATCGGCATGAGGGGGGTCGTCGTCGGAACGCACTGAATCGAGCCACCGACGCCGCCGACGCACTGAAAGGTGCCGGGTGCAGCGCAGCGTCCGCGTCCGAAGGTGCAAGCACCGCCGGTCGGAGAACCGCCGCAGCCAGGCGAGCAAGCGAGATCACTCCCGTTGCAGTCCTGGTCGATCGTGTCGCCGCAGATCTCGGCCGCCGGACCGACCTCGCCGGTGCAGGAGCCCCAGACGGGCGATCCTTCACTGAAGGCGATGCAGGCCTGCGTGCCGGGCATACAGATGCCGCGACCCGCGAGCGTCATCGAGTAGCTGGTGCAGGTGCGAACGACGTCTTCGTCGACCACGCCGTCGCAGTCGTCGTCGATGCCGTTGCAGGTCTCGTCGACCGCGGCACCAGCCGTCACGTTGCAGGAGACCACGCCTTCAGAGCAGGTGTGGAGACCGTCACGTCGGCAAGCGCCGATGCCCTCGCTACACGCCGTCGGCGTGGGAACGATGCGCGGATCGGATCCGCAGACCACGCAGGCATCGCTGATGCCGTTGCAGTCCTCGTCCTCGAAGTCGCCGCACTGCTCGAGTGCGGGAACGACCTCGCCGACGCAGGCGCTGAAGACGCCAGCGGTGCAGACGCGCGTGCCGGATCGGCACTCGCCGATGCCAGCCGAGCCGGGTCGACCCGAGTAGCAGCTCTCGACGTTGCCGTCGGTCGAGCCATCGCAGTCGTTGTCCAGGTTGTCGCAGGTCTCGGGTGCCGGGAGGCCGGCGGTGGCGGAGCAGACGAGCTCCATTCCCGCGCAGCTGTACGTGCCCATGCCCATGCAGGCGCCGATGCCGGCGCTGCAAGGATCATCGACACGCGGATCCGCGCCACACGCGACAGAGAGCAGAAGACCGCCGTTGCAGTCCTCGTCGACCTCGTTGTCGGCGACCTCGGTCGAAGGACCGATGGCTCCGACGCAGTCGCCCCAGGTCATCGTTCCCGGGTTGTAGTCTCGCGAGCCGTAGCGACAGATGCCGACGCCGGGGTTGCCGGAGCCGAACGGGAAGCACGACTGCGAGATGTTGTTGTCGACCACGCCGTCGCAGTCGTTGTCGAGACCGTCGGGCACGGTGCCCTCGGATCCGCGAGCGGCTTCGTTGGCCATGGCCGAGCAGTACTTGGCATCGGAGGGATCGCACATCCAGACGCCGTCGACTGCGCAGACGCCGAGGCCGGCGGTGCAGGACACCGCTCCGACGACGTCGGGATCGGTGCTGCAGGCCGTGCTCATGCCGCCGTCGCCGGGAGTTCCGGCGTCGTAGGACATGCCCGCGTACGGGATGCACTCGCCCCAGTTGTTGCCCGCATCACAGTACTGGAAGCCTGGACGCAGGCTTCCGTCGGTGGTGGTGCAGCTCGGGTTGACCGAGCCGGGCGGATCACACTCCCCCATGCCCGTGGGCGTGCCCGGGACGGGCGACGGCACGGTGGCGGGGCAGGTGACCTGCCAGCAGACGCTCGCGACGTTGGTCACGAGATCGCAGGTCTGGAAGGCGCAGACGGACGTACCGTCGGAGCCGAGGCAGGCCTGCCACGTTCCCCGCTGTACTGCCGAGCACGTGGTGCCGGGTTCGACGAGGGGCTGGATGTTGCCTCCGGTGAGGGGGCTACACCCGGCGATGGCGATGCTGGCAGCCAAGCTGACCAGCAGGATGAGGCGATTCTGGAGCGGGGGCGGACGAACCATGATGAACGGACCCTTTCTTCCGTGAAACTAGCTGAAAGCGCCCACGGAGGCGCATCGAACTCGGTTTGTGACAGAGCCGGATGAACTTCGCACAAAAATAAAGAAATGTCAATACCTTGGGGCGAGATTCAAACCGGGACCGGAGTGTATCAGATCGCGAAAAAATTGTCTTGGTTAAGCAACAAAGCTACCAATAAGGCAAGCAAAAACCGGGGCACTCGATTCCGACAGATGTCGGAAGAGTGCGCCCGGTTGGAGCAGTGCTCAGAATCGATGCCTGGGGGCACCACCTGAGGTAGAGGTGTCGCAGGACAACCCCGAGGTGATGAGATTGGCTCCCGTGGCTTCGTCATGGACGCGCCAGAGGATGCCGCTCGCCATGGCACAGGCGCCGAGCGAGGTGTCGAAGGTCGAGAGGTCGGAGGATGTGCCTGCTGCGCGATAGGAGCCGATGAAGGGATTCACCGGACCATTGGTCACGCAGACATGCCAGCCGCCAGCCATCGACTGCATCTCCTGCGAACCCGTGTTCAGGCAGGTGACGATGTTCTCGTCGCCCCACCAGGAACCGTTGCGCAGGCGGAACGAGCGCGGGTCCCAGGAATCGCCCGGAACGTAGAGCTCGTAGACCGTGCGGCGGCCCGTCGAGGTGCATGCGAGATCGCTCCCGTTGCAGTCCTCGTCGATGCCGTTGCCGCAGACCTCGGTACGAACCGTGCACCCGGAGGGGCAGGCCATATCGAGACCGTTGCAGTCCTGGTCGATGCCATCGCCACACACTTCCGTGCGCGGCGTGCAGGCAGACGAACAGGAGATGTCCGAGCCGTTGCAATCCTGGTCGAGACCGTCGCCGCAAACCTCGGTGGAGGCGACGGGAACGGTGAGCGCGCACATGAGCGTGCCATCGACACAGGACCAAACGCCGGCCATCGCGCAGCGCGACGAAGTTGCGGGAAGCACGCAGGGCGTGTGGTAGCGGGCGTCGCGTTCACACGCGGAGCCCGTAACGCAGCCGTCGTCGGCGATGCCATCGCAGTCTTCGTCGACGCCGTTGCCGCAGACTTCTGCGGTAGGCGTGCAGGCGGCGGCGCAATCGAGATCGCGTCCGCTGCAGTCCTGATCGATACCATCGCCACAGCGGTCGTAACCGCCGGGGCGCGACGAACGATCGGAGTCGTTGCAGTCGGGATCGAAGGCGAGGACGTAGCCCGCGGGGACAGGGTCGCAGTCCGGTCGGACGATGAAGTCCGTCGGATTACCGTAGCCGTCGCCGTCTGCGTCACGCCAGTAGACGGCGTCATCGCAGTCGGGATCGGGAGTCGGATCGGGATCCGGCTCGGGCGTCTCGCAGCGGAGGGGGTTCAGCACCATGCACTCCCAGACCCTGGTGGGCCGGCAGACATAGTACGAGTTGTCCGCGCCGCACTCGGTGCGGCAGACCTCATCGCGGATCTCGCCGGGCGTGCAGTCCATCTGGGGCTGCATCGCGTCCGGCAGCCCGGCGTCCGTGTCCCCTGCGGGATCGGACGGGAGCGGCGAGGTGTCGAGATTGCAGCCGATGAGGCACGTTGCCGAGACGAGAAGTGCGAAGATGTTCTTCATTCAATCACCGTGTTGGTTTGAGGTTGTCGAGCTGTGAAAGACCGGCGTTCCAATCCGGCCAGAATCATTCATTGGAACTAACCACTCTAGCACTTTTTGGGCCTTTTGTCAATCAAAATGCTTGTTTTTTATGGCTAATATCAGCCAAATTATTGCAGTATTTCTTGGCTAAGAACCTCGACTTTTATAAAAATTCGCTTGATTGACATGGTTTTTGTTAAACGAGAGAATAGACACACGGACAATATCGTCCGCGATCATCGCAACGGAGAACTCGCCATGGATCATCCCCTGGCCCCGGGCGCCGGGAAGGGCGCACCGTGACTCGTCGAGCGCACTGGGTGAGTCAGCACAGAACTCAGTGTGTCTCGGCACGTGTCTGGTACATTCGGCCTGTCGCCAACTGTGGCTGCGGAGGCAGGCCTTAGGCCGATCAAGAACTATGAGGATATTGATCGGCCTTTAACCCAAAATCCAGACACCTCATCTTCTGTCTGATTGATACTCGGGGAGACTGCCATCCCTTAAGGCCGCGCTGCCGGCCTGCTAGCTATCGGTGGTGGATCGATCTATTTTGCGGACCAACCGTCTGCCGTTCCGTCGAGTTGCAGCGAATTCCGGGGCACGCTCACATAGGCCCGCGACACGTTCTCCGTGTGTCGCGGGCCGCTTTTATTTATCCGATCCGAACCCAGCAGGGTTGACAGAATTCATTATTTCTGATTAGGTAACTCGTCCGCTTGAAACGCGGATTGTCCGCCTCGCCGGACCTATTGGCAGGTCGCCGAACGATATTGTTTGCGGCCGCCATCAGGGACCGGACGTAAGCCCCAACGTGGGCGGATCGCATCTCCGGGGCAGGGAGATGGCTGTTATGCACGCAGAAACCAGACTTACTCGAGCTACTTCAGAGATTCCCTCTGCGGACATGGCTCGACGGAAGCTCATCAAGACGGACATCGCTATTCGGTGTCGACCGAACGCAGCGCCTCCTACCCTCGTGCATTACTACGTCGTGTTCTGGACCGGCCCCGGAGGCCTCCGTGCTCCGACTTGGCCGCTGCCCGCCCTCTGCCCCGGGGCGTTCTGGAAGAAATCGGACTTGCCACCCGAGAAGATCAACAAGACCAACTGATATACAAGCGCCCCGCCTAGATCTAGGACGGGGCGCGCTTTTGTTCTTATTGCTTCTTTCCCCAATCGGCTGGCGGCGTCCATGGAATCGCACAGCTCCAAGCCATCTCGTACAGCGCCTTAATAATATCGGCGATATCTGCGCTATCAATAATCACACCTAAGCCGCGCGATCGATGGGAAAGAATATAGACGCGCGATCCAACAATCCCAAGATCGCCTGTGAAGGGTATTTTGGAATAATCTATTTCACGGACCTCCATTCCCTCTATATCAAAATACGGAACCTGGAATCCTGGCTTTATGGTTACAAGCGCGCGGCCATGCAACTTCTTTGAGCGCTCGATGCGCATTTCCGGCTCAATGTTCACCAAGTCCATGAGCATGTCATCGACTGCATAGAGCTCCCAAATTGGTTCATTGCTCGAGGCGATTTCCTCTCGGATACTCACCAAGCCTGCATCGCCTTCAAAGAAACGGACACGTGGCTTGTCTTCTACGGCGTTAAAAATCGCCAGGAGTCGCGGGAGGGTTTGCGAGAGACGATCGCGCTTGGCTTCCAAGAGCCCCATATGCTCGCTCACAATCGCCATGAGCTTTTGAGGATTCTCGGCAGCAAAGACCACCTTCTTTCCTTTCTCAAACATCGAGACAAGACTGTGCTTTTTCAAGCCCTCAATCATGACATAGGTCGTTGAACGGTTCACGCCGGCACGTTTTGCAATGTCTTGGACGCTGCTTGGACCAAGCTCAAGCATCGCCAAATAGACTTCCGCCTCTTTGTCGGTTAGCCCAAGGTCGATGAGGCCGGTTTTAATATCTTCCAGCATATGGCGGGATTCTACCACGTTGTCAGCGTTTGCAAGGTTTGACGGGCTGTCTTATCCCAGCGGAAACGAGGAGCCCAGGCGAGGCCATGTTCACGCAACAGAGAACGTGTTTCCTGATTTTCGAGCATGGTTTGGATGTGCGCTTGCAGCGTTTCTACATCGAGCGGATCAAAGAATAGCGCATTCCCTTCTCCAATGACCTCTGGAAGCGAGGCGGCGCTGGATGAAATAACGGGAGAGCCGCAAGCCATGGCTTCAAGCGGAGGCAAACCAAAGCCTTCGTAAAAAGACGGCTGAACGTATGCGAGTGAACCCGAGAGCAGGGCGACTTTGTCCGCTTCCGAGATGTAGCCCGTGATATGGAAATATTCGGCGAAGCCGGAATCGGCGATGGCTTTATGAATGGCATCGAAGCCTTCACCCGGGAGACCGGCGAGGACGAGATGCAGCGGATCGCCAAGACCGCGGGACTGTTTGTGGCGTTTGAAAGCCTCGACAAGTGCGAGAACATTCTTCTTGGCTTCAAGCCGACCAACAAACAAGATGTACGGTTCGGGAATTTGAAGACGTACGCGCATCGCGGCAATTGTTTCCGCGGAAGACGGCTTGTACGTTTCATGATCGACTCCAAGCGGCGTGACCGTGATCCGTTCTGCTGGGACATTGTATCCTTCCATGATTTCTTGTTTGCAAAACTCGGAAACCGTGATGATTTTTGAGCCGGATTTTACGATGTCTTTGGTTGACCACTCGTGATAGGAAACTTGGCGCGGCTTATAAAGTTCCGGATGCTTATGAAAGCCGACATCGTGCACAGTAACAACGGAGCGCTTGGGAGCGAAACGCGGAAGAACATGCGCGGGAACAAATAATACTTCCGGCGGCTTGGAGAGCATCTCGAGCGAGAGACGGATTTGGGTCCAGAGATATTTTGGCGGCCAAGCGAGACGTCGCTCATGCCAGTTGGATGGCGTGCGCTCGAGCCCCATCGATAGCGCCGTGTTGGAATACATCATCCAGGCATGGGGATCCTGCATAGGATCCTGTTTCATCGCCTGAATAAGGCGATAGGCGTACCACTCGACACCGGTTTTTTGGAGTCGATTAGCACGCGAAGCTTCAATACCGATGAGCATTGTGTCATTTTACATTGAGCATAGAACATTGAACATGGTTGACAAAACCCTTGATTCTCGGTTTGATAGAGGCTCGTTTTGGGGGTTCTGATGAGTGACGCACTTTATCAAAAGCTGTTTCAAGACAACCGCGGCGTCCGGTACACGTTCTCAACGCCGGATGACCTGATCCCGACTATTCTGATGGCACTAGACATCTGCCTCTTTCCAGCGGAACAAGTCGACAAGCTCGTCTTGAGCACCATTGCGCCCGGCACATATCCCTTGGTCTACACGCATCACCACATCGAGGCAGCGTTGCCCGTGGCATGCGAGCATGTGCCGGAGTGGATCGAGTCTTTTCGTACACATGTATCCAGGTCGGATACGTCGGTCGCGTTTCTCAAGTACGAGGACTTCAGACGCTTCCCGCATATGATGAAGGTCATCTTCCCAACAAGGAAGCTGATCTCGCGCACCTTGAATAGCCGGATGCTCGAGTACGTGCTCGACTTCCACGACGGCGAAAGCTGGATGCAGGTCGATATCTGCCAGCGTCCGATGGCCAACAACCGTTTTGCAGCCTGACTGCCTACTGAGTGTTTCCGCCTCCGGTGGAAATAAAAGCCGCCCCGTTGCTCGGAGGCGGCTTTTCTGTTTTCTTAGTTGGAGAAAATACTGCGCTTGTAGAGCTCGAGGTTTTCGAGCGCGATACCCGTACCTTTAGCCACGCATTGCTGCGGGTTGTCGGCGACGAAGGCTGGGACGCCTGTAGCTTCTGAAAAAAGTCGATCAAGATTGCGTAGCTGGGAGGAGCCGCCGGAGAGAACCATCCCCTTTTGCATGACGTCTGCCGAGAGTTCTGGCGGAGTGGCGCGCAACACGTCTTTGATGGCATCGACGATGCCTTGGAGCTCATGCTGAATGGCGTCGGTGACGTCGTCTGAGGTGACGTTTACGATGCGAGGCAAGCCAGAAATCATGTCGCGGCCTTTTACTTCGAGTTCAAGCTTGTCCTCGAGATAAAGTGCAGAGCCGATTTTAATCTTGATCTCTTCTGCGGTACGTTCACCAACGGCGAGCCCGTGTTTGCGGCGGACATGTTCTTGGATCGCGCTGTCTAGTTTATTTCCACCGATGCGAACAGATGAGGATGCAACAATGCCGCCCAAAGAAATAACAGCGATTTCCGATGTTCCTCCGCCAATATCGATAATCATGTGACCGGAAGCTGAGCCGATCGGAATGTCGGCACCGATGGCGGCGACGACGGGTTCCTTGATGATGTAGGCGGCGCGGGCGCCGGCGGAGATGGTGGCGTCGATGACGGCGCGGCGTTCCGTGGAAGTAATTCCACCGGGAACGGCGACCATGACTTCCGGACGGAACAAGCGGACGCCGCCGAGAGCCTTATTAATAAAATATCGGAGCATGGCTTCCGTTGTGCGATAGTCGGCGATGACGCCGTCTTTGAGCGGACGCTTGGCGACGATCGAGTCTGGCGTACGGCCGATCATGTCCTTTGCTTCTTTGCCAACAGCTAGCACTTTTTTATCGGCAATCGAAATGGCGACCACGGAAGGCTCATTAATGATAATGCCTTTCTTGGGAATATAGACGAGTACCGTGGTCGTACCAAGGTCGATGCCAATTTTTTTTCCAAACATATCAGAACGTAATTTGAAAAGGCTGCGATTCAATCCAAGCACCTTCGTACCGATAGCGGGTGTCGCCAAAGTCGGATTCATCTTCCGGAGGCGCGGCTCGTTGTACGTTCTTACCGAACAAGAGGTCCAGGGTCAATGTCCGTTCTGCGCCAGGCTGTTTTTGGGCCAAAAATCGATAGGAATCTCCTCCTGCCATGGTGGCGATGCGAGCCGGTAATCGATACTTGAAGACCATCTCTCCTGTTTTGCCCGGTTCGATCACCCAGAAGGCGCCGAAGACCTGTTTGCCGAGTTCGCGGAAAACGTCGGGGTTTTTGGAGATGCCGGCCCATGAGAGAAGCTCGCTCCCTTCCGGAACGTAGACGCGGGTGTAAGCGCGGTAGCGCGTATAGCGCCAATCAAAAATGCGGTTCGTATTTGTGTAGCGCAGCCGGACGGTGGCGACGGGGCCCGAGGGATCGGTGAAATCGACGGAATAGAAGATGCGCTTGTCCATGACGCCGTCGGTTTTTAGCGCGGCGAGGTTGGCATCGATAACCCAGAGATAATCATCCTCTGTACCGATGGTGCGGCCGCTCCAGCCGCGCAGATCAAGAATCTCTTGCACGGCTTCATCCTTTGCATAGACGAGCATGTCGCCTTGCGCGAGTGAAACGGTTGCGACATCGAGGACATCTGGCCATCGATTGGCCGGCAAACTGAGCAATGTCGCAATCAAGACATCGCCAAGCTTGCGCACGATATCTTTACGCTGTTCTGTTGGACGGCCTTCTTGGTGAAAACCGACTTGCGTTTCAAATTGCAGCTGGTCAAAGAAATCATTGGCGGTGAATGTCTGATCCTCGACGGTCAGCGGGCCGGTGAGTATCAAAAGTCGACGGAAAAATTCTGGCTGAAGGGCGATGACACCATCGAGACGGACATCGATATTTCTCCCCTGCTTGCTCATGCGCTGATAGACATCAATCAAACGCGCCGCTGATTGCGGATAGTCCGGGGACCAGTTGGAGTCGCGCAAAAACCAAGCACGTACGCCGAGTTCACGCGTCATGAGGGCGGGTGGAACGTCGCGCCAGGTATCGGTGACGAGATTGTCCAAGGCGTAAACGTCCTCGAATTCAATGCTCTTGATATCGCCAGCATCAACCGTTACAAGTCCGATATTGCCGATGAAACCACCTGTTGGGCGGAGTTCGTCGGCGTTTTGGAGAAGGACGAGATAGGTTTTTGCCTCTGGAAAGCCGGACAAAGGAACAATCCACTCGAGCAAACTCAAACCTTGTCCGAGCGATTCATCGAGCTCAGGCAAGCGGTCAGCAAGCGGGACGATGGCGGAACGGATCGGTGAAAATAACTCGTCTTGCGGAACATTCTTCCAGGCATCGGCGGCGATGGTGATTTTTTCACGTGCTAATCGCAGACGCGGAAGAGCGGCGTTCAGATTTTCAAAGAGGGCGCGTTTTTCTTCACGAGAAAGATCTTGATAGGAACGGCCGGGATCGACAGAGACACCGGAAACAATACCAGCTGTATCGACAGCTTCTTGAATATCGGCAACGACGCTCAGCATTTCACGAAAGCCGGAGATCGCGGATGAGCCGGAACGCTCGACCTGCTCCAAGGCTTTAAGCCGCGTGCCGATCCAAGGTGCTTCACGCCAATTCCCCATCGCGCGCAAGCCGCCGCGGATATTGGACAGGTCATTCTCAGCAGCAATGAGTCCGCTCTCGGCAGCAGAAAAATCACGGACGCCTGCATCGGCGACAGCGCCACGCAGATGACTCTGTAAACTTACGGCTGCACCACCCGCGACGAGAGATCCATAGATCACTGGCGAGACGATAATCAGGAGTGCGATCGTTAGAGCGATGCCCACGCCTAAAGCCACGCGTTTCCACGGCAAATCAGCTACATTGAAGTCCATGGGTTGATTATACCGCTTTTGAGCGAGGATCGGGGGAACCGAGATGTTTCAAGAAATATTTGACTCCGCTCGCGAGGTGCACGCGCGCCAATTTATTGGTGATGAATTCCCATGGGAAACGGATGCGGCTCTCGCGTCCGTGATAGTGCATGAAGCGTGAAACCGGGGCGTAGGTAACGCGATGACCGGCGGACCAAGCGCGGCGGCAGATATCCGCTTCTTCAAAATACATAAAGAAGCGCGGATCAAAATGACCGATGTTATTGAGGACGTTTTTACGGATGAGCATGGCGGCGCCGAGTACCCAGTCGACATCCTGCTCGAGAGCGCGGTCCATATCTTTCATGACATAGCGGTCGAGGGATTTGCGGGCGGTTGGGAATCGACCCAAAAATGTGCGGCGGAGAACCGGGGTGAGCAAGTTCGGGAAACGATAACAGGATTCCTGATCGGAGCCGTCGGGATTCAAAATGCGCGGACCGCTAATGCCGACATCAGGACGAACATGCATCCATTCAAGCCAAGCTTCTACCTCGCCCGGAAATACGGTGACATCAGGATTAAAAAGGAGGATGTACTCGCCACGCGCTTCTGCGAGAGCAAGATTGTTGCCAGCTCCGTATCCGATATTGGCCGGACTCTCAACGATGCGTACCCAAGGGAAACGCTCGCGAACCATCTCGATCGTGCCGTCGCCGGAGGCGTTGTCGACCAGAATGTATTCAAAAGGAAATCGAAAACCCGCCTCCTCAACACCCTTAAACAACTGACGGATGTGGTGAGGAGTCTTATAGTTCACCGTAACGAAGGTTACGAGCGGGGTGCGCGCCTGGTCCATACCCACGTCCAATACCGCAAAAAGCCCGGGCTGGCAAGCGTTGCGCCGGGCTGTAGCCATGCTATCGCTTCTTCAATCTGACGACCTTTGGCCCCTGTTTGCGAGAACTTCCAGAGAAAATCCTGTATCGCCAAGTCCTTGCCGTGACGCGGATCAGGGCGGAGCGAACCGATATCCTGAGCACGGA
Source organism: Candidatus Uhrbacteria bacterium (assembly GCA_016699205.1). Lineage (NCBI taxonomy): Bacteria > Candidatus Uhriibacteriota > Candidatus Uhrbacteria bacterium. Next base: position 441,974 of record CP064964.1, read on the forward strand.
TCATGACGCAGGCAGCGGAGAGATCTTCTGGCCGAGTTGGCATCACGCGGTCATCGCTGAGCAGGAGCTCTCCTTCTGTTGAATCCGGATCATACGAGGCGCGAGCCAAGGAAGGCCAGGCAAAAATAAGCGATTCGTCTTTTTGAAATGCATCAAGCATTGCTTGAAGCATGTTGGGCGCAAAGACGAGATCGCCGCGGGACATGATGAAAAATTCCGCACCAGATGCCAGCTCCATCGCCTGCGACATGGAACGGGACAAACTTTGCGGACGCAGATTACGTAATACGTAAACCGGAGGCTCGGTCGGCGTGGAGCGGGTGCCGCTGTTATCAACGACTACAGCTTGCCAGTCATGGAAGGTCTGGGCAGATAGACTTTCTAAAAAGGCAGGCAAACGCGTTCCGAGGTCGTCGGAAGCCACGTGTACGGACACGCGTTTGGTGGTGCTCATAGGATTAATCGACTTTACGCTTTTGTGAAACGTTGAAACCAAGATACTTTCCAAACATGAGACGCGTCTGCGCATCGAGAGCTGGTAGGGCACCGAAGATGACGAATGTCACAGGCGAAAGAAGCCACTGAGCCGTGAAGATCAATGCAGCGTATGGGCGCGAGTAGTGCTTTGGACGAGGCGGGAGCAGTGTCAGCGCGAGACCGGCCGATACAAACAAGCCGACCATCGAGAGACGCATAAGCCACTCGAGCGTGAATGGCGTGTTTTGGAAGACGGCAAATGATCGGAGCTGTTCCGGTGCTGCCCAGAATGGAAGGTAGCCGAGAATCAATACGATGAATGGAGCTGTCGCCCAGGTGTACATGCCTTCCACTTGTTTGAAGAGCCACCAAAACTTGGTACGAAACGGCATTTCCTTGTCTTTGCTGAAAGCCTCCACCATGTAGGGAAAATTTTCCACGCCCCAAGCCCAGCGACGCAGCTGTTTATAGAGCGCGCCGAGAGCGGGAACGTATTTTCCGGTCATCACGGTATCCATCGAGACAGGCAAATGTACCGGAGTCACGCGATAACGTCCGTGATAGTGTACGAGACCCTGAAGAAAGATGTGCGAATCTTCCGAGACCATATCCTTTACCCAGTAGCCAACATCCATCAGCATGCGGAGCGACATCGAGTGCGAAGAAAAGGTCATCATGCCCTCTGGACGTGCGAGCTCGGTCATCAGCCAAAAGGTTGTACCGAACATAGCAACGCGGACCGCGGCCGGAGATTCCCAAAGATTGTTATTGTAGAGCGCAACAGGCTGATAGGAGCTGCGCGTCGGTTCTGGAACCGTAAGATAATGCCATGTCAGCGCCGAGAAGTACTGCGGGTGAACGATGGTGTCGACATCAAAAGACGAGACAATCGTTTTTTCCGGATCAAGACCTTCGGCAACAAGCTTAGGAACAACCTGATTTGCCGACCAATTCAAGTTTGAGCCCTTGCCCGGGATTTCATCGGGTAGGTTTTTGGGATGAATGGTCGTCAGAAGACCGCCAAAATGCTCGGCAAATTGCGGTACGAGGTCATTGGCGATGAACTGGAAATTTTCTGCGTCACGCTCTTCACCTGCGAGCACGATAATCATGCGCTTGGCTGGGTAGGAACAGCGCATGAGCGAGTGAAGGGTTTCACGAATCACGCCCTTCTCTTCTTTATACGTCGGAAGAAAGACAAGATGACGGATGCCGTCGTAGCCCGGAAGGAATGAGGCGTCGTGCTGCCAATCGCGCTTCAAGGCTAAGCGATACAACCACCAAGACCAGAGGAGGAATGGAATAAAATAGATGATGCGGAGCAGCCAGTACAGATCAAAGATAATAATGATATACACCATCCAAAGCGGCTTCGCGAAAGACAGAACCACGGACAAGATGAGCGTGGTCCAGACCAGGGCTCCTGGGATGATTTCCAGGAAGCGTTGGTAGCGAGTGCGTGTCATGGTTTCTTGGGAATGGTGATGTTGGGCTCTTTGTCGTAAATGGGTGCGACGTAGGAGGATGCTTTCTGTTTCCAGATTCCAGCCGTGAGCTGATGCGAGAGAACTGGAAGATCATGAGCTTCATCGACTGTGATACCGATCAGTGGGATATCCAGCAGGCGCGCGATCATGTTGGCATCAAGGACTCCGGCGCGGACGGATGAGAATGACCCGGGTCCGGCAACGACACAGACTCCCTCGATCTTCTTTAAGCCCTTGTTACCCATGGTTTTAGCGAGTTTAGGCAGAAGACCAACCGTTCTCCCTTGGATTGAGGTGATTTGTGGGAGCTTTCCGTCTTCCAGGATCGCAAAACGCGCTTCTCCAGGCGCGTGCGTATCGAGAAAGAGCCAGGCCATACCGATTAAGCCGTGTGATCGCGTTCGTTCAAGCGATCGACGACGACATTTTTGGCCGACTCGAGAATTCCGTACAAGAATTTATCTGTCATGTCTTTACGGTAACGGAATTCTTCCGGCGACATGACGGTGAAGTTGATTTCGTAGCCGAGCGATTTCTCGGAAGCGGCGACAAGCGCTTTCAATTTATTCTGGTCGACCGTGCCAACGATAAAGAGATCGACCGGGGCTTTGGCTTTTCCGAGGAAGACACCAAGGAAGGCGAGGTAGCGGACATCGCCCAAACGGAGGATCTCCTGGTCGAGACGGCCCTCGAGCAAAATCTGCGCACGCATGATGAGTGCGGAAATTTCCGGCAGGAGCTTGAAGGTCGGATTGATCTTATAATATTTCTTCTTGAGACCTGGCTGGCGTTTGCCTTTGGATTCTTCTCCCTCGACAACTTCCATGATCAAACCAAGCTTCACGAGGTTGGAAAGCTCGCGACGCACAGCGTTGATTTGGGTGCCGACGCGGCGGGTGATCTCGCGCACAAAAAGCGGCTCATCCTGGTGGCGGAGAAACAGGCTCAATAACTTGACCCGAGTCCGTGATCCAAATAGGTGTTCAAGCATACAGACCCCATAAGCATGCCCGAGTACTCACCGCTTGACAAGGCAAGGAATTGTCCGGAAAGGCGTCTGGACGAGCCGGAACTATTGCCCGTATACTCGACCTATTCCCGTTCGATTTTGCGAGGAAATACCATGGAATATCCCCTACGCATCGCCGAGATAGAGGTAAGCCAAGCGGCCGCTGATGAGCGGATCGTTGGATTGTTCCGTTATGACTCGGAATCTGGAGGTCGCAAGGGTCCGACCCTGCTTATCTTGGCGGACATTTCATCGACCTTGTACGCCTATGAACAACTCCTTGACGCGCTGAACGCGGCAGCGGAGCAGACTCGTACTCTTCTCTCCGGAACCGGTATCGACTCCATGGCGCGTTTTGAGAAGCTGGTCGAGCGCTTGAATGAAGCGGTGGCCGAGTTTGTGGAACGAGAACCGAGCGAGCTCGCTTGGCATCGCGTAAACTTGTTTATCGTCGAGGTGTTTGAGGGTCGCGTATGCGTTGCCGGCATCGGACAGCTCTCGAATATCTTTTTGCAGAAGCAGGCTGATGGCACATTCCGCAGTTTTGATTTGCTTGGCTCACTCGACATGCCGGCGGAGATCGATCCAAGAAAACCGTTTGCATCGATCTTGTGCGGCGATCTACGCAATGGCGATGTGATGTTCCTTGGAACCAATAACTTTGAACGTCTGCGCGGCGAGCTCGGCATGGTTGCGAAGCTGAAAGAATTGCCGCCGATTACGGCCGCCCTTGAGATCAAGCAGGAGTTGGAACGCCGTGGCATTCCGGATGACTTTGCTGCCGTCGTGGTTGCGCAGGTGGCGACATCCACTCGTCCGGTCGAGGCCGTGGTTACGAATGAACCAAAGAGCACGAACTCGGTAGAAAAGATGCGTTCTGAAGAGAAAAAGACGGAAGAGATCCTCTCCCCTTCTATTTCACCGCCAAAACCAGCCATGACCTTGGTTGGTTTGTGGGCACGCGCTCGGGACACGGTTAGCCGGAGATCGCAGGCGGCTAAATCGCCAAGAACAAAGAATCCGGTTTCCATGGCGAGTATGCGCGGAATGAATGCCGGACATGGCAGCATTTTGAGCGCGGATCGAAAGCGCACGTTACTTATTGCGATTGCGATCCTGCTTGTTTTGGGTGGTATTGGTGCTTGGTTCTATTCACGCCAGAAATTTACAGCCGAGCAGCAGCTTTGGAATGCTGTCTTTGATCAGGCAACGGATAAAAAGACACGTGCTGAGAGCGATCTCGTCTATGGAAATGAAGAGCGTACGCGATCGTTGATGGCGGAGGCACAGAACCTACTTGGTACATTGGATGATAAGACGGCGGATCGAAAAGCAGCGAAGGAAGGCTTGAGCAACGAATTACAGGAATTGGCTCTTAAACTTAAGCGCGAGCAGAAGGTTGCGCCGATCGAACTTGCAACCGCATCGCTTGGAGCGCCGGATGGCTCGTTCATCTCCCCCGCTTTCAAAGACGGCAAGATTTATGTGATGGATTTGGCAGGAGAAAGCTTGGTCGAGGTTAATCCTCTTAATAAAGAGAATAAGCGCTATCGACTTCCCGATGGAACGGCGCGTATTACATCGGTGGCAGCGGGTGCGAGCGGTCTCTACTTGATTACGGAAGCTAAAACCATGCTTTCGTTTGATACGGCCGCTGGTACCTACCTCTCGACCAGTTGGACGAATAAGGCCTCGAGCACACAAGGACTCGTTCTTTACGGACGCCGCTTCTACGTTCTCGATACGCTCGCCAATATGATCTGGCGTTATGCGCCGGTTGGAGGAGGCGTTGCCCAGGAGCAGGCGTACCTCAAGCAGAATTCCTCGCCGCTGTCGGATGCAGCAGGCATGGCCATCGACTCAAATGTCTACGTCGCCTGGAAGAATGGTTCAATCCGACGATACCTCTCGGGTGCCGAGGAGAGCTGGAGCGTTGTCACGGTTGATCCTCCGCTGCAGAGCGCATCCGGTATCTGGACGGCGGCGGAAACGGATCGCGTCGTTGTCTCGGATCCGGCAGGTAAGCGCGTCCTCGTCTACAGAAAAGATGGACGATTGGTAGCGCAGCTCGTCTCGGACAGTTGGACATCGCCGACAGCGGTTTACGGCGATGAGGTCGGGAAAAAGCTCTACGTTGTTGATGGAAACAAGCTTTGGCAGGTGGAGCTTCCATAATCACGCAACAGAGTCACACATCATACAAAAACGACCCCACCCAGGGCCGTTCTTGTTTATGAGTATGATTATGATGCGTGACTATGATATACTCCCCGAAGCTATGCAAAAGAAAATAAAAAGCTCTTTAAAGAAAGCGAGTCCAGCCAAGCCGACTCTCTCGCTGACGATGTGGATCGGATTTTGGTCGCTCGTGTTTTGTACCATGATCATGATCGTCGCGACGTTTACATCGGCTATTCAGCCTTTGCTGAACTTGCCAGCTTATGATGCTGCTGCTGATATCGCCGAGATCAAACAAGATTTGGATCAGGCAGTGACGGCACTGGAAGCGGCCGAATAATCAGATAAGAAATGAAAAAACTCGCTTCGGCGAGTTTTTTCGTGTATTATAGTGACAATAAACAATATGGCCGTCACAACAAAAAGAAAAGTTACTGCAAAGAAAGAAACAACAACCGTGAGACGCGAGCGATTGCGATTACGCGATTGGATGCTTTTCTGGATTTTGGTACTCGCGAATGTCGCACTTGTGTGTGCGATTTTTGGGAATATCGATGTGAATACGTTGAAGCCAGCTGGTATGGGAAATGAGGACGGGCAATCGAACCAGACGATGAGAGAGAGCGAGCTTGAAGCACAAGTCGCTGTACTTGAAGGAGATCTGAGCCGACTGCAGAAAGATTTAGAGACGCGGCCTATTAGCAGTACTGGGTACACTCAATCCGGTAATTATGACTTTGACCAGGAGTGCTACGCTCCCGACTCTGAAGCTGCGCCGGGTGCAGCCGAGACGTATATTCCTTACAGAGATCCGAAGACCTCGGTTTTATTTAATGTCCCATATAACTTTTCTTGGGGAACAACGAATTGTCCTCCGGTTCAAATTCAGTTTGATGGAGAACAGGATGTGATCTCGTTTGGCCCATCTGTGGGGGGCGAAGGTGGTGAGGCGCGTGACTCAGGTCTTCGAATCTCTGCCGCGACAACGACCGCTGCTGCACTTGCAGGCGCTCGTATAGAGCTTACCGGATCTGAAACCTCCGATTCATCTATCAGACAGCGCACGATAAATGGATTAGCCGTATATAGTTATAGAATTGAATATGGACTTGGTGGCGGGCTTAACATCTGGCTAGCGGTGGGTAGAAACTATACGTATCGATTGAGTTCTAACTCTTGGCTCACGGACGCAGAAGCCATCAAAATCATTCAAAGCCTGCGCGTAACGAAGTAAAACAAAAACGCTCCCTCTCGGGAGCGTTTTTATGTCGATTATTTCAGGTTGACCTTTCCACCTGCTTCCTCGATCTTCTTCTTCATCTCCTCGGCTTCCGCCTTGGCGACGTTTTCCTTGATGACCTTTGGGGCGCCGTCGACCATGTCCTTGGCTTCCTTCAAGCCAAGACCAGTGATTTCACGAACGACCTTGATCACGGCGATCTTGTTTCCACCGGCTTCAGCGAGCTCGATGTTAAAGACAGACTTCTCTTCTGCAGCGGCGGCACCAGCGCCAGCGGCCATCATGACCGGAGCGGCGGCGGAGACACCGAATTTGTCCTCGAGGAGCTTCACGAGTTCAGCGAGCTCGATGACCGTCAACTTCTCGATGGAATCGACGAGTCCCTGGAACTTGGCCGGGACTTCGACCTGTTTCATTTCAGACATAATAAGTGGATACGTTGTTGGGATTAGGCGGCAGGGGCATCGGTAGCAGGCGCGGCTTCTGGAGCCGGAGCTTCAGGAGCTGGGGCTTCTGCGGCAGGAGCTTCTTCTGCTTTTGGAGCTTCCGCAGGGGCGGCAGCTTCCTCGGCTTTTGGAGCTTCGGCGACAGGAGCGGGAGTCGGGGCGGGCGTACCAGCTTCTTTCTGTTCGCGGTAAGCGTTCAGAAGGCGGGCAAACGCACCAGCAGGACCATTGAGGACGTAGAGAAGCTGGGTGAGCAACTGGGCCTTGGATGGCAGCTTGGAGAGCTGCGTGATGTAGGCCTGGTCGACTACCTGTCCGTCAAAGATACCGCCAACCAATTTGATCGGCTGATCTTTTCCGGCGTCTCCGATGAGCTTGGACGGAGCCATCTCATCTTTCGTCGCCACGGCAACGCCGAGCATACCTGGGAGGGACTTGAAGTTGACGTCGAAGCCAGCTTCTTTGGCGGCAATCGTCAGCAAGGTTTTCTTGGCGACAATATATTCCACGCCCTCGGCATGCATCTTTTTGCGCAACGCCGTGATGTTCTGCACCGACATTCCCTGGTAATCCGAGAAGGCAGCGGACTTGGCGCCTTTGAGGGCGGAGACAAGACCGGCTACGGCCTCAGACTTTTGAGAACGTGTTTTGGGCATAACCGAATAAAAAGACTTGAATTACTTGGTTAACGGACTGCCGTTAAACAAAACGACCACAGAGACTATGTCCTGTGGTCGTGCTTCAAACCCTAAAATTAGGCTTTGTTGCGCGGGCCTCGGCAGGGCCGTGGGCGATTTCTCGCGACACGATTTAGGTCTTGGTGACCCCTGCTTTCTCAGGACTCAGCGATCGTTGGCCCAAGATTAGCCAAAGCCGCCGAGTCCGTCAAGGCTTAGGCTCCGTCGGTAATAAGGACGTTTACGAGCCAGCCGTAGATCGATAAGGCCAAGGCTCCCCAGAAGGCCGGACCAAAGCCAGCAACCGTGAAACCAGGTACCAACCAAGCAGCGAGACCAAAGCAGGCAGCGTTCACAATGAGCGAGAACAAGCCGAGTGTCAGGATCGTGATCGGAAGGGCGAGGACTTGCAGGACCGGACGCACCAAAGCGTTCACGAGACCGATAATCAAAGCGGCGATGAGCGCTACCCAAAAGCTGGCGACAGCGACACCGGGAACCAAGTACGCGACGAGCATGACGCCGAGCGCGGTCAGGACCAAACGGGCAATGAGTTGAATCATATGTTTGTATGGTTAAGAATTTTTAATTTCTTTAATGCGGTTTTCTGCTTCATCGAGTTTTGCCTTGAGTTCTTTGGCGAGCTCTGAGGCGCGCTCATAGCGCTTCATTCCTTCATCGAGATCGGGCTCCCCTTCTTCAAACCAGGAAGCAATCTGTTCCAGCTCGGCGAAGGCTTTGGCAAAGTCGATATCTGATTTCTTTTTAGCCATAATTTAGATGAGTTTTCCTTGCTTCCCTTCAATCATGGCACCAGTCTCGCCATCGCGCAAACCGATCGTAATGGGCATACCTGGCTTCAATTGGGCGACGGCGGAGAGAATATTTCCCTGCGTATCGCGCACGATGGCAAAGCCGCGCTTGAGAATTGCTTCCGGATTAAATGAAGAGACGAGTCGCAAGAGCGAGGCAACGCGCTGACGGAATATCTCGAGCCATCGCTCGGCTCCTAACGTCGCACGCTCGATGATTTCACGGCCGTCGTCGATCTTTTGCAAAAGCGATTCACCAATCCCCTGCTCGAGTGTGGCGATCTCGTAGAGAACGTCGCGGCGGTCGGGAACGAGGCGGCGGGCGGCGTCGGTTGGCGTTGAGCCGCGGACATCGGCAGCTTCTTCTACCAACGTCGTATCACGCTCGTGACCAATGGCAGCGAGAACGGGGAATTTTGATGCGTAGACGGCGCGGACGACACGTTCATCGTTAAAAGCCATCAGCTCTTCGAGCGAACCGCCGCCACGTGTAATGACAATAGCATCGTATGGTCCGTTCTTTTGTGCGCGTTCGATGCAGTTCACGACGGAGTCCGGCGCTTTCTCGCCTTGGACGACCGCGTGATAGAGATCGATCTCGAGACCGCGCCAGCGTTCTTCCACGATGCGTACGAAGTCGCCGTATGCAGCGCTTTCTCGCGAAGCAACGAGGGCGATACGTTGCGGGAAGCGAGCAAGTTGGCGTTTTCGAGACGGATCAAACAAGCCTTCAGCCTCGAGTTTAGCGCGTAGCATCGCCAAGGCTTTTTGGAGGGCGCCTTCACCGACGAGCTCGACACGATCGGCGCTGAAGGAGAATTTTCCGTACTTGGGATAGATACGCGGGAAACCGTAGAGGCGGACGCGCATGCCGTCGGCGAGCGGGAGGTTGAGTTTTCCGAGAACCATAAAGACGGAGACGAGGGCATCGGCGTCTTTCACGTTAAAATTCACCCATTGTCCTTGCGAGACACGGAACTCACTTACTTCTCCTTCCAATGCGACGAGGGTCGGGTCCCAAATCGCTTTGAAGGTATCGTTGGCATAGGTGACGAATTGGCTAACGGTCAGTACTTGCATGCGAAAAGGTTAGCACACCAGATCGGATTTGTTCTGCCAGCTCTTTATCGGAAATTTTTACCAAAGCCTCGAGTCTCTTAGCCCGTTCCTCCCCTTCAACGATGCGCGGCTGGCTTGCATCGATCTGTAATGGGATTGGCTTGATGATGACGCGTTCTCCGAGCTCGATCTCAACGGCCATCCCTTGTCGCGTTCCAATCGACCAGTCTTGATCGAAAACAAAATTGCCCAGCGACCAGACAATCGGCTTGCCTTTGTAGCTCGAGATTCCCTGAACCCAATGCGGGTGTGCGCCGATCACGATATCGACACCGTTATCGATAAACCAATGGGCGAGCTCGACATTTGAGACGTCCGGTTTGTCGCGATACTCGTTGCCCCAATGCATGTAGACGATCACGGTATCGGCCTGTTGCTTGGCGAGCTCGATCGACTGAAGCGCGGCCGTGCGATCGACGGGGTTATCCGTGTTGTTAAACCCAAGAAACGCGAGGCGTGTCGCGTGAAGCGTGGTTGTCGCGAGAGAAATCGCATCATCTTTTACTTGGTGGCCAAAAACAAGGAAGCCGGCGCCACGGAGACGATGGACGGAATCTTCATAGCCGAGATTGCCTTGGTCGAGGGCGTGATTGTTGGCTTGAGAGAACGCGTCGAGGCCTTGTTCTTTCAAAACAGGGATCACCGACGGATCAAATTGGAAATCGATCGTTTTTTCCGGTGGACGGCGCAGATCCGTGACTGGTCCTTCCAAGTTTGCGACGGCGTAATCAAATGATTCAAACCAAGCTGATGGTAATTTTTGAAATGGGTAGGCAGGATCTTTGGAAACGCGCATGCGATCCCTCACCGTGCGGTCGAGCATGATATCGCCAACAAAAATGAGACGGATATTTCTTTGTTCTGGCGTGTCCAAGCCACCATGGGTGACGGGGGCGGTGGAAGTCGAGAGGCCGGGAATGTGAATAACATTGATCCAATCGACAACGGGACAAATTGGTGTGAAGCGGGCGATCAAGATACCAAATACGCCCCCGAGCGCGAGTCCGAGGGCGATGCAAAACACCAAACGCCAAGGCTTCATGCGACCATCCATAAGCCAACCAGACCAAAGTAGATGAAGCCCCAAAAAATATTCGTCAGGATGACGTCGACCATGAACCAATTGTCATGCTTGCGGCCAAAGAGGCCGTGACCCTCGATCGGCATGATGACGAGACCGGTAAATATGGCGAGGGCAAGCGAGTAAAACAGGATTGGGATAAAACCAAAGCCGGAAACGATTTGCTTATCGACTAAGTGAGCAAAGAGTAAGCCAAAAATCAGCGACAAACAGAGATGAACCAAGATACCCAGAAGATGCGCTTCCCGACGACTGATTTCGCGGCCAAATAATTGCGGTTGGTCAATGTCGCGGATGAAGTTTCCGGCCCCTAATCGCGGAGCAATATGCGAAAGAAATGTCATGATGGCTCCGGCTGACATTCCGGCAACGGCACCAACGAGAAGGAGGCTATCCATAGGTTATGGCTGAAGAGATTCTTCCGGTGTTTTGCCCTCTTGTGAGATGACAACGTTACGGACGGATGGGAATTGCTTCAAGGTCTGCTCGATTTGCGCGCGGATCGCGGCGACATTGCAAGAACCGCCGCCGTAGTTACCAAGTTCCGAGCTTAGGACGACCGTTGCCGTACCTCCTGAAACTTTTAATGTAACAAGTTTGGTGTCCGGCGGAATAGCGGAACGCTTGGAGCTCATGGTCGGACCGACAGAGAGGAGCGTACGTAAAGCTGTTTCAACGGGAAGCACGGAACGCGTGACGTCGAGCTCAACTGGCGACATTTCCGAACAGTCGGTTGTTGATCCGGATGGCATGAAAAACTTGGTTTTCATCGAAAGCGTCGGCAGACGGACTGGAATCTTGACGACGTGAATCGGCGAGCCGTTTTCCGCCGAGTACTCGAGAACCTCGAGCGTGCCCGTGCTTGTTTTTGGAACCTGCAAGAGAAATGGACGGATCTCAAATGGTCCGGCTTGTCCGACTTCTTGTGCATTAGCTGTGACAAAACCCTGCTGAAGCACTCCCCCGTTTCCGTCGAGCAAACGCCAGTTAATGGTGTTCTCAAAAGCGATGCCCGTGCCTTGTACAACGAATGGGCTCGTGAGCTGTTGGGACGCAAAAGCAGGATCGACACAGATGAAGTTACGATCGTCACAGGTCATGCCTGTTGGGCGTTCGCGAATTGGCGTTGTTTGTTCTGGCTGAGGCTGAACAATCGGCTCCGACTTTGCCAAACATTGCGGTACACAGACTTGATCGCAAGGTTCACCGAGCTTACAGCCTGCCGGCAAACCGCAATCAATCCAAGTACCACCCGACTCATTGCAGGAGATCTTGGCCGGATTTGTCGTTTCCGAAGGCTGGACGACGGGCGGGCGCGGAGCCGGCTGCTCGCTGCGCTTTGGTAATTGCAACCAGAGCCAAACAAGGCCGAATGAGGCAAAGAGAACAATAATCAGAAAACCGGAGAGACGAAAACCAGCTCCGTTGTCTTCAATCCTTTTTTTGGATGTGGTTTTGGCTTTTGGCATAGGGATTATGGCTTGATGACGATGACGATTTTGCGGCCGAGTTTCATGTCCGTTGCGTTGAAGTCGTGGATGGCGTCGAGCAGGCGTTGTTTTGGATAGAGATAGTCGGGGCCGTTGCGCGTTCCAGGGTCGTTGGTGATCCATTGGCCGTCTTTGGTGTAACCCTTGATGACGAGCATGTGATATTCCGGTCCGCCGTTACGGAAGTTGGGGTTCAAGAGCGCTTTGCCGTGTGCTGGTGCAATGACCGGATAGCCCTTAGCAAGCGCGGCTTTGATATCGGCTTCTGTCGCCTCGATGATTTCTATATTTGGACGGTTGAAGAAATTCTTGGCGGTGTTCATCACGTCTTCCGAGGTTGTGTCTTTGTTATAACCGTAGGTCTCGTCTTCGTAGGCAACGACATCGAGAATGGCTTTGACGCCTTCATCGGGACCAAAGGTTGTTTTGCGTCCATCGTAGTAGGCATCGACCATGATGAGGGAGGCTTCTTCGCAGGCGTCCTCAAATGGTTGAACCCAGTTTTGTTTTGGCGCTTGGAGCAAGAATGGAACAGACAAATTAATTTCTGCCGGGCTGGTTGGATTCGTTGTTGGGGCGGGTGTCGGTGCTGCCGGTTTCGTCGCAGGCTTTGTTGCCGGCTTAGTTGATGGAGTTGTTGTCGTAGCTTGCGCAGTGCTGGTCGGAGGAATGTACGGGATCGCGGCAGGCAGATTTGGGCGGGAATAGTGATACGCTAAATCGCGCAGATTTCCGCGCCAGAGATAGGCCATTCCAGCGAGTGCGATTACGGCGAGAATCGCGACAGAAACACCGATTTGAACACGTTTATTCATGGGGCGATCGTACCTTGAAACAGGGGTTTGATCAACGATTCCGTATAAAAATGAAGGCCCCGGTCCGAAGTACTTCGGACCGGGGCTTCAGATGTTCGCGGATTCAGGGGGCGAGGAGCTTGGCCAGAGTCTTCTCGATGGCCTTGCGTTGGCCGGAGTACTGCTGGAGCTTGAGGCCCGCGATGATGATGTTGTCGAGATCGGGACCCCAGCACGGACCGATGAGCGCGATGCCATCGTCCTCGATGGACTCTCCCTTGGGGAGGGCAAAGAGCATTGGATCGAGCACTCGGCGCGCGCGCTCGTATTCACGCTCGAGCTGTTCGTCGATGCGATGGCGCCGCTCCTGCTCCACCGCCTTGGACCGCATCTCTTGAGCGACACGCTCCGTGCGCTCGCGCTCGATGCGATCCTCGAGCCGCTGGAGAGCGCTCTTCATCTGCGAGAGCTGTCCTTCCATCTGCTCGACGCCTGCCTTGAGACTCGAGATGCCGCTCTGAAGGGTGCGGATGGTCGGGATGACCATGTCGAGCGCGGCGAAGGTCTGCTCGTGGCCCTTGGGCGCGCGCAGCGGGAGGTCGCTCGAGGAGGCGACATGCCGCTCGAAGCTGTAGTAGCCGACCGGAGCGAGCGCGTAGACAGAGAAGCGGGACGCGAGCGAGCTATCGAATGCCCTGATCGCATTCTTGGTGACGGCGGGCTCGTCCCGGTACGCAGCCGGATCGAGATACTCGAAGGGCATGAGGACGAAGCCGAGGTTGTCGGCGAGCGCACGCATGGTGCGGAGGTTCGCCTTGGGCGTCTCGAGGATGAGCGTGCTCAGGTGCGCCACCTGCTTGATCGAAGGCGCATCCATACCATCCGCCAGACCTGGAAGCGATTCTCCCGTCGAGAGCGCGTACTCGATCGCGATGTCCCCGAGCTCTTGCGTGTGCTGCTCGGACTCGCGCATCACTTGAGCGCGAGCCACATCATTCTTGAGACTGCGCTGCGTGATGTAGAAGCTGAGGCTCTTGATGAGCGCATCAGATCCCTTGCTCACGAAGTCCTTGCGCGCGAGCGTCTTGCGCTCACTCGTGCGGAACCGATCCTTGGCGAGCGGCTTGCGATCCGACTCGAGCTTGACCACACTGTGCATGTTCAAACCACTACTCATAGACGCCTTCCTTTCCTCACTCAACCATCAAAGGGACTGTCGTTCTTTATAAGAAAATACTGGTCTTGTCAAGGGTTACCGTCTTCTACAAAAGCCCTCACTCGCGACCGTTTTCACGGGTACGAGATGAGGGCTCTCAGCTATTCAGAAGGGTTGACGGACCAGCAGGATGCGCATCATCGAGCTACGACAATCTCCGATGTCGATGTACGAACTACCTATCGACATTTGGTCTGTGCGGCTAGACAGTGCGTAGCAGATACTCATCGCCTCGACGCGACCAAAAGCCCTCAACGTGCCGACAACGTAGGCTTGATTGTCGGAAGGCAACCTGACTGCGCGGGCGAAATCGACACCCTCTAGATCGATGGCAAATCGGTAGCCTAGCGAGCCGTAATACACCGCAAGGTCGTCCAGATTTGTCCAAAGGGTTTGACGCTGGAATCGACTAGGGATCTTTGCCAGACAGAAGGTGAGTTCCCGTGGCCTTTGATGAAGGTTCACACAGGAGCGATGGAACGTTCTCCTCACTTCTACGATGTGGAAGTTCTCGAACCTGCTTTTCAGCACCTCGGGACTTGGAAGCTTGTAGGTCACGTGAACGCGGTGATGCTCCTCGTCCATCACGCCTGACTCTGACGACAGCGGCAAACGTGCCGCAAGTTCCGCCATTGCATGGATGAGAGTCGGGCTCGTCATGCGACCTCCTTGCACTGTGTGCCTGTCGTGTTTATATCAAAATATACGTTTTGTCAATGCTCTCCTTGAGACTGAAAAGAGCTCCGTACGGAGCTCTTTTTGCTGTTTGTTTTGATTACTCAATCGTCACGCTCACCATCTTTACTTCCGTATTTGGACGATCGTTTCCGTTGCGCGGCGTCATGGAGATTTTGTCGGCGACGTCTTGACCTTCAACGACGCGACCGAAGACAGAATAGTCTGGCGGAAGACCGACGCTATCGACCATGATGAAGAATTGCGAGCCATTGGTGTCGCGGCCAGCGTTGGCCATAGCGACGATACCTTTGCTATACGGAGATTTTACCGGATCGTTCTTGAACTGATAGCCAGGACCGCTCATGCCCGTACCGGTCGGGTCGCCGCCTTGGATCATGAAGCCCGGGATGACGCGGTGGAAAATCGTGCCGTTGTAGAAACCTTTCTTTACGAGATAGACGAAGTTGGAAGCGGCATTTGGACCTTGATCAGGATCGACCTGGACAACGATGTCGCCGAGCGTGGTTTTGATACGGACTTTCTTGTTTACTTCTTGAGCGTCCATGACGCCAGGAAAAGCGAGAGCTTCAGGCATAGGTGTTGGTGTTACAGGAGTAGTTGGAGTTGGTGCATCTGATGGTGACGGGGCTTGGCCGGACTCGGCGGGTGGATCGACTTTGGTATTTGCTGGCGGCTGGCCTTGGCTGGCCGCGTACTGCATGGCGACGGTGTCGCCGTTCATTCCTTGCGTCTCAGGCTCTGCCTGTCCGCAACCGGCTCCGAGAAGCGTTGTTGCGAGTAACGCTGGGAGAATCATTTTTGAGGCGTTCTTCATAGTTTGACGAGTCTATCACAACTCCCACGGCAATCGGAGCGTACTGTCAAAGGAGACGCGTATCGACTCGACGAGAAGTTTTGGCGAGTCCCAGCCGATCGGCGGATGCTCGAGATCAAATCGCGCGAGGTCGAGATGGGAACGGAGGTCCTCCCCTTTTTCATTTCGGACACGCATCGCCGAGGGCTTGGATTCATGCGGCGTGTAATCGAGTTCTGCGAGAACCGCTTTTCCAAATCCTCCCGCCACGAGTTCACGGGCCGCAGCTCGCGCATACCATGCACCAAGATTTGAAGGATGCGCGAGATGATGGCCGTTGCCGGATGGCGTTGGCGGGAGTTTGCGTCCGTATGGAGAAAGCCTGCGGCCGGATGAACCAATGCGGCTAGCGAGACCGCCATTAGCTTTTGCGTGGGCGACGACAACGCGTAAATCATTTGCATCGACTTCCGGCAGAACGCGCAGGAGACGCGATTTAATTTCTTCTGGCGATGCCACATCGGCATGACCGAGACGAATAACGACTTCTTTCCCGCGAATGCCGCCGGCAAAGACGGCGTAGTCGGAGCCGAGCCAGTACCAGTCAGCGTCCATGAGGCGGCGGACTTCTATCGCCTGAAGAATGTGCCGAGCGCGCTCGACCTCGCGAGGAAGTCTTGAATCTGTCTCAGATGTTGCGTAGCCAAAGACGGTAAGCGGATCGCGGTCGCCAAAGAGCGGCGGATCAATCATCGGTTCGATGGCGATGAATGGCTCGGCAGAGAGGCCGGCGTCGATTTGGCCGAGCGTGCGGCGAACAACGGCGGCGACGTCGAAATCGGCTTGGGATTTGGCTTCACCAGCCACAAAAAGCACGCCATGACCGCCGGAAACACGGATATTTAAAAGAGACGCAGGATCGCGCCGGAGATATTCATCGGCGATGGCAGCGGTAACCAGGTCGCAGGCCGTGTCGGGTGCGCCCGGGCCTTCCAAATGCGCCCAAGCCATAGATTGGGCAGACCTTATCGGGCTAGTGGGATTGGGGCAAGTCGGCTTGTCATTGCGAGGAATCGAAGCAATCTTGGTCCGGACCGCACGCTCAGGATTGCTTCGTCGTCGCTACTCCTCGCAATGACAGCTAAAGGTCCTCGATCTCTCGCAGGTAGGAACCGGGCTTAAGTGGCTTCTTTGGCTTTTCGTCTTTTTTCCAAACGGTTGTGGGTGCGATTTGGATCGCCGGCTCTTCATAACCATCACTCCCCTCGCTATCGTCCCAAGACCATGCACCGGCTTTTTTGGATTGTTGCCACTTTGTCGTTCCGGAACCAGCCTCGCGCAGTTCTACTCTTTCGAATAGATGCGGATCGACTTCTTCGATGAATGTCGATGGCTGATTCAAAACCAATGACTCTTGGCCGAGGGTGAGCGGGTAACTTAAGAACAGTTGGCGGCGGGCGCGTGTAACAGCAACGTAAAACAAGCGTCTCTCCTCTTCCATTCCGTCTTCTTCTGCGAGCGCGCGGCGATTTGGGAAGCTTTGGTCGGCTAAATGGATAATAAAAACTGTATCCCATTCCAAGCCTTTGGCTTGGTGGATGGTCGAGAGGATCATTTTCTCCTCACGCTCCACACCTCTCGCTTCACGCGTCGCTGATTGGGCGACAACATCATCGTAGAGCGAGATGTCGGCGAGGAAGGCGGCGAGATCATCATAGCCTTCTGCAAAGAGGGCGAGCTGTTCCAAATCTTCCAAGCGTTCACGCCAGTTTGGATATTCGCGCTCCAAATAATCCTGATATGCGGACGATGTGACGGCGCGGATAAGCTGAGCCGGGAATCTTCCCTTCTCCAAAAAGTTTTTGAGAATCAGCATCATGTCATTCCAACCAGTTTGTCCGCGGGCAGGGATACGCAGACCAGCGGAACCATCGACGATCATGTCGACGCTTTCTATCACGCGCATCTGCGAAGCGATGTCTCCCGCGGTTGTTGCGCCGATACCTGTTTGCAATCCAAGCGTGCGCAGCCAAGCGACTTCATCTTTTGGATTTTCATACACGCGTAAAAAAGACACGACATCTTTTATGTGTGCGCGTTCAAAAAACTTTTGGCCGCCGCGATACTCGTACGGAATATCGCGCTTCATCAACTCAAATTCCAGCGTTTGGGAATGAGCACTCGAACGGAACAACACCGCCATGTTGGCAAGAGCGACTCCCCCATCGCGCAAAGCCAAGACCTGTTCTGCGATATATCGCGCTTCCTGCGAGGCTGATGAACAGGCGATCAAACGAGGCTTATCCCCTTTTTCCCTCAGTCCAATTAGCTCTTTTTTGAATTGATGGCGGTTGTGCGAGAGCGATTCATTGGCGAGATCGAGGATTTGAGGCGTTGAGCGGTAGTTTGTAAGCAATTTAAAAATCTTTGCATCCGCAAATTGTTCAGGAAAAGAAAGAATGTTTTTTACATCTGCGCCTCGGAACGCATAGATCGACTGCGCGTCGTCGCCAACGGCGATAATATTACGATGGATTTTGGAAAATCCAGCGACGATACGCGCCTGCACGGCGTTCGTATCTTGATACTCGTCGACGAGCACGTAGCGGAAGCGCTCGGAAATTCTTTTGCCGTCCGGGCTATCGAGCAGCATGGCGAGATTGGTGAGCAAGTCATCAAAGTCCATGGCGTTCGCCTGCTTTTTTCTCTGATGATATTGCTTGGCGATTTCCTCGATGTCCGTGATGAAGGCTTGGAAGTTGGGATATTTTATTTCAAGCACGTCATCGATGGAGTGCTGGGTGTTGCGGGCGTAGGACAAAATATCGCCTACGACAGATGCGGTCGGGAAACGCCGGGCCTTTGGATCGATGGCCAAGTCTTTCATGACGGCTTTGATTAGATTGCGACTGTCTTCTTGGTCGAGAATGGAAAAATTGGATTGATAGCCGAGGTCTTCTGCGAATGAGCGCAATAAGCGTGCGCCGATTGAATGGAAGGTACCGCCCCAAATACCGCGAGCCGAGGGTCCGAGCACGCTTTCTACGCGGCCAGACATCTCTTTTGCCGCCTTATTGGTAAATGTGAGTAGCAAAATCGAGGACGGATCAACGCCGTGCTCGATGAGATAGGCTACGCGATAGGTTAACGTGCGGGTTTTGCCGGAACCGGCTCCAGCTAACACAAGACAAGGGCCATCACCCTCCAGAACGACAGCCAATTGCTCCTGATTGAGCGCTTGGACGTAGTCGATTTTTTTGACCGAGCCACCCGGATCGGAAGAAAGCGTAAAGGTGGACATGGGCAGATGATAACGAAGAAGCCCGACCATGTGAACATGGCCGGGCTTCAGAGATCGAGTCTTTGGTTGTTTAGCGGATTTGCTTCCAGAGTAGGTCCTCCTGGTTGGGTTTGCCTGCCTTTTCTCGCGACTGACGCTCTTTGGAGCGCTTTTGCACCTTGCCGCGGATCCAGTCGCGCCGCACTTCCGAGAGCATCTCCAGCATCGTCTCGCCCTTGAGATAGGTGCTGAGACATTCGTCCTGATTGAGGGCGAGGACTTCCAGCTGGTTGATGCGGTTGATGCGGTTCACGATGAGCTCGGTTCTGTGGCCCAGACCAAGACGGTTCCAGATGCGCAGCGGATCGGTTTCGAAACCGACCAGGTACATCTCGTCACGGCCGTGGCGCCAGAGAAAGTAGTTGAACTCCTCCTCAAGTACCAGCCGCGCCAAGCGATCGCGCAAGCTCATGCGCTGACGCTCATCCGGGCTGAGGGTCGGAATCACCAGGTCTTCGTCGTCGTCCGACTCGACGGGTTCGGGTTCTTGTACCGGGTACTCGCCTGATTCGTCGCGTATGAGCGATATCACCAGCTCGACATCAGAACGAGCTGCAAAGCTCCCGTCCATGATGAACTCCTTGAACGTTGTTAGTATCTCCCTGCCTTTATGAGCAGAGAACGAATCAATATACTACAAAATTGCGGTTTTGTCAATCTTCTATTATTTCCTGTTTTACTGGCTATATCCGGCTTTTTGGCGATTGGCTATATGCTCATCCAGGGTTCTGGCGTAATAGGTTTTTCCGGCTTCATCGGTCAAAAAATAGCGATATTCGCTTGGTTCTGGATTCAAAACAGCCTTGATCGCCGCCTCTCCCGGGTTGCCGATGGGTGATGGCGGCAGACCCCGATACTTGTAGGTATTCCACGGAGAGTCGATGGAAAGATCGCGCGAGGTGGCGCGGGCGCGGCCCGAGCCCGTCATGTAATTCAATGTTGCATCGGATTGAAGGGCCATCCCGTCGCGTAAACGGTTCAGGAACAAGCCGGCGACCAAACGCATGTCTTCTTCGGAACGGACTTCATCCTGAACAATCGAGGCAAGAATAATGACGTCGTCGAGATCGGTGAGCGGAGCACTTGCGGCACCAGGCTTAGCAGCGGAAAAACGCTTACTGAATTCATCGAGCTGTTTGGCGATCAGGCCTTCCGGCAATTGATCGGCCCAAACGCGATAGGTATTTGGGAAAAGATAGCCTTCCAATGAGCGGTCGCGGGGCAAGCTTCCGAGAAAGGGATAGGTGTCGCGTAGCGCGAGATCAAAAGGAACGCGATCGAGCGAGCGGCCGATAACACGCACGGCATCTGCGGGGTCGATTTGCTGCTCGTCCTGCAATTGATCAATAAGCGCATCGACCGTTTCACCTTCTATGATCGTGATTTGTACTTCTGTTCTGGCAGGTCCGAGAGCGAGCTGTCGGGCAATTTCACGATAATTTGTTCCCGGGCGGATTTGATAGGAGCCAGGGCGTGCGCGGTTTAGCGCGCTGTCAAAACGGCCATACATTCTATAACGAGCTGCGGACTCGATGATGCCGTTCTCTTCCAAAATCTGCGCGACCTTGGCGCCATCAGCACCTTCCGGGATTTCTACCGCCTTTACCGCTCCGACAGGTACGGCCCAATAGGCTTCATTGGCCCATTGCCAGCCAAACCAGATACCGAACAACAAGACGAGAACGACCAACAGCTTAACCATGTTTCGCATAGGATTCCGGAGCTTGTTTTTTTATGGTCTGACGAAGCTTCACGTAATGAACAATGACGCCGACGAGACTGCCGAGCAATGCACCGGCGAGTACATCCGTCGGATAATGGACACCCGTTGCCATGCGGCCAAAGCCGATAAGCGTTGCAGCCAAAAGCGCAAGCATACCGATGCCCGGACTTCCGTAGACGAGAACGACGGCGGCAGCAAAAGACGTAGCCGTGTGGCCCGACGGAAACGAGTAGATCGTAAGCGGCGGAGGAATGAGCACCTGCACGGAAGCATCAGCGATAAATGGACGGATGCGTCCAATGAATTGACCGGATACCGTCGCTACCACCATTGCGATCAATGCAGCCCAAGTAGCCTCGTAAACAATCTTGCGGAGATGACGGCGCTTGCGCCAAAAACCAAGAATCGCCACAAGGAAGGCGAAGACAAAAACAAGGTAGCGGGAAAAAAAGACAGACAAGGCTTGGCCGGCTTCACCGGACATTGCTTGCTGTATTCCCTGCAGAATCAAGATTTCACCAGACATGGATAGAGGGTATCAGACTTTTGTCTTATTTGGGTATGCACACCACTTTGCGACGGGGCAACGATAACATTGCGGCTTTCCCGGCTTACAGATATCACGGCCAAATTGAACCATCGATCGGTTGATGTCGATCCACTCTTTTTCCGGAACAAGCTTACGCAACTCCATTTCAACCTGTTCAGCGGTCTTTCCCTTGGCCCAGCCGAGACGATGCACGACGCGATAGACATGCGTGTCGACAGCGATAGCGGGGATCTTGAATGCGTAGGCAAGAACGCAGCTTGCGGTTTTGCGGCCAACTCCGGGTAAGCGCACGAGCTCATCCATCGTGCGGGGTACTTGGCCGTCAAAATCATCCATCAACATCCATGCCAATGCTTTGATGGCTTTTGCCTTGTTGCGATAGAGCCCGATGGAAGCAATTTTGGATGCGATGCTTGCGACGGGAGCTTTGGCTAAATCTGCCAAGGTCGGATAAGCGCGGCGGAGCCCCGGATAAACACGGAGCACTTGCACATCTGTGCTGCGCGCTGATAGGAGAGTCGCGATGAGCGTGTCTTCCGCTTTCCCCATGTCGACCATCCCCTTTTCCGGATAGCGCTTGGATAAAACCTGTACGACTTTGGCCGCGGTTTTTGAATTCGTCACACTAAATCAGCGGTTGGCCCGTCATGATTGGCGGAGGTGTGATCTCGAGAAGCTTGAGCACGGTTGGAGCGACATCAGCCAACATGCCGACGGGAGCGTTTAGAGAAAGATCGCCGCCAATGACATCGCCGGAAGGGGCGCGGATACCTTCCAGTTCTTTGCTCGCAATAATAAAGGGCACGGGATTGGTGGAATGCTCTTTATCCATGTCGCTGGTCACTAGATTTTTTACTTCTTCTGCATTCCCATGGTCAGCGGTTATAAGAACCGCTCCGCCGACAGCAAGCGCTGCGTCAACAATAGAGCCGATCGCTTTATCAACGGCTTCACAAGCTTTTACCGTTGCTTCGTAATTACCCGTATGACCAACCATGTCAGGGTTGGCGAAGTTGAGAACAATAAAATCGTAAGAACTGGCAGCGATTTCCTTTACAACGCGTTCCGCGATCAAAAAGGCGGACATTTCCGGAACCTGATCATAACTGGAGACGCGCGGACTTGGGATAATGACGCGATCCTCGCCAGGGAACTCGTCCTCGCGCATGCCGTTCAAGAAAAATGTGACATGCGCATACTTTTCCGTCTCGGCGATGTGCAGCTGACGCAAGCCAGCGTCGGAAACGACTTTTGCCAAGGACGTTTCAATCGGCTGAGGAGGAAAGGCGACTTCTACCGGAAGATCTTTTTCAAACTCCGTCATCGTGACAAATAATACATTCTTGAGATACTCGCGCGGGAATTTATCAAAAGCCGGGAGGGCAAATGCCTTGGTCATTTCTCTTGCGCGGTCCGGACGAAAGTTAAAAAAGATCACAGCATCCCCTTCTTTCACCGGAGCTCCGACACCAATCACGGTCGGAATGAATTCTTCATCAAACACTTGTTTTGCATAGGAAGCTTCCAGTGCGGCGACGGCAGAATCTGCGCGCTCGCCCTCGGCACGGACAATCGTGTTGTAGGCTTTTTCTACGCGGTCCCAACGGCTGTCGCGATCCATCGCAAAATAGCGTCCGGCGAGCGTGGCGATTTTTCCCGTACCGAGCTCGGCCATCTTGGCTTCCAATTCTCCGACAAAACCAAGACCGGAATTATAAATCGCGTCGCGGCCATCGAGGAAACAGTGGACGGGAACATCTTTTAGACCTTCGCGCTTACAGAATTCAAGCAAAGCGTTCAGGTGTTCTTGCGAGGCATGAACATTGCCTTGCGACAATAAGCCCATGAGATGCAATCTCCCGCCATTTGCCTTGCTATGAGCGACGGCTTTTTTCAACGCGTTGTTACTATAGAATTCTTCGGTTTCAATCGAGAGATTGATGCGGGGCAGACTTTGGTAAAAAATGCGGCCGGCTCCAATCGTGAGGTGGCCGACTTCAGAATTACCCATTTCTCCCCATGAAAGACCGACAGCGCCCCCGGATCCATGCACGGTCATTGCCGGATAAGACTCGATCAAGCGTTTGAAAACGGGCATTTTTGCATCGTAAATCGCGTTCCCGTCTGCCTGAGGGGCAATACCGAATCCATCGATGATGATCAGAACAACGGGTTTTGGTCGCGACATAGCCCTTATTTTAGCCATTTTTTTGGTATTACCGCAATGATGTTAGAAATCATTGACATTTTGGCTAATTTATGGTATTTTATCACGTTCCCCGGAAGGCCGTGGGAATGCGAGCGGCCGCGTTGCCGCAACGATTTTGGATCTTCAAAACACGAGAAGGAGAACAGACATGGCCAACGAGAAGAAGGGTTTCAGCTTCGACGACATCGAGGATGCGGTGCTTCCGAGCACGGTATCCAGCATCGCCGCGGCCTCCGCGACGGACACGCTCAGCGAGTCCTCCGAGGACGAGGCGGGCGACGAGAGCGACGACAACAACAACGGCGACGACGGCGACGAGGATCTCCGGGAGACCGGGGTCCACGAGAACGAGGTCGACGCGCTGCTCATCGACACCGGCACGCCGGGCGGCGAGATCGAGGACCTGAACGAGACCGAGAAGTTCACGCTTCAGGTCAAGGCCGCCTTCGACAAGACGGTCGGCCTCGGCGAGGAGCTCCTGCGCGACAGCACGCTCTCACTGCGCGAGCGTGCCGCCGCCATCGAGGTCGTCATCAGCGATCTCGACATGCAGCTCGACAAGGACGCCATCAAGGCGGACAACGAGCTCGTGATCGCGGGCCGTGCCACCAAGGCATCTCTCCAGCGCACGCTCGAGTACACGCTCCAGCGCTTGTGCCTCGAGGCCGCCAACGCGACCCCGAGCACGCTGCCGGAACGGATCCAAGGCGTGAGCGACACCGATCTCGAGCGCATGGCGCTCGGTCTCGGCGAGCTCGAGCTCAAGGCCGTGACGGAGGAGGGCAAGAAAGAGGCCCTTCGACTGCACGCGATCGTCGCGGCAGACAAGGCGCGTCGCACGGCCACTGGTCCCACCATCGCGGTGAGCCTCACGCCGCCGCCTCCTCCGCCTCCGGTGGAAGAGCGGCAGCCGCTCATCGTCCCGCCCGCGTCCGCGGCTCCCGTGATCGAGACTGTCTGGCAGTCGGGTCCGGAATCCGTTCGTCCGGCCGATGAGGCCGTGACGCACGACGCTCCGCTCAAGACGGTGGCACCCGCCGCTGTCTCGCCCGCCTCGCCGGCCCCTTCCGAGGAGCCGTCCGTGCACGTCTCCATCAGTATGGAGAAGGAAATGAACCAGCACCCGCAGCAGCAGCCGCCGGCAGAGACCGAGGTCCCGCCGGTCTTGGAGCCTCCGGCTCCGTCCAACAGCGAGCCCGTGGAGGTCCGCACGCGCATGCGTGTGGGTCGAGCACTGAACAACGACTGGGTGATCGAACAGCCGCACATCAGCGCCCACCACGCCGTCCTCACGATCAATGAGGGCAGCCTCCAGATCGAGGATCTGGGCAGCACCCATGGCACGTTCGTGCTCGACGAGCTCGCCAACTGGGTGCGCATCACTCAGGGCAGCCCCGCGGTCGTCAAGATCGGGCAGCGCTTCCGCTTCGCCAACATCGAGGCGGTCTCGTCGCATGATAAGAGCAAGCGGACCAACGTCCACTTCGTGAAGCCGGACGGCAAGATCTCGCACTCGATCGGCTTCTTCTGGGCCGGCGAGCAGCAGAGCGAGTTGCACCGTCTCGAGCAGGCGCGGCTGAACGCCGAGGATGCCGCGAGGCAGCCCAAGCAGACACCGCTCAAGACGCCCGACGAGCTCGACAAGAAGAGCCCCACGCAGATGCAGCAGGCCATCGCCAAGAGTAACTCGACCGGCAACGGTCTGAGCAGGGCTCTCGGCGTCGGTGTGCTGATCCTCGGAGCCCTCGCGCTCCTCGCCGTGCTCTTCATGTGGGGCAGCGGCGGCTTCAACCGCCACCACACGGTCGCGACCACCGAGACGGAAACGTCCACGGAGTCGGAGACCGAGACGGTGAGCGAGACCGAGACGACGGCCGAGACGGAAACGTCCACGCCGACCGACACGGTCACCACCGAGACCGGCTACAGCCGCCGACCCGGTCGCGACGTCGCGAGCTGCGAGCACGTAACGAGCTTCCTGCTCGCGCGAGCCGATGGTGAGGCCTACTGGGACTGCTCGGGTATCACTCCCGACCAGTACCGAGATCTGTACAGGATCGAGGATCCCATGGGCGCGCGCCACGTCATCGCCAACACCTGCGCGTGTCAGCGATGTGAACCGACCGTGCACTGACGCACCTTTGCCCTAACGGGCACCTACGTAAAAGCGCCTCTACCAATCTGGTATGAGGCGCTTTTCTTTTTCTGCTTTTAGTAGATGCGGTATGGATAGCGACTGCCGGGCGCAGAAGGGGTTGATGCATCTGGCGTTACCGTGATTGTTGCCGAGCTTGTTTTGGTTACACCCTGCTCCGTGTAACGAGCCGTTACCGAGCCGGAAGCTTGTTGGCCGGAGCAGAAGGTCAAGATTTTTCCGTCGCCTGGAAACAGAAGCTTGGAATCGCTGACGGTAACTGTCGAAGAGATCGAGACGTCTTTGCTGGTCTTGTCGCCGTAGATCGCGAAGACCTTGTACGGAAGGCTTGCGCTACAGGTGACGGTGGTCGGACCGGTAAAGCGGATTTCAATCGACTGAAGGCCTGTGAGCTTGGCTGCGGAGTGAACAATATTCGCAGACACCGTGCGTGAACCGACCGTGTCGCTAAAGGAAGCATTGATTGTAATTGTTCCGATGAAGACTGGCGTAAGGACATTGCCCTGCAAAGATCCGTCACTTGATCGTGCGAGTGAGAAGGAAGCTTTGGAGGTTAGCTCATCTGCCCGACCATCGGACTTGATGCCAAAGAGTTTAAGGGTGACCGGTTGCCCACTGATCGGCGCGGATGGTGAGGCGAGCAAGGTCAGACTCTGATAGACACGGCCGGTTTGAGTCGTTGGCTGGTTTGTTGGAGGTTTGATAACCGGATTGCGGAGCGTTGGTTCATTGATGCGGATTTCCGGCTTGTCCTCTGGCTCAACCGGGACGGTGATATCCGGAATACCGAGCGCGACAGACAAGCGTGCGCGGATCGCTTCTGACTTGTTCTTCAAACGATCATCGCCTGCTTCACCGAGCGCAGCGTCGACCGCATCGAGACGGGACATAAGATCGGCGACGACGCGCGTGCGGCCATCGGTCAGATCAACACCTTCCAAAACATCATCGACGCCTTCATCAATACGAACGAGTTCACGATAACGCGTGTCGGTTTCATCGCCATTCACGATGGCATCGCGAAGCAAGCGCAACTCACTGAGCGAGGAGCTTTCCGTGAGAGCCTGCGGCAAAGCTAGATCACTGATATTTTCACGGAGACCTGCGTAACGCGCACGAGACAAGAGCGTCGTTGCGATATGGAGCTCGCCGCGCAGCAAGCCGGCCTTAGGACCCATGGCTGGCAAAAGGCCGCGGATATTTGCGAGCGAAACCTTGATATTGGATGGATTTGCTACAGCTGCCGCAAGCTCACGCTTAGCGTAGGCGGCTGCGAGATCTTCACGCGCATCACCGGAAGCGAGAGCGAGATGCAAGCGCTCGGAAGCGCTGCGTACAAAAGACGGGGCTGCAGGGATGGAATCAGCACGCGCATCAAGGCGCTTGCGCAGCTCGCCCATGTAGTCGCGGTCAAATTTTGTGTCTTTTACTTTTTGCTCAGCCGGCCAGATGTCGGCTTCCGTTAGATTGCGGACGGGCTTTTTGCAGTCATTCGGACCAAAGCTCCCCCACTGATCATCCGTGAGAAGGGTTTCGTCGGTGCCGCCGTTAGCAAGAATACCGACAACGGATTCCGTGACCGCTGCTTCCGTACAGTTCGGCTGCTTGATGATGCCGTAAGAAGTTCCGCGTACGGTTGCAACCACATCGCTTGTACGAACTTCCATGGCGCTATCGACGTCGAGCAATTTGAGCATGCGATTCCAGACGCGGCCGGCATTGAGCTTGAGACTGATCACGGAGCTCGCAGCGCCCGAGCCGTCGGCTGGCGCATCAGCGATTTCAAGCTCGGTGCTTTGGTCGAGACGGGTTACACCTTGATCACCCCAAAGAATTTCCGCTTCGGAATCGGCGCTGGTCTTTACCATGTCACCGGCGTGGATTTCTTGGACGTCTTTTACAACTGACCAAACATCGCCTGTCTTATATTCCACATTGCCCTTCACGACTTGCACGCGAATGGCAGGCAATTTTTCTGCCGCGACAGAACCAACGGACCAAAACCATGTTCCTCCGATAACGAGGAGCAGGATGGCGAGAGCACCGCCGGACAATGCGAGAATACGAGACTTGTTCATAGGATGATTATAGGCGGTGAATATAGCTTAAAACGATAGAGATATCAACCCATGGCAAATACTTGATTCTCTCTCCAAGTCCTGCTATTCTCGTCCCGCTTAGGTAAGAGAGGTTACGGGCTATATCTTCGCTAAAGAGCTTGATATAGTCCTCCTACGCTCGCACACAGACAAGTTTACTTGTCTGTGTACTCGCTCCGTCGGGCTATAGCGCAGTTGGTAGCGCGCTTCGTTCGGGACGAAGAGGCCGAGGGTTCGAGTCCCTCTAGCCCGACCATATAAAACACCCGCCATGAGGCGGGTGTTTTGTTTAGTGGCGATGACTCTTGCTTTCTGGCGGCATGCGGACCGTCGCCCAGGCGGCGAGGAGAGCGGTGATCGGAACGGTGAACACGAGGCCAATGGTGCCGGCGAGCGAACGAACAACTTCATCGGTGACGGAATCAAAGTTGATGAATTTGAGCCAGGAACCGCCAAACTGTTCGTAGAGAAGCAGCGTTGAAAGCGAGGCACCGACATAAGCAAACACAAGCGTGTTGGCGAGCGCTCCCATGTGGTCGCGTCCGATGACCATGCCAGCGGTGAACAAATCCTTGAAACCTATTTTTGGATTAGCGCGACGCACCTCGGAAACTCCGGAAGCGATGGAAACGGCAACATCTTCCAAAACACCAACTGCCGCGATAATGATTCCGGCAAACAAGAGACCGCGCGGATCGAGTAAGGGATTTTTATTGAAGAATAGACGATCATCTTCCGTGGAAAGTCCGGAGAGACGGGTTGCATCGACAAAGATCAGCGAGATCAAATATGCGACGAGTGCGCCGCCCATCGTACCAACAGAAATGACGACGGTTTTACGATTCCAGCCGATGGTTAGTCCGCTTGAAATCAAAGTGAAAAGACCGGCGAGGACAATCGCGAGCGGTACGGCATTGACTCCGCGTAAATAGAGCGGAATGAGAATGTAGCCAATCATCGCAATCGAGAGCGCGATACCGAGTGCCACCTTTACGCCCTGCCAACCAGAGAGCAGTACCAATGTGAGGACGAATAGTCCGATCAGCCAAAGCATGGCGCCGCGTCGATCAAAACCTTCGATGTACAGACTCCAACCTGTTTCAGCTGGCTGCATAAAGATCACAACCTTGTCTCCTGCATGTGGGTCGAGATTGTAAGGATTTGAACCGACATCAGAATGGATTTCTCGAATCTGGTTGATCATCGGACCGGAGAGGAAACGGACACGGAAAAGCTTGATCTGCTCTGCACCTCCTGGGATGGAGCTTGAACCGACCGAAACCGACTCAACCACCGCGCGCTCATATTGACCCTCGCGATCGCTTACACTGTTTTCCGGAGCACCGGAGCCATCGGTGCCGTTGGAAGAGCCGTTGTCTACGGGAGCCGTGGAAGTGACGGCTTCCAAAGTAGAGCTCGTTGAGGTTGCTTGCGCAAAAGCGAATTGCGGGATCAACAACAAAGCCACGATGAGTAGCGTGTAGCGGTTCATGAGAGATCGGATCATAGGTTTATTGGAACCAAGGAAATGGTTTGGTGAAGCGCTGGATGTCTTTGGCAAAGCGGCGCATCCAGGAAAGGACATGGGCTGTTGCCTGCACGTCTTCTCGATTGTACTGGATAATCGCATCGAGGATGGAGCGGTCACCGCTTTCCATCCATTGTTCATAAGCAAGAACGGATGCTGCTCCCCCTTTCACATCGCCTTCCCAAGCAAAGCCGAGGAATTTAGCGATCGCTTTCAAGCTGTAAAAATGGAGCGGAAATACAATATGTTCGCGTGCGATTTCTTTCAAATCGACCATCGAGTTACGGAAGCGTTCAAGATCCTGATTCTCGAGATCGCCATAGCGCTTAGCCAGAACCGAGAGACGCGCGACTTCATGGTTGGCGTAATGGTAGACGGTGTAGCGCTCGGGCAAGGTTGAAGTCCATTTAAGAAAGTCTTTCCACATTTGCCCCTCGTCTTCCGGTCTTTCTGCAACAAATGCTTTGTATTCTTTTCCGAGCCAGAAACCAAAAAGATAATCGCGATCAAGCGGCGGATAGCTTTCAATATCAAAATGGATTTCCAGGCCCATGGTCGGATCGAGGAATGGTTTCCGGATCATCACGGAGCCATGAACCAAGGATTCGGCTTGGCGGCGGACAGCCTCGAGCGCATTTCTCGTGAGCCCAGGGAAACGTCCTTCCAAACTGTCGATATCGAGAATGGCGGCATCGTCGATGGTGAGTACGCCGAGCGAGCGGAGTGCTTTCAATTTTTTTACATCGACATTGAAGAGCAGGGCGATATCACGACGGGACTCGGCCAAGCGCAAACAAGCTGCACCCCAAGGCGATGTATCATTACAGCTTTTGCGATAGACGGGGGCCGGCATTTCTCCGGAGCGGATGCGCTCAAGCTGCTCGACGATCGTTGCAAATTCACTCTGGAATGCTGAAGCGTTGAAAGCGAGGCGCTCCCCATCGCCGTTGATGATGGCCGGGTGGGATGGGAAGTGGCCTTGTACGCGCTCGAGCAAGGTCGCGTAAAACGAAAGCTGACACATGTGCTCTTTTTTGAGTTCATGCGCGCGCTTCACATCAACCGGAACATAAAAATAATCACCGAGCAGACTTTTGCCTGGTTGACGCTCAAGCAAATCAGGTCGGCCGCTCCAGTCGCCATCGACGAGCCAGCCTTGATAGATGATGGGGACTCCGGCACGCATGAGCTCGAGCGTACGGGCCGAGCCTTCTTCCATGTTTTTGATGACGCTCAGATCATCCGGCGTACCGTATTGGCTCGCGATAATCTCGCGCTCGTGAGCCAAACCGTCGGCGAGGCGCTTTTCCTCTTCTTTGGTGAGCGGGCGTCGATCGGCTTTATCGCCAAAACGCTCCCAATACGGCCAATGCGGGCATTGGAAAAAGCGGTAGAAATCGCTTCCGGTGAGCGGGGCAGATCGTTCCATGGCCAACATCACACCCGATTTTTCCATTCTTGTATAGCGATGGCCAGGATACGCATCGTCATGATGTGGCCGATCACTAAAGCAGCCATTAAGGCGAGCAGATGCCAGAGCAGCCAATAGGAGGGACGGAGGAAGTCGGCGAGGATGGCGAGCGGCTGCAAGATCAAGATCCAAAAGAATACGCCGATGCGATAGACGCGCTTGGAACCGGGTGGCCACGCTTCCGCGAGCAGCGGGTTGATCGGTTTATCAGTAGGCGTCTCGGAAGACGGGGGCGAGGTAACGGTCGAGCGGGGCATAGTCATCAGTAAGAATGGAAGCATCTTTGTGCTGCGCGAGGAACTCCTCTACCACCATTGGATCGAGACGTTTGGCGGAAGCTTCAATCGCTTGATCATCGGCTTCAAGGCGATCAAAGGAGGGAGGGCGAGCACGCTGCCAGCGATCGGAATCGATCGGTTCATCGGAAGCAATGAGAACGATGGTGTTGCGACCTGGTTCAAGCGTATCGGCGAGCGGTGCGATTTCTACATGCTTCCAGACTTGGCGTAGCGTGAGCGTCATCGCTGCAAGAAAATTGCCGTAGCGGCTATCGTCGATCAAGTTGAGGGCGTAGATGCCGTCGGATTTCATGCGTGACTTGAGCAGCTGATGGAATTCGAGCGTCGTGAGGTGAACAGGGACTCCGAAATCATTGAAAGCATCGCCGAAGACGAGGTCGTAGGGTTCATCGACGTTACGCATGAGGTGGCGACGAGCATCGCCCGAGGCCATAACGATGGTGGTCGTTGTCGACAGTTCCATGAAGCGATGATTAGCCTCAATGACAGCCGGATCGATCTCGGAAACGGTGGAGGTGGCGTTGGGGTAATAGGCTTCAAGATAGCGAGGCAGAACAAAGCCGCCGCCGCCGATGAAGTAGGCATGAAAAGAATCGCGTGTTGCGTAGCGCGACGCGATCAAACGTGCGTAGACCTGCTCATACCCGTAGCCGAGATCGGATGGATCACGCGGCGAGACATAGGAATGCACCAAGTGGTCGAGGCGGAGCGTGTAGCGAGGCGTGTTTTCCAATCCATCGACCTTGATGCGGATACAAAAATAGTTGGACTCGATCTTGCAGATGCCGGGCAAGAGCACATTACCTGCACTGACCACGAGCAGAAATCCGATGATGCGATAATTTAATACGTTCTCCCCTATTGCGATGTATACGCCTATCAAAAGGAGTGCGATCGCGACGGCTGACATCAGATATTGCGCGCCGAGGGCGGCGATCAACACATAACCGCCAAGTCCGACGCCGAGCAAGCTGCCGACGGCACCAGCAGCCGAGAGCTTACCGATAATAGAACCCGTGTGACCGAGATCATCGACGGCGAGCTTGGCGAGCTGGGGGCTGACCATCGAGAGAAAGAAAGCGACCGGACCAAAAACCACAAGCGCGAGCATGATAGAACGAAAGGCGAGGTCCATCGGGTAGGCGGAAAGGCGGGTTGAGAAAAATGAGAGAGCAAAGTTGGCTGCGAGAGCAGCCGTACCGCTCAAGAGGAATGTCTGCGCCAAAGCACGGCGGCCTGATTTGCGATCCGCGAGATAGCCACCGGCTGCTTGACCGAATGTTAAGCCGATGAGCGTTGCTCCGATGACGGAAGTCCAGGTGAAAACGGATGTACCAAGATATGGCGCGAGGGCGCGGCCGAATAAAACCTGGATCAGCATCAAACAAAAACTCGCGAGTCCATTCAAAATCCAAACCGGAGGCAGACGGAGCGATTTCATACGCGGCGAATACGCATCAAGTACACACAACCGACGATCATGAGAAGGATCGCGAGCAAGAACCAGACTTGGCGTGTCGAGAAATACGCCTGGAACACAAAGCCAGTCAGATACGTTCCGAGAATACTTCCAGCCGAGTTCCAAGCGCCGAGCATACCGTAGACGCGGCCGGTGCGATCAAGGGAGTCGAGGCCGACGCGGACGGCGGCAGGAGTGATCGAGGCGGAAATGGCGGCCGGAGGAAAGAAGACGGAGACGCAAAAGATGAGCGTGAGTAACGGAAGCGGCAGCGTTGAAGCGGAAAGAATCGGTCCGATGGTGAAAGCGATGAGGTAGGCCAGGGCTGCAAATAGACCGCTGAATGCAAGCAGCCATCCAAGGAGACGAGCGTGGTGGAAACGATCGGCCAGATATCCGCCGAGACGGGATCCGGCAACAATACCGAGAAGCACGGCAGCGATCACAGCTGTCCAAGTCTGTAGCGAAGAACCGAGGAAGGGCGAGACAAGACGAGCGGCCATGATCTCAAAGGCCATCATCGTAAAACCTCCCAGAAATACAAACGCCCCGAGAATCATCGGGGAGTTTGGTGAAAATCGGGAGGACGTGGCCATGGCAACAGTCTACCTTATTTGGTCTCCTTGTGCGGAGAACGTCCTTTGCAGGTTTTACAAAATTTGGCGATCTCAAGGCGGGCCTTGATCGTCTTTTTGTTCTTGCTCGAGTGGTAGTTGACCTTACGGCACTGGGTGCACTCGAGTTTAATGAGGTTGTCTTGAGACATAGGTAGGTAGTGGTTAGTTTTCAGTGGTCAGGGGTCAGGGCTGAAAACTCACAACTGACAACTGAAAACTGTTTTATGGAGCCGCCTCGCGGATTTGAACCGCGGACCTTCACTTTACAAAAGTGTTGCTCTACCAGCTGAGCTAAGGCGGCGCGGGCGCGGGTGGAACGAACGGGCCTGAATATGCCATACGCCTTCAAAAAAGGCAAGCCCCGCACAGAGAGGTGCGGGGCTGTTCTCAGGAAGGGAGGTTTGGCCGTGGTTATTGGCTAACCAGTAACCACATAGAGCGTTCTTTTTGCGCAGAGCCCGGCCGGCATGAATCCGTTCTCGTAGAGCATGAGCACAGACTCGATCTCGCGATAGTCGGCTTCACGATCCGTATTTTTGAAACACGTACCGTAGAAAAGAAGGAGGCGCACGCACTCTGAAAGCGTGCTCTTCAGCGTAATCAACGCGGGAGCAAACACAAGCGTGTCCCACAGAGCCTGCGTATGAGCTCCTTGATACAAGCCCATGATCGAGCATCGAAGCAGCGCACTGTCGCCCGACAAGGACGTATCGAGACGCCTCGAGAAATGCTCGTGAAGAAGGCAGTCCATGCCGACCCACTGTTTTTGCGCGAGCCCAACAGCGTCCGCATGACGCACGAACTCGATTCGGGACGGGTTCAGCCATGCAAAGGCTGTCATCGTGTTTTCGGCGAGCACTTCTGCATCGCCTGGTGCGAGAAGATGCGGCACCCAATCACTCCATCGCTCCAATGGAAGAAGTGCCGGTACCATCGCGCCCGCGCGCGCTTGTCTCGATTGCGAGAACGTCTCCATGTTTACCCCACATCACGTGCCGATGTTGATACAAAAAGAGCGACATCTATCGAATCGTATTTTCTTCATATTGTCCAGACTCTCCAAATCAGAAAATGTGGGTAACTGGACGGAATGAACCGATCCAGCGATGATATCTCCATATGCAACGCATGCTTTGGGCCGTGGTCGGTGTTCTCGTCGCCTTGTTGGGCGGCATTCTGCTTGGACGATTCGCTTTCTCTCCGGGAAGCGGGATGCAGACGGTCGTGAACAGCCAAGCGATTCTGACTGCGCTGCGCGATCAAGGATTTTTAGTCACGCAGACGTATGTATTTGATCAGCCGGTGACCATCAAGAAGACAACCGGCAGCGCTTTCAAAGATTTCTTTGTTGGGCAGACGATCGAGGCGCGCGGGAGCATGGAGGCAAATCTTGGAATCGACCTTGCAAAACTTTCCGAGAGCGATGTGAAAGTCGATGGAAACAAGGTGACGATTCGAGCGACGGGACCGAATGTGTTTAATACGCGTTTGATCGGACCGATTGAAGTCAGAAATACGCAGGGACTTTTGAAACGTGTGCTGGAACCGGATGATGGATATAATCAGGCGCTCGCGGAGCTCGAGCGGGCCGCGAATGAGGCGGCGAC
This sequence comes from Candidatus Uhrbacteria bacterium, assembly GCA_016699205.1. NCBI lineage: Bacteria > Candidatus Uhriibacteriota > Candidatus Uhrbacteria bacterium. The sequence continues at coordinate 476,549 of CP064964.1, forward strand.
GAGAGCAGAGATTACGGCGAGAGCTAAAACGACGTCGGAAACGGAGCTTGGGAGACTGGTGAGATTGATTGCGAGGGATGCGGAAGTGACCGTTGAATGGAAATAATCCAATATTGACTTTTTACCTAAAATCCGGTATACTAAATCGTTATGAATAACCCTGAATCTGCACACAGTTACGACGACGTTTCCAGTGCGGAGCGCGTCTCGCTTGATGCAAAACTCAAGAAAAATAATGTGGTCGCTTTTGATGCCAAGGAAATCCAGCGACGGATCGAGCGCATGCAAGCCCTGGAGACCAAGATCGTTCCGGATCAAACCAATATTCTGGTTGGACTCAGACGTGAATTAGAAACCCTGAACAAAGAGTATCTTAGCCTGAAGGAAGTCGTGGACATGGGTATGGCTAAGTTTTCCGACCTGCAGCGACTTGAAGCTGTACAAGGAGAACTGCAGACCTTGCAATCTGAAGTCGTAGAAGCCGAGGGGATCCGCGCGGAATTGCGTCGGGAATTGGCTTTATTGAATCCTGATGAATACGGCGATCTCTATCAGCTTGAACGGGCGCAAGCCGAGGCCTCCAAAAACGCACTCAATAACGCCGTCGCTGCAATGGATGAATCGATGCTCGATGAGATCCACCAGCAAATCAAAAAGAAGAAAAACTAGTGAAACGTGAGAACGCCCCGATCCGTGTGGATCGGGGCGTTTCTGTATCAGGAGAATGGACCGAGAACTCGGCCCCACCACTTGCGGGGCGAGAGGCCTCGCACCGCGAGTAGCGTCTGCGGGCGGAAGCTCGGAGGCAGAAGCGTGGCAAACGGGATGCGCTTGTCCGCCTGCTCGTCCATGATCGCGATGAGCGGGAGGACTCGGCTTCCATAGCCGCGGCGGCGGAGGAGGATGGCCACGCTCTCGAGGATCTCGCGCGCGAGCGCGAGGAGGATGAGGTCGTTGATCGGCCACTTGCGAGCTTCGAGGACGTCGAGCTCGGTGACGAGGCTCAGGGCCTCGAGCTCGGCGAGATGGGCGACTTCCTTCATGTCCTCCGGCGTCTGCGCCATGAGCCATGCTTGCGTGCGCTTCTCGAACTCCTTGTCGTAGTTGCTTTCGACGAAGGCTTCGAGCTCTGCATTGGTCACGGGCAGGAAGCGGTTGGTGACAAGACCCATCGCCGCAAAGCGGTTGTAGATCTTGTCGCTCTTACCGAGCTCCTCGTACTGGGCCTTGAGCCAGGACGGGATGGTCCAAGGACCAATGAGCTCGTCGAGGCGGGGCAGTGCGTAGGAAGGGGGTAGGATTTCCGTCATCATCGCCTATCTCCGGGTTGAAGGAGCGAACGGCTTATCTAACCAAAAAAACGCGGTTTTGTCAACCCACTGACCAGGGGGTAGCATCTCTCGCATGCCGGACTTTTCCTTATCTTCTGACCAAGCCCAGGCCCTGGAGCGATTACTTGCTTGGATCAAAAAACCCGTAGGTCCTGCCATCACGCTTGGAGGCTATGCCGGAACCGGTAAAACGACCGTGGCGGCCGCTTTGCGTGCCATCTTAGCCAATAAGAATGCCGGCCATACAATCGCGTTTTGCGCCTTTACGGGCAAGGCAAGCCAGGTACTGCGAAACACCTTGGAATTACATGGAGCGATCCGCGAGGGTGATACCTGCGGCACGATTCACTCGCTCCTCTACTCTCCCATGGTCGATAAGAAAGGGAATATTACAGGCTGGCAGCGGACCAAAGAAGTCGAGGCGGATTTGATCGTGGTGGATGAGGCATCGATGGTGAATCAACGCTTGTGGCTCGATCTCCTTGGGACGGGCCGTCCTGTCATCGCTATTGGCGATCATGGACAGCTACCGCCGATTGAAGGGAGTTTTAATTTGATGGAAAAGCCGGACATGACGCTTGAGCGCGTGCATCGACAGGCGGAGGGAAATCCGATCATTCAGCTCGCACATGAAGTGAGATACACGGGAAAAATTGATGCGGGATCGTATGGAAAAGGCGTGCATAAATACTCGTGGGCCAAGGATGAGCCTTCCGATATGCAGACCGTGATCGACGAGCTGATGGATGAGGCGTCGGATGATCGACTTTTGCTCTGCGGCCGCAACAAAACACGCATCGAATTGAATCGAACCATTCGGCGAAAGCTGGGGCGCGAGTCGGATGAGCCGGAAGCTGGCGACCGCGTCGTGTGCTTGAAGAATGATTACAATCAAAGCGAGCCGATCTACAACGGCATGACTGGCTACGTGGAATCGTGCGAACCGGATGGCGCACACTGGTATCAAATGAGCATCGACTTTGCAGAAGATGGCCGACGTTTTGATGGACGCGTATCAAAACACGGATTTATGTCGGAGAAAGGCGCGGAAACGGTGGAGGGATTGGGTCCGAAAGAAATCGGAGCGCGTTTTGATTTTGGTTATGCACTTACGGTGCACAAAGCGCAGGGCTCGCAGGCCAAGCGCGTTGTGCTTTTTGAAGAACGCTTCCAGAAAATGGATGATGAACAATGGAAGCGCTGGCTGTATACGGCGATTACGCGAGCGCGCGAGGAATTGATCGTGATTGGGAACGACTAGTTACTTTTTAGCGAGGTCAATCGACGTGGAGTTGATACAGAAGCGTTTGCCGCCATGTTCGGATGGGCCGTCGTCGAAGATATGACCGAGGTGGGAGCCGCAGCGTGCGCAGGTTACCTCGATGCGCTGCATGCCGAGTGTTGAGTCGTCGTGGAATTTGACGCGGTCGCCGCCGGCGGCTGCGAAGAAGGCCGGCCAGCCGCAGCCGGAATCGTATTTAGCCTTGGAATCGAAGAGCTCGGCCCCGCAAGCGGCGCACTTGTACGTGCCGTCGCCAAATTCATGATCGTATTTATTGGCAAAAGGACGGTCTGTCCCCTTTTCCCGGAGCACGTGATACTCCTCGGGCGTCAGAATTTTCTTCCACTCTTCTTCCGTCTTTGGAAGATCCTTGTCGTCTTTAATGATAGGCATATTAGAACGTAACGGGAATCTCAAATGAGTCAGAATTTTCTTCCAAGCCGGATGGGTTGTCATTCATCATGATAATAGTGCCACGGCTTCCGGCTGGCTGTTCCGGGAACGTGAATTGAACTTCAAACGGGACCCATTCTTCCGTCATCCAATCGGACTTGGCTTGAGCAGGACCGAGTCCGAGCATGCGGTCAGCAGAGTCGCGGAGCTCGACCGGGAAAACAGCTTCAAAATACCAGAGACGGGCTTCGCCGGTGATTTTGAGCGGGTCGGAAAGCTTGCCGCCGGAGCTATCGACCTTGATGTTGCGCAGGCTGTCTGTTTTTCCTTTTTTGGTGGTGACGGTTTTGAATTCCAAAACGGTTGAGCCCGCGGGCTGGGTAATCGTTGTTGGTTCTGGCTGAGTATTTGGCATGCAACCGCCGCCAAGCAAGGCAGCAGCGACACCAAAGGCCGCGAGAAAGCGAGGTGAAGACTTCATAGATTATTTCTGAGCCATTCTTATTAACTTTCCTTTACGCTTAACGATGTTCTTGTAGTCCCACTGAATGTCTTTGGCTTTTTTCAACCAGCGAGCCAAGTCGTTTGCTCGAATCTTGTCTGCGGACGCGTAGGTCACGGATGCGTCTTTGAATTTGCCGGTTCCGGGGATGAGTTCTTTGACGCCAAACGAGGCGCCGCTCCAAAACATTAATCGGACACCGTCCTTTAGCTTGGAATATCCGACGATTGGATTGCCGTCCAAGAACCAAACAGGATGCGCGTGCCAGATTTTACGCTCGGCCTTGGATAAGCCTCGGTCGATTTCTTTGGCGAGCTTGTCGCAGATCAATTTATCTCCCTTGGACTGGCGATTGTTGTAGGCGAGAATTTCTTTGGGAATTCCGGTCTGCTTAGGTTGATTTCCTACTGCATTAAACTTCACCATTTTCTCGATGAGCGCCAACGGGATTGGTTGATCGATCGGGAACTGTACGGAACCTTTCCCCTGCTTGTATTTAGCGAGCTCTTTTTTGAAAGCCGTATGCGCGTTTGGCGTCGCGTAAAATCCGATGTGATGCTCGAATACCGCAAAATACGCGAGCGGCTTTCCATTCAGCTTGTAGGCGGGCATGCCGTAAGCGATGCCTTCTACTGCTTCCGGAGAAGCTTTGCGTACGGTTGCTTGAATTTGTTTCAAGGTTTTTTGAACAGCCTTTGGAGCCGAGGCGATGTAGCTGGCAACGTCTTTGAATTTGTTGGCGCTTGAATTCATATTTTTGATTACATCTTTCCCTCGTAAGCTGCTTGGAGCTTGGCGATGTCGAATTTTTTCATCTTCATAAAAGCCGCCGTGACACGCTTCACTTTTTCTTGATCAGGATCAGTCATATAGTCGACGAGAACGTGCGGCGCGACCTGCCACGATACCCCGTATTTATCCTTGAGCCAGCCACACATGCTTTCCTCGCCCTCTTCCGTGAGCTTGTTCCAGAAATAATCGACCTCGGCTTGGTCAGCGCAATCAATAGAAAGCGAGACGCCTTCATTGAAGGAAAAATCATGCATTCGTGCGCTGTCCATGGCGACAAGCCACTCCCCGGAAAGAGATGCCTCTGCGAACATGGCGGTACCAGCCTTATCCGGTTCCATGCCGGCTGGATAGTGCGCGACCGTTCCCATACGCGAGTTCTTGAAAAGTGAAGCGTAGAAGTTAAGCGCTTCCTCGGCTTTGCCGCAGACATCGCCAACAAACAACATCGACGGAATAATGTTAGGGCGCGGTTCGCCTTCCGGATTTGTCAGGATGAGCTGCCAAGAAACGCCAAAGCGGTCTTGAATCCAACCGTAGCGCTTAGAGAAAGGATATTCTCCGATCGGCATCAGTGCGCTGCCACCTTCTGAAAGTTTGGCCCAAAGATCGTCGAGATGGGCTGCGGCATCCGCGTCACGCGACGGATCAAAGTTCACCATGAAATTGATGGATGGGTTGATTTTGAACAACGGACCACCGTCGAGCGCCTGGAAGGCAAGGCCGTTCAGTTCAAAAACTGCCGTCAGGACTTTGCCAGCCATATCGGTCATCGGGCCGACCTGCATATCGCTTGGGTAGCGCAGAATCGATGAAATCTTGGAATTTGGAAAGACGCTCGTATAAAAATTGATCGCTTCTTCGCAGTTCTTATCAAACCAGAGGCAGGGGGTGATTTTTTGCATATCGATATTGATTCTAATGGAAAACCCCGTCTGAAGACAGACGGGGTTTTTCCGTGGTGGGTGGGGAAGGATTCGAACCTTCGAAGGCGCAAGGCCAGCAGATTTACAGTCTGCCCCCGTTGACCGCTTGGGTACCCACCCGCGCGAGCTTAGCTCGGTTCCACAAACCAATGCTGACGGAAGCTAAGCTTCCGACCTATGATTCGCGAAATCGAGCTAAGCTCGATGGAGCCACAGACCGGGATTGAACCGGTGACCTTGTCCTTACCATGGACACGCTCTACCAACTGAGCTACTGCGGCGTATTTTATTTTTCGATTGCCTCGATCTTGTCTTTGAAGACCTGGAAACGGGCTGGATCGTCGGAGAGCAGGCGCAGGCGGTTATAGCGGGCGCGGGCCTCTTTTCGATCGCCGAGGAGTATAGCAGTCTCCAAAGATAGTTCAAGGTATTTGGCCGAACCCGGTTCAAGCTCGCTGGCACGCTTGGCATAGGGCCAGGCCTTGGCCGGTGCCGAGCGTTCAATATAGAAGCTAGCGAGCTCGGCGTGGCGATGTGGTTGGCGGGGGCTCGCATCGACCGCTTTGACCAACATGGCCTCGGCGATTTGGAAATTACCCTCCGCTTTGGCGATCTCGGCCAAGCCGGCATACGTACTATCGTCGGCTTTACGGGTCTTTACGAGAAACTCAAATGTCTCGCGAGCCTGCGGGTAGAGCTTTTGACGGAGGTAGAGCGTGCCGAGCAATTTATAGGCGTCGAGCTGGCGCTGATCGAGGGATAGCACTTCAAGAAGGCGGCGCTCAGCATCGGCCCATTTGAGATCACGAATCAGGGAACGTGCTTCCGAGAGCAATGTCTTGATACGTTCACGCTGGCTTGGAGCCATGGCGGAAAATGGGCTTTTGACTTTGCGGTAGAGATTATCAAAAGACTGCAAACGCTCTTCCGTGCGCTTGTAGGACTCCTTGGTTTTGCGGGCGACGGTGCGGCCGATGCGTTGCAAGGCAGCGAGACGGTCGGCGCTGACGCGTTCAAAGCGGCGCGTGATGAGTTTCTCGCGCTCTTCTTTTTGACGCTCTTCTTTAATCGAGCGCGGATCGAGCAGACGGATCTCTTTCCAGTGACGCACGATGAAATACACCATCACAGCAAAGGCGAGGGCGGCAACGATATACGCAATCAATGCGACGTACATGGAAACAGTTTAGGCCGGAAGCGATGCGCGGCACAACATGCCAAAAGCGCGGGGGTCGAGAGAAGCGGAACCGACAAGCACGCCGTCGATGTGGGTGGTCGACATGTATTCCGCAACATTGCGGGCATCAACAGAGCCGCCGTAGAGCACCGGAATCTCGTTGGCAGACTTGCCGAACTTTTTGACGAGCGCTTCATGGATCGCCTCGTGAACACCTTTGGCGTCCTGAGCAGAACAAGCCTTGCCGCTGCCAATTGCCCAGACGGGTTCATAGGCGATCATCGGAGAACCGGCGCCATCGACTTTAAGACCAGCGGAAAGGACGGCGGCAAGTTGGGCGCGGACGACTTTCAGCGTCTCCCCTTTTTTGCGCTGAGCATCGGTTTCTCCGACGCAGATCACCGGACGGATTCCGTTCTTTTGGAGAGCGATCGCTTTCTTGGCAACCATGTCGTCCGTCTCACCAAGATGCTGGCGGCGCTCACTGTGGCCTACCAAACAGAATGACAAGGCAAACTCCTTGAGCATGGCTGGACCGATCTCACCGGTGAAAGCGCCCTCATTGGCCCAGAACGCGTCCTGAGCGCCCAAATAAGGCACTCCAGCACGTCCTAGCGAGGCACGAGCGGCAGCAAGAGAGACAAATGGGACGGCAACGCCGATCTCCAAATCCTTGGGTAGACGTTCGCGGCGAAAGGCGCGAATCCAGGCTCCGGCTTTTACCGGACCATAATGCATCTTCCAATTGGCAATGACAGTCTTGCGCATAAGCGGGTTATTCCTACCGCAAATCGCAAAAACAATCAAGAGACGGTAAAGAGCTTTTTCACCTTGTCTTTACTCTCAAAAGGTCCGATGACAGCCGAGGCCATTTTGTCCGGATTAAAAATCGACTTGGCGACGCGGCGAATATCGGCCGCGGTGACTTTTTCCAGCTTCGCCAAACGCTGTTCCGGCGTCTCGATACTTTTTTGGAAAATCCATTGCTTGCCGTACCAGTCAGCTTGGGTCGCAGAGTCCTCAAAAGCGAGCATGAGCTTTCCGCGGACATGATCTTTGGCGCGGCGGAGCTCTTCCGGCTTCACCAGTTCCTTGGTTGTTTTCTTTAACTCGCTCCAAATAACTTTCACTGCTTCATCGACACGAGTCTTGTCGAGACCGCTCATGACACCAAAGATACCGATGTCTTCCAATGGCTGATGCGATGCGTTTACCGAGTAGCACAGACCGCGGCGCTCGCGCACCTGGATAAACAAGCGCGATGACATGGTGCCACCGAGAATCGTTGCAAGAAGCGATGCGGCCGGCAGATCCTTGTGACCGAGCGGAAGCGCATGGAATGCCATCGCGAGCTGGACTTGCTCCGTATTCTTTTGCTGGAACGCGACCGGGTCTTTTAACTTGGCTGGCGAGTGGAAGCGTTCGAAGTCGTGATCGACGCGGGTCTTGGGGGCTTTGACGGAACCAAATGTTTTATCGAGAATCTTCCAGATGTTTTTATCAATCTTGCCGGCAACACAAACCGCCATACGTTCCGGGATGTAGTACGCGTCGCGGTACTTGATGAGCTTCTCGCGCGGGACGGTGCGGATCGTTTCGCGAGGACCGGCGATATTCCAACCGAGTGTCGAATCGGGAAACAAAACTTCCTCAAGCAAATCCTCGATGTGCATACGCGGATTGTCCTCGTACATGTTGATCTCTTCCACGATAACGCCGCGCTCGCGATCCAATTCTTTCTGGTCGTAATGCGAATGGAAAATCATGTCATGCAAAATGTCGGCGGCAAGACCGGTTTTGGCTGCATCCATCTTTACGTAATAGGCCGTAAGATCTTTTGATGTGAACGCATTGTACTCGGCGCCGTAGCGGTCGAGTTCTTTAGAGATCGTAAGCGTATCCGGACGGCGCTTGGTGCCTTTGAACATCAAGTGTTCAATGAAATGCGAGGCTCCGTTAATATCACGCGACTCGTAACGGGAACCAACGCGACAAAAGGCCATGAAGGTCATGGACGTGGCGCCTTTTTGCGGGACGACAATAGCTGTCATGCCGTTCTTCAGCTTTTTTACGATGGGTTTCATAGATAAAAGAAAAGGGACGATTCAACCGAATCGTCCCTTACCTTACCTGCGTCTACTTATTTCGACAATTTCTCCTGGATCCAAGCAACGACTTCATCGATCTTGATGCGATCTTGGGTCATGGCATCGCGGTCGCGGACGGTGACCGTATTGTTTTCCTTGGTGTCGTAGTCGACGGTGAAACACCATGGCGTACCAATTTCATCCTGACGGCGATAGCGCTTGCCGATCGAACCGCTTTCATCATACTCGACGACGAGGCCGGCGGCGCGGATTTTGGCGGCGAGCTCGCGACCGATATCAGCCAAACCATCTTTTTTCTGGAGCGGCAGGACGGCGGCTTTGACCGGAGCGAGGCGAGGCGGCAGGCGGAGCACCATGCGCGGCTCGGTGTCCCCTTCCGTGGTTTCCGCTTCATCGACATCAAGGTGTTCTGCGAGGACGGCGAGGACGGTGCGGGACAAGCCCCACGTTGGCTCGACGACATGCGGCAAAATCTTTTCATTGGTTTCCGGATCCAGCCAGCGCAGATCTTCACCGGAGAATTCCTGATGGCGCGACAAATCGTAGTCTGTGCGATTGGCGAGGCCGTAAAGTTCTTTCTGACCGAATGGATACAGGTACTCGATATCGACGGTGCGCTTGGAATAGAAGGCGCGTTCCTCGGCCGAGATCTCTTTGTAGACGAGGTGCTTGGGATCGATCTTCAAGACATCTTCCGTCCATGACTTCATCTCTTTCAACCATTCTTCAAAGGCGCGCTCGGAGTCATCCGGTTTTACGAAGTACTCGATTTCCATTTGCTCAAATTCACGCGTGCGGAAAATGAAGTTGCCAGGCGTGATTTCATTGCGGAACGCTTTGCCAACTTGGGCGATACCGAATGGGAGACGCTTGCGCATGGTGTCGCGGACATTTTTCCAAGCGGTAAACATACCGGCGGCAGTCTCCGGACGGAGATAGGCGACGTTGGCGGTATCTTCCGTGACGCCGACGAAGGTTTTGAACATCAAGTTAAAATTCTTGATGTCAGTGAGCTCGCCGCCGCATTCAGGGCAGTCGATATCTTTGATCGAGAAAGGGTTTTCTTTGTCGTAACCAGGCTCGGCTTGCTTGGCTTCAAGCAAGTGGTCGGCGCGGAAGCGGCGCTTACATTTTTTGCAGTCGACGAGCGGATCACTGAAGGTCGCCAAGTGACCGGAAGCTTCCCAAACCTTGGGGTGCTGGATGATTGGCGTGTCGACACCGACGACATCTTCACGAGCATGCACAAAACGCTTCCACCAAGCATCGCGGATATTATTTTTTAGCTCGATACCATTCGGGCCGTAGTCCCAGGCATTGGCAAAGCCGCCGTAAATATCGGAGTCGGGATAAACAAAGCCGCGTCGCTTGCAGAGCGACATCAGCAAATCCATTTTTTTCTCGGGTGAGATCATACGGTCATGATTTCTTTTTCTTTATCGGCGGTTAGCGCATCGATTTTGGCGTTCCACTCGGCCACCATCTTATCCAGCTTCTCGAGCTCGCGCGTGCGCTCGTCCTGCGAGATGACTTTTTCTTTTTCATCGGCCTGAATAGCGGTCTTGATCTTTTCACGAATGTTACGAATCGTGATCTTGGCTTGCTCCTCGCGCTGATTGACGAGCTTCACCATGTTCTTGCGATTCTCTTCCGTCATCGGAGGCATGACGAGGCGGATGGTTGTTCCGGCCGTGTTTGGCTGCATGCCGATGTTGGCATCGATCAACGCCTTCTCAATATCTTTCACGATGGACTTGTCCCATGGCTCGATCTGGAGCGTCTTGTTGTCAGGAATCGTAATAGAAGCGTTGGACTTGAGATCCATGCTTTGGCCGTAGACTTCTACGCGGATACCTTCTACCAAGGCTGCGCTCGCGCGACCGGTGCGCATGCCGTGAAGTTCTTTCTGATAATGCTCGAGAGCGGCCTGGAATTCCGCTTTGTGTTCATCGATTCGATTGGGCATAGAATAACGCCGAGAGTGCCATGATAAGCGGTAAACGTAAAGACTGGGCTTGCGCCCAGTCTTTGTTCTTTCCTAGCTCTTTGGAGGCAATGTGCCGAGGTAAATCGTGGCTGCGGCAGCGGTGGAAGAAGGATCGTAGAGGATGATGGAAGCGCCGCGGGAGGTTGGAAGCTTCTTGGGTGTCCAGGTCTGTCCGCCATCACCGCTCCAGATGACGGCTTTATCGGTGGCGTAGACGAGCTCACGCGAGTCTTTTGGATTGACGGCGAAGGCCTTCATGTCGACTGTGCCTGCCGGCGTTGGAAGCTTGAGCGCGGTCCAGGTCGTGCCGCCGTCATTAGACTGAAGGATGCCGTACTTGGAAACCGTGTAGACACGATTAGCGACGGACGGATCAGGCAAGACGATGTTGGCGCGGTTGGCGCTGTCGAATTCTTGAAGCTCTTTGCGGATCTGCGTCCAGGTTGCGCCTGCGTCCGTGGTCTTCATGATGCCGTAGCGATCGGTGGCGGCGTAGACAATGCGTGAGTCGCGCGGGTCCATGGCGATCTGGTTGATCTTGTATCCATCAACACGGTTCGCGACACGCCAGGTGGCGCCGCCATTTTCCGATTTCACGATATCGCCATCGCTTGTACCTGCGTACAAAACATTTGAGTTAAACCAATCGACGACAAGCGAGGTGAACTTGATGCTGCGCGGATCAAAGTAGACAGCCGACCAATCGCGCGAGCAGTTGGTGGTCTTGAATACCTGGTTTTCACGCGTGGCGTAAATCGTGCACTTGTCTTTTGGATCAACGGCGACCGCTGGAACACGGCCGCTCGAGAGCCCTTGAGCCGGCTCCCATGATTCTCCGCCGTCGAGAGAATAGATGACGCCGTTTTGTTCTGTACCCGCATAAACTGCCTTCACATCCTGCGGATCAATCGCGAGCGTTGCGATACCAACGTTCGCAATGCTCCCCTGCTTGGCTCCGACATTGAGCGTCTTCAACTGCGACCAAGCGACGCCTTTGTCCTTGCTGCGAAAAATACCGCCGTCAGGACCGGCTGCAGGCTGGGAACTACCACAACCCTGACCCATAAGCGCAAGCGCAAGAATCGGTGCAGCAACGAGAAGCGTGTAGCGTGAGGCGTGAGGCGTACGAAGGTTCATAGATATCGAGGGTGGAGGAAATCGGGTAAAGGACGTTTGCCTATAATATACGGCTCAATGGCCGACCATTCAAGCGCGAGATGCGGCGAGAGCGAGGAACCGATCATATTCCAGGCCCGCGCGAGCCCTCGACCGATGCGGGAAAAGGCTACGGGATCGGCTGCAATGCGCTCCGGCATGACCTGCATCAGCTCGACGAGAATCGCGCGCCAGGCGAGCTCGGCGTCTTCTTCTGATTGAAGGCGCTTGTATAAGCGTTCAATTTCTCCGAGTTCTTTTCCAAGCGGCTGGGTTGCCCAGATATCGATCAGAGCAGCCGCATCGCGCTTGCGCGACTCCCATGCTTCCGGGTCGGCTTGGAGGCGGCTGGCGATTCCGGGACAGCCGCGGCTCGCGCGAATGAACTCGGCTGAAAATTTTCCGGAAAGTTCTGCCAATGGAACAGGAGAGAATGCGATCGATGCAAGACGGGAACGTAACGTTGCCGGTAAACGGTCGGGCTGTTCGGTTACAAAGATAAAAACGGAATCGCCGGAAGGCTCTTCTACGGACTTGAGAAGAGCGTTGGCAGATTCTTCATTGAGACGATCCGCTTCCGGAATGAGCGCGACTTTGAAACCGCCGCGTGCGGAGGTCATGGTCATACGCGAGACAAACTCACGTGTTTGTTTGATCTTTAATTCTTTACTCCCCTCTTCCCTTTCAAGCGCGATGAAATCCGGATGGGCGGGCAAGTGATCGATGTTGTCGACGTGTAAAATTTTACTCGCAAAGGAACGAGCGGCGAGACGCTTTCCGAGACCATCAGCGCCATGAAATAGATAGGCGTGACCGGGGTGATCGGCCAGGGATTCAAGCATGCGGATGATCGGGGCATTTCCGAGGAAATGGTCAAAGGGAATCGGCATGGCGGAATCCTAGCACAAACGAAAGCGGCCCTCCCCAGAGTTGGGAAGGGCCGCGATCAGGAGTGATACTTCAGATCTCGAGACCCAGAAGGACCTGGACGAGACCGTCGGCTGCTGTTGCTGTTGCCGGTCGGAACGAGGCACCGCCCGCACCACGAATGGTGAAGACGATCGCTGGATCGTTGACGTCGGGCGATGAGGCGATCCTTCCATCCACGACGCGCAAGCGCCCGTGAATGGCGAGTTCGAGGTAGGCGCCGTGAAAGGAGTGGGCACTTTGCATGGTCGGCCGGAAGCGATCCGAGCCCAGGTAGCCAAAGCCGATCGAGAGCTCCTGAATCACGTAGTACGAGAGTCCTCCGTGATACCAGATACGCGCCGGCGTGGCATATGGGCTGAAGTCGGGTCCGTCGTAGGTGACGCCGACGCCGCCCTCCATGTAGAAACCGCGATAGAGCGGAAGCAGTACCGTCGCTTCGAAACCGATACCGGCCGGCGTCGAGGCGAGTCCGCCGCGCATCTGCGCGAGCGTCGGGTGGAGCGGCGTGAAGCCGACCCAACCGAGCAGCGAGAGCCGCAAGCGCGGGCGCCACCCGTCACCAAAGAGCGTAGGGTGCTCGTCGGGACGGCGCGTGGGCATCGGAGATGAATCCGACGACGTACGCGAGGACGAGCCGACGGGCTCGATGCCCGAGCGGGCATCGGCTCCTGGGCACTCGTAATCGACACGTCGCATTCCCTCGTAGACCCAGCGGCCTTCATGGCCAGGCGCGATCTCCGGATGGAATGTCGGGGCGCTCGAGGTGTACGTGACGCGTTCGGCGCCGAGCTCGAGGCAGCGTAGACGCGCGGACTGCCGCTCCAAGCTCGCGAGCATCTGGCTGACCAGATCCTCCTGCAAGAAGTAACGCTCGCGCGTTCGCTCGTCCAAAAGACGGATGGCCTCGATGCGCTCATCGCGCTCCGACGTGATGCGACGATCGAGACCCTCGTCTGCTTCCGTGCGAGCGTCATACTCGTCGCGGATCATCCGAGCGAGTTCGGCACCTTCTGGCGTTCGGCAGATGCCGAGTCGTAGCGTGCCGTCCGGCATGAGGATCACGGACTCCGCGTCCCAGATGCCACGCTGACGCGCGCAGATGCCACGGGCTCGTGCCTGTGCTTCACGCTCGCGCTCCTCGGCTGTGGGCCGAGGAGCACGAGGTTCGGGGTCTGCGTCGGCCGTTGCGGCTGCGACGACCGGAGCTGCCGGAGCTTCGCAGCCGACGGCCGCACGGCCGCAAGCGTCGCAGAACGCCGCCATGATCTCGGTGGTGCGCGGCTCGAGTCCGTGACACTCCTCGACGTTGGCAATGCACTGCGGGATGGTTGCATCGGTGACGCAGAGCTCGTACCGACGCGCGCATGCGTCCATGCATGCGGCGAGCGGATCGAGCGACTCGAGAAGTCCCGAGTCGGTGCCGGCGTCGTCCTGGGCGGAAACCCCGGAGACGACGGCGAGCTGGCAAATCACGAGAAACAGGAACTGGGTGAAACGCATGTCGCCTCCTTGGCTCTGTGCAAGGTCCGACTTCCGGACCCTGAGGCCGCCTGATCGATCGCCACCGGAGGAGGTAGACGAGGATCAGGCGAACTCAAGGCCGGAAGGATTACCCGGGTGGTAACGGCTTTAATTACGATAAAATAATGGTTTTGTCAACCCCACCGCAGAGCTTAGCGAAAACGAAAGCGCCCACCCCAGTAAGTCAGGGTGGGCGCGATCAGAGATGCCCTTGCGGGCGAAGGAGCTAGAGGAGCGAGGAGCAGAGCGGCAGACGCAGGACGTACCCGCCACCAGGCGAGACGGCCGTCGTCACGATGCTCGAGACGTCCTCGGGGGCGCCGGTCGCGTCGGGGTCGTACCAGACCTCGATGCGGACGTTGCGCGACATGGCGGTCGAACCCGCCGGGATGGCCGCGTAGTCGCCGGAGGAGCAGCGGAACCCGAGATCGACCTCGGCGCCGACCCACTCGGGACGGACGCGCTGGTCGATGTCCGAGCCCGGCGTGTAGACCGTGCCGGTGACCGGCAGGCTGTACGCCGTCGGATCCCAGCCGCTGGCGCAGGAGCCGAGCGGGCCGTTGGCGGCGTCGAGCACCGTCACGCGGAAGCGCGTCGGGCTCATGCCGTCGGCGCCGCAGTGGCGCCAGGGGGTCGGAGGCGACGTGGTCGTGGCCGCGTCGGCGAGGACCGTCGGGCCGCTGTCACCCACGGGGGTGACGCCGGCATCCGTGCCGTACGTGGGGCCGTCGGGGCTGGTGTTGCAGCCGGAGACGAGCGCGACGAGGACGAACGAGACGATGGTGAGGGTGTTCTTCATGATCTTCTGGATCCCTTCTTCATGCCCGATGCGTCGGAGCCGCGTTGATTGTTTTCGGTTTTGAACTGGAACGTTTGGTTTGAACAAATCTCGCGATTTGTACTCCCCTCGAAGGCCATCAGGTTGATGATGAACTTTGAGGGAAGGAGCACCGGTAGAAACCAGTGCTCACTTTCCAGAGTGTGCTTGCCCTCAGAGCGGGCAGGCGAAGGTGCTGCATTCGTCGAGCGGGACGTGCGGCTTGGAGAAGCTCGATGAGGAGCCCTCGCGGCAGACGTAGCCCGCATCGGAGAGGTCGCGACCGTCGATGTCGACGATGAAACCTGCCGAACGCAGCGTGTTGCCGACGCGCGGGTTCCAGTCGGTGACCGTGCCGGCCCAGTAGCCGATCTCCGATCCACGCGACGCGTCATCCGGGCAGAAGGCCTGGAGACGAACCCATCCGCGCCAGCTTCCGCTCATGACGATCGAGTAGCTCGTGGCACCGGCGATGGAGCGAAGCTCCGTTCCACCAGGACCCCAGGCCACCGTCACGAGACCGCGAGCACAGGTCGCGCGGAGCGCGGCCGTGGGCTGCACGCGGAGCGTGCCGCCGAGGTTGTCCTCGCAGACCGCACAGACACCACCTTCGTCGGTGAAGCCGTTGCAGTTGTTGTCGCGGCCGTCGCAGATCTCGACACCACCGTTGGTGATCGTGCAGGTCGGGCCGCAGGCGAGGTCACTGCCGTTGCAGTCCTCGTCGATGCCGTTGCCGCAGATCTCGGTCGCGCTCGGGCAACGCCCGGCGTTGGTGTCGTCGCAGTCGTCGCCGACCGTACGACCCGGCGGGGTGCGCGGGCAGTGAACCGAGCCGCTCGGACCCATCGACATGCCACCGTCACAGTGGTCGTCGTTGTCGTCGTCGCAGCCTTCGTCGATCTGTCCGTCGCAGTCGTTGTCGAGGTTGTCGCAGATCTCCACGCCGGTGGGCGTGCAGGTGGAGCAACCGTCGTCGACCGAGCCGTCGCAGTCGTTGTCGATCGCGTCGCCGCAGATCTCGGACACCGGCGAACCGGGGACCGCACTGCAGATGGACGCGGTCGACGAACCTGCGGGGCAGGACGTCGTGCCGAAGCGCTGGCAGGCGCCGAGACCGAGCGAGCAGCTCGCACCACCGCCCGGGCAGTCCGGGGTGGTGTCGCAGACGCTGCCGTTCAGCCGGCAATCCCAGGCGCGGCCATCCGCGGCGCAGAAGAGCGCCGTCTGGTTGCTGTCGCAACCGGGGATGTCGCAGCCTTCGGAGCCCGGCATGATCGAGCCCGGCTCGCAATTGCGACCGTGCTCGTCCGGCGGGACGTAGTTGGCACAGGCGGCGAGGCCCATGCAGATCGTGATGGAAAGGAACGAACCGTTGATCTTCATCATCTGGACCTCAGCCTTTCTCCCGCTCACGCGAGAGCGAGAATCGAGCAGTTCTGGTAAGTCACATGACCCACCATCTGGATCTATTAGCCGATACTGGATTCCCGTCTTCACGGGAATGACAGCTACTAAAGCCGGATGGTGTGGGGGCCCGCTCGATCTACAGATGTAGAGAGCGGGCCCCCGAGCAGTTGTTCAGAACGAGACGCCGCCGCCCAGTGAGAGGACGTAGCCGACTCCATCGACACCGACGAAGTGATCGACGTTGGGACGTCGGACCTCGGTGTGGGTGTAGTCGAGGCCGGCCGTGCCCTCGATGTGCAGCCACGGAAGCGGGTTCACCCGAAGGCGAACTTCCCCACCGAGCTGGAACACGGGCCAGGTGTGCAGGCTGCGACCGATCTGGCCGCCGGGGTTGAACACGGCGGAGGCCGCGAGACCGACGTCGAGGGCGAACATCTCGTCGAAGCGGAAGGTTGCGCCTGCCGATCCGCCAAAGATGCCCTCGTCACCGATCGTGCCGTCCGGGTTGAACTGGCCGATTCGATCGAGGAGGTTGCCCGCCCCGACGTATCCGCGCAGGAAGAACCCGAAGTGCTCGACCGGAAGGGCCTCGATCTCGGCGTACACCACTCCGTGAGGAGCGAGGATGCCGGCCGGAGCCGTGATGCCGAGACCATGGAAGGCCAGGCCGAGGTGGAAGCGGAGATGCCAGCCATTGCCGGAACCGACGCTGTCACGCAGGTAGTCCTCGCGAGCTGCGAGACATGCCTGCATCACCTGGTCGCGCGTCATCGTCGGATAGTCGTCCGGGTCGATGTCGCAGATGACCGAGAGGCCACCTTCGAGAGCGCCTAGCCGCGTCAGGATCGAGGTGATCTGTCCACGCATGGTGTTCAGATCGCCGCGGAACTCGTCGAGGTCACGACGGAACTCGTCGAAGCTGTTGCAGAAGCCGGCCCATGCCGCATCCCGGACCACGCCTTCCGGCAGGGTCGGGCTGCAGTAGTAGGTGAGGAACGCGTAGTTGCGTCCCACATCCTCAAGGTCGTCTTCTGCTTCCTCGCGAGCGATCGGAGGAGCTGCCGGATTGGAGTAGTCGACACAGTGAATGATCACCAGCGTGACTCCGGGCTCGGCGCGCCGTCGGCTCTCGCCTTCGGAACGCGCACGATTCCAGGGAACCTCCACGGGCTCCGTGCCGTCCTCGCAGATGACCTGTCGATTCCACCCGCGACCTTCCATGTGATGGGGGCCACGAGCTTCCACGACGAGTCGGCGACGAGTACGCGGAGCGCTGGGCGCTTCCGGATCACGGGGGCAGACCTCGACCTCGCGGCACATGGTGAAGGCCTCGCGGACTTCGCCCATATTGGTGAAGTGCGGCCGGCCGCCCGTGCCGTTCAGGCGATCGTAGAGCGTCTCGTAGAACGTCATGACAGTTCGATCTGCATCGACACAGGTGTTGGTGAGGGCCGCTGCATCGTCGAGGCTGATCGTGCCGTCCTCGTACAGCTCGTTGAAGTGCTGGAGACAGGGCGGGGACGCTCCCTCGGGGGGAACGATACGATCCTGAGCGTCCGCGATGGACGCGAGGCCGAGGGTGAGCACGAAGCCGATCGCGAACGAGACGAGGAACAGGTT
This sequence comes from Candidatus Uhrbacteria bacterium, assembly GCA_016699205.1. Lineage (NCBI taxonomy): Bacteria > Candidatus Uhriibacteriota > Candidatus Uhrbacteria bacterium. The sequence goes on from CP064964.1 coordinate 494,494, forward strand.
GGTGGTCTTCATGGGAACTCCTCTCCGAACCTTCCGGCCCGGTGGTCTGTGACCCCGGGTGGAGGTCGGGTTGATCGTTCTGAATCTGAAACTTGGAAATAGCGAGAACCTGTCATTATTGACCGGTCCTTGAGCCGTCCCGCCAGGAGACGGAACGGCTCAAATACCTGTCTTAGGCACGATTAGCCATTGAAAGAACGTATTACAATATCACTTTTTAAGCTTTTTGTCAAGGCTTATAAACAATGACTTTGTCGAAGGTTTAACAGCCTCAGACCTTAGCCTTTTTCTCGTAAAATCGGGTATTTCCAGCGCTAATTAACAACATAATATAACACGTTTTTGGCTTTTTGTCAATAAAACATTCATTAAACGCAAGTTAGCCAAAATCGCTAAAAACAGAACACGACCCCTCCGCCAGCGTGGCAAAGGGGTCGTGCAGAGATAGTTGCTAGTCGCCGCGGCCGACTAGCCTGAGATGGGACGGAGTCGCCCTCATCCGCTTGGTGGGACGGGTGTTGCGAACGGCTTCCCCGAGGGAAGCGGGCTTGGCCGGCTTATGGTCGCGGATCCAGCCCTCGGCAGAGGGATGGCGCTGCGCGACGAAGAGAACGATCTCCTCGATGCGCTCGAGCGCCTCCAGATGAGCCTCTTCCTGCTTGCTGCCCGCGGCGCAGGCATCGACATTGCGCTTGAGACGCATCATCAGACGGATGAGACCGCCCTCGGGGCAGTTGTGGAAGTCGACGATGTGGAGCGCGTTGGCGAGGAGTGCCTCGCGGACGCGTGTGTCGGCGAGCTTGATGTCGGGCCGGAAGCCCTTGAGAACCTCCTCGGGGAACCATCGGCTCAGGCAGACGATGGCCCAGACGAAGTCGCCGCACTCCTCGAGCGGGAGATGCTCGACGAAGGGGGCCGAAACGCCGTTGACGACGTTGATTTCCGGCATCACGAGGTCGCGCAGCGCGGGCGAAATTACCTTGGTCCAAAAGGAACGATCCCGATTTTCCATGATTCTCCTCTTCTCGGGGACCAAAAAATATATCAAAATATTGCGATTTTGTCAATGGATACAAAAGAACCCCGGAGGGGTTCTTAGGCGGCTTTCTTAACTAACTTTGGACGTGCTTTCTTTGGACTAACTTCCTCGATACCCATGATTTTGTCGGCTTCTGCTATGCGGGCCTTGGCCTCTTGGTCGCCATCCATGTCGTAGAAGGCGCGGTCGAGGACATAAGCGGTGGCGAGATCGCGCGTGCCAAAGACCTCTTGCAAGGCGTCGAGCTGATCCTGTTCCATCCCCTGCATGCGAGCGGCAATGCTGTTCCAGAGTTCGGCGGCACGCGGGTATTCTTTGCGAACCGTGTTGATGTCTGCCGCGCGTTCCTTTTGGAACTCGAGCGTGACGCTTTCTTCTTCCTTCACATCCTTAGGCATCGAGGGCGATTCTGCCTCCGGTTGATAGAGTCGGACCGGCTCGGCACGCGACATGGCGTCGCTGATGCTACCGGTACCCATCGAGACTTTGCGGGATGGGACGCGGCTCATCGGACGTTTGGCACGAATCTCTTTTTCATCTTGGATGACACCACCTTCTGCGTTGCGGACAACGCCGCTCTTATAGTCTTGATCGATAGCGGCGACTTCCGGATTCTCAGCGATGAACTCGCGATCCGTAGCCTGCTGCGCTGCTTCTTCCACATCGATTCTCTGGCGCTTACCTTTGGCCGATAAGCTCTGCATCAAGTCGGGCTTCACACCCATGACTTCACGGTCTACTTCTTCCAGTTTTTTCCCGGACTCGATCCAACTGTCCAGTAAATCATACGTTGGAACATTGGCGAGCTTCGCCAAACCGCGGCGGATGCGCGTCATGAAACCGCCATTCAATACGAGCTTCTCGTATGCATCCTCCGGCTCCATGCCCGTAAGATCGCGTAAACGATTGCCGGTTGCGGCGTGCTCGGCTTCCAACTTCTTTAGCTTGGCAAGAGAGCGTTTGCGGGCTGGGTCCGTCTCTGCAGACGCGCGCTCGGCGCTGACATTGGCTTGGATGCGCTTGCCAGCTTCCGCGCGTTCCTGCTTGGACTGGACTTCCTTTTGGTATTTTTCCAAGGCTTCACGGCTGACTTCACGAGCTTTTTGCATGCTCTCGGCTTTCGCCGATGGCTGTTTCAGAAGCTCGGAAGTCTTGGCTTCCGTTTCCTCGATATCGCGCTTGATGCGCTCGGCCCATTCTTTATCCAGCTCCTCCATCTCCTTGCGAGCGATTTCCTGCTTTTGATTCTCGTTCTCAAGGTCAACCAATTCCTTCACCATTTCTTGGCGAGGATTCATGGAGACCGTCTCCTGCTTTTTCGCGCGCTTCTTGGGCTTCTCAACATAACCAAGAACCTCTTCTTCCATCATGCGCTTGCTCTCAATATCCTGGAGCTCCGAGACAAGGGCCATGGTGTCAACCTTCTCTGGCTTAGGCTCTGCATCGATCGCATCGGCCATTTTGGAAATCGTTTCCTTCACGGATTTACGCTCGTCTTCTTTCAATAAGTCATTGATCACTTTCTCTTGAGCAACTTCACGCGAAACGCGCTCGCGACGTTTGGCGGGCTCGAGAGCTGCACGGGCATTCTCAAAATCGCTTTTGCCTGTCATTTTCAAAAATTGCTTCTTTTTCTCTTCTTTCAACATGCTTTCTGCAGCCTCATGCGCTGTAAAAGCCTGCTCTTCATTCATAGCGCCAAGACGCTCGCGTAAAGCCGCTTCCTCCATCTCCTCTTTCATTGCGGAAGAGGTCTCGGCTTGGAATCGTTCGGCTTTTTGCCCTCGACTCTCTTTTCGTTTTTTGGGAGATTGTTCCGCACCGGGCAAATCTTGCCGGCTTGGCATTTTAGGCACATCTTCAAACTTCTTCATTTTGCGTGGCATAGGAGAATGCCGCCAGTATAACACAAATCCCGCCGATCGGCGGGATTTGTGTGGATGATTGCTTAGGCTTTGACAAGCTTAGCAAAGACTTCCGGGTGTTTCATGGCAATCTCAGCGAGAACCTTGCGGTCGAGCTCAATGTTGCGCTTTTTCAAGCTGTCCATGAATTTGGAATAGATTGTTCCGTTCAAACGGGCGGCGGCGTTGATACGCATCTGCTGAAGACCGCGATTGTCGCGCTTCTTGAGTTTGCGTCCGACGTAGGCGTTGCGGCCACTCTTTGTGGCAGCTGTCTTGGCGAGCGTGATCTTGGATTTGCGGCCCCACATCATGCCCTTTGTACGGGCAAGAATATTCTTGCGGCGCTTGATGCGGTGTGTACCGCGCTTAACACGAGGCATAGGAGTTAGGAGGCGTTAATAAGTGACTTGATCGTGCGGACGTAGACCTTGGCGACGGAGATGTCGCGGCGCTTGTTGCGGGTCGTGGTGCCGGATTCACGGCTGTTGAAGTGACCCTGACCGCCCTTGCGCTTGAGCAGCTTGCCCGTCTTGGTGATGACCACGCGTTTGCGGAGGGTCTTGGATGTTTTCTGTTTCATATGAATAGGTTTAGGATTTGCGTCCGACAATCGCCGTGACATTACCGCCCGTGCGGGTGATCTGCTGCTCGATGAAGAGTTCGTACTCTTTGGTGAGTTCTGCAAGGTATTCCTGGATTTTCTTTCTGGCGATGTCGCCATGTTCTTTCTCGCGACCACGCAGGCGGATCTCGATATTGAGCTTGTGACCGTCGGCAAGGAAACCCTTACCTTGGTTGATGCGAGTATCGAAGTCCCCCTGTCCCATCTTTACGGAGAGTCGGATGCCTTTCACGTCAACCTTTTTGGCGTGGGCCTTTTGGGCCTTGATCTCCTTCTCCTTATGATATTTGAATTGCCCGTAATCGAGGAGTTTGCAGACCGGCGGATTGGCCTTGGGTGAAACCTCGACGAGGTCATACCCGCGTTCAACCGCGGTTGCGAGTGCTTTCTCGACGGTCATCGGACCCAAGAAGGCTCCGTTTTCGTCGATCACACTCACCTCGGGCGACTTGATCTGATCATTGACCAAGTAGTTTACGAGTTCTTCTTTTTTTTGATAGCCGCCGCGGCGGCGATGGTGAATTCTCATTAGAAAATGGGTGGTGGAGATGCCGGGTATCGCACCCGGGTCCGAACATAAGACCAAGACGTTTCATTCACAAGCTTGGACGACTCATCCCAACGCACGTCGGGTGTCATTCCTGCGGCATGGAGCCGACGAGAGCGCAGGAACCAAGTTTCCGGGGCCTGTCGTCATGAGCGGGAAACCGCGCTCGCGACCAAGTTCCCATTTATGACAGTCGATCTCTACCTCGGGAACAGAGGAAGAGGGACTGGCCGGCCACAGTCGCGGTTAGGCGAGGACCGGAGCGAAGGACGGGGCGCGGAAAGCCGAAGCGATCGCGTCCTGAACCTTTGAAATGACGTTGGCAGTTGTCATTGTACCTACGTGGATTACGGACTCGTAGGCGCGTCCGGCTTGCAACGAAATGGAACGAACGTCGTCGATGCTGATTCATCCCCGTTTACTCGTCGTAACGACGGGCATGGCGCATACGGTCGCGTTCCTTGATGGAATCCCGCTTGTCATGGGCTTTTTTCCCACGACCGAGGGCAAACGAGACTTTGATGCGTCGGCGGAGAGGATAGAATGAAATGGGCACAAGTGTCAAGCCTTTTTGCTCCAATTTTTCCGTTAACTTGCGCAATTCCTTGGCTGTAACCAGAACCTTGCGATTCCGTTCTATCTCGTAGGTATCCCGGTTGGCCATCTTGGAATAGGGCCGAATTTGGGCTCCGACCAGCCATAATTCACCACGGATGAGGCGGATGTAGGCCCCCTCGAGCTTCGCTCCGCCCTCACGGATCGATTTCACCTCCGGACCGCTCAAAACCAGGCCTCCTTCAAAGGATTCCAGGAACTGATAGTCGTGCCGGGCTTTCCGGTTTTCTGCGTAGGGCTTCATGGGTCTTTGGCCGTACGGTATAACACGTATAACGATATGGAAACTCCCCGCGTCATTGCCATCAGTACCGGAACCATTCTCAAGGTGCTCGGAATCGTCCTTGCCTTGGGCTTGGCCTGGGTCTTGAGAGATATTCTCCTCTACACATTTACCGCGATCCTGATTGCGGGCGTGATGTATCCACTCGCGACATGGGCGGAGCGTCATCGCATTCCAAAAGGATTGACCGTGGCCGTTGTGTACATCCTGCTGATCGGAGTTTTGATTACAGCGATCAGTTTCTTGGTTCCGGCGCTCCTTGAACAAACACGCTTGGCTGCCGGAGCCTTTGGCAACACGCTTGGCTGGCTGCAGGATGCAACAAGTCTTTTGAAAGACGTGGCTGCGCGCATGGGCATCCAGACCGGAACCGCGCCGACGATCGCCGGTGTTGCCGGACAAGCACAAGATGTTGCGCTTGGATTTTTAGGAACATTGAATACTGTCGCTGGCGGTGTCGCAGGCGCACTCGTCGTCATCGTGCTATCTTTTTATATTATTATTGAAGATGAAGCAGCACGGAAAGCGTTCCGCAGTCTTGTGCCGGAGCGTTATCAGGAATTTGCCATCCGGCTCGTGTGGCAGGTCGTGGAAAAACTTGGTGCGTGGATGCGCGGACAGCTCGCATTGTCAGCCAGTATCTGTACAACCTATTTTATTCTTTTCACGATTCTCGGGCTTCCCTATCCCCTGCTCCTTGCACTCGTCGCCGGATTGTTTGAGTTCATTCCGTACATTGGTCCGATTATTGCTGCATCGATTGCCACGTTCATTGCGTTTACGGTTGCACCTTGGATGGCGCTGGTTGTCGCCATCGCTACCATCGTGATTCAACAGCTGCAAAATAATATCGTCGCGCCGATGGTGATGCGCCGAGCGGTTGGCATGAATCCGGTCATTAGCATTCTTGCGTTTTTGGTTGGGGCAAAACTATTTGGAGCCGTCGGTGCCATCTTTGCGATTCCGGTTGCAACCGCCTGTTCCGTGGCAGCTGCGGAGTATGTACGATTCAGGAACGGAACATGATTTTCCTCCTCGTCCGCGGGCTTCCGCTTTTCATCGGACTCGCTGTCTTTGCCGCTTGCCAGTGGCAATGGCGCGACGCCTCGATTTATCCGTGGCCGCTCGTCGCCGCTCTTATCGCCTATGCGGTTGGCGCAGGTTTTATCAGCTATCGCCGATTACCGATTGAAGAACTGGGTTCCAAAATGGTACCCGGGGTCATTGTTCTCCTTTCCATGGGTTTTGCTTTTCTCCTGGTCGAGGCTCCCGAGAGCCGTGTAGCCCTTTCCTTGCTGATGGCCGGTTCAGCCGGAGTCTCTCTTGAGATGCTTTGGCTTTTGGCATTTGATCCAGCTCGATATCCCGTACACGGGCTCTCACGGCTCAATGTTGCGTTCATGCCACTCGCCGCTTTCTTTGCCTGCCTTGGATTAACCGGACTTGGTTACTTTATCCGAACGCCGGAATGGATCACACCTCTTACGATGGCGGCTTTGGGAGCGCTGGCATTTGTTTTAACCTCTCCACATACGCATGGAAGAACACACCGTACTCGATGGGGCATTCTTGGCGCTGCGATCGGATTACAAGTTGGGATTCTGGCGTTGATTTTACCTGTTTCCATCGTCGTACAAGGCTCTTTGGCGGCGATTCTGATCGCGATTCCTCTACGTATCCGCCGCTACAGCACGGGCGCTATTCCGCGACGAGTGACAGCCTGGAGCGAGGGCGTGAGTGTCACGGTCCTGTTTTTAACGGTTTTGCTGGTTTCCCGTTGGGCATAACGTGGTAGAATTGCCGGTATGAAAAATCCGGTTTTGTTGTGGTTACCCACGATGGCAGGCGTTGTCGCAGGAACCGCTACCGCGGTGGTCGTGACCCTGGCCTATGTACAGCCTCAATTTCAGGCTATTCGGGACCAGATCGACACTTTAACAGTGACAACAAGTACGCCGGATATCATTCCGCCTGTTCAAATAGTTCCGATTGAACCTCGTCCCCTTGTCCCTGCCTACCCGCCAGCATTTTTGGAACGACGCATTTCTTCTGTTGTCACGGTTGTCCGCCGCGGACGCGCGGATGGTTTGCCTGTTGCTGCGGAGCGAGAGCTTGGTGCCGCAGTCGCGATCACGAGCGACGGCTGGCTTGCCACAAGCTGGTCTGCCGTAAACGGATTGCGCTTGAATGAGTTGGGCGTTGCTTGGTCTGGCCGTGTCTACCCTGTGCTGCGTGCCGTTCGCGATACAGCGACTGACATTGTTTACTTGAATATTAACGTACAGGGATTGCCGGCCGCTGCTTTTGCACGCGCTTCCGATGTCGAGAGCGGTGCTGCGGTTTGGTACGAGCCGCGTCCGGGCCAGCTGCGAGCGGATTTAGTCATTGATGATTCATCAATGCTGACCAGTGAAGCTCTCTCGAGTGAACGAGCGGGACGACGATTCTTGGTCGAGGGTCTCGCTGGAGCAAATGCCGGAGCTGCCGTGTGGGATGGCGGAGGAAAATTGGTCGGCATCGCGGAAGAGAATGCGGTGAATGGCGCTGCTGTTATTCCTGCCGAAGGACTTGGGACAACCCTTGCACAACTGATCAGCACGAATACAATTACGCGCCCGCTCTTGGGAATTCGCGGTATCGATTTGGCGGATATTGCCCTTGATACGACAAGCTCGACGCTTCCACAGCTTGGCGCATGGGTGCGCGCGGTACCTGCAGGGACGCCAGCGTATCGAAATTTGGCAGAGAATGATGTGATCGAACGCGTGGAACGTGATATTCTTGATGGGTCAGCGGATTTGGGCGAGCGCTTGCTCGAGTATCGACCTGGCGTAACGATCACTTTGTACGGACGACGCAACGGGCAATCGTTTCAAGCGCGTGTGACGCTCGGATCACACAACACCGCAGAGGCCATCAAATAAAAAAAATAAATTATGACCATTAAAGATCAGCCGATTCGCAGCTTGCTCGCCTCGTGGCGTGCGCTTGTCGGACTCGGTATCGCCGGAGCGCTCCTTGCTCTCGCCGTTTCCTTTTTGCAGCCATTGCAATACAACTCGACTGTACGTTTATTGATTACTCAGCCAGGCTCGGTCAACGTTGATGCGTTTACGGTGTTGAAATCCAATGAGCGCATTGCGCAGAACCTTTCACAATTGCTGCGTACCTCGACCTTTTTTGAAAATATTTTGGCACAAGCGCAGGGCGTCGATGTTGATTATTTCCCTGCAGCAGAATATGAACGCCGCGCTGCATGGAATCGCGCGATCTCGACCAGCGTCGATACCGGTAGCGGACTCATGACGGTTAGCGTTTACCATCGCGACGTTGCGCAGGCACGAAGCCTCGTGGTGGCGGCATCCAACGAGATCGCCAAGCAAGCTCCGAATTACTTTGGCTCGGCCATCCGCGTGCAGGTGATCGACTCCCCGCTTGATTCTCGCTGGTATGCGCGTCCAAACTTCATGAATAACGCGGTGTACGGATTGTTTACGGGAATTATGCTCGGCGTTCTCTGGAGCCTTCTCCGAAAGCCCGAACGAAGCGAGTAACAAACAAAAATCCCTCCGAGCGGAGGGATTTTTGTTTTAGGCAAGACGTTCTTTGATCGATTTGATGGCATCGGCGATGAAGTCTGCCTTGTCCATGGATTTTTGGTCGGCTTCTCCGCGTACACGGACGGTGAGCGGACCGCCTTCTGCTTCCTTATCGCCGACAACGAGCATGCGTGGAAGCTTCATCTTCTCCGCGTTGCGGATTTTCTTGCCGACGGATTCCGTTGAAGCGTCTACCTCGACTCGCAAGCCTTGGGCACGGAGCTCTTTGGCGAGTTCGTTTGCGAAATCGATGTGACGATCAGCAACGGGAAGGATTCCGACTTGAACCGGAGCGAGCCAGAGCGGGAAGGCGCCAGCGTAGTGCTCGATCATAATACCCATGAAGCGTTCTACAGAGCCGAGAATGGCGCGGTGAACCATCACAGGGCGCTGATGGGTGCCGTCGGTGGCGACGTACTCGAGGCCAAAGCGTTCTGGTTGGACAAAGTCGAGCTGAATCGTGGCCAATTGCCACTCGCGGCCGATCGCGTCTTTGGTCATGAAGTCGAGCTTGGGGCCGTAGAAGGCTGCCTCCCCTTCTCCGATCTCCACATCACGGCCGACAGACTGCATGACTTCTGCAAGCGCTTTTTCTGCAGCATCCCAAACATGTCCTTCACCAAGATATTTCTCCGGGTGGGCCGGGTCGCGGACGGAAAGGCGTACGCGGTGGAAACTCATGCCAAAACCCGCGTAAAAGGCTTCAGCGATGCGATAGATGGCAAGCGCCTCATCCTTTACTTGGTCGGCGCGGCAGAAAACGTGAGCATCGTCCTGCGTAATGGAGCGGACGCGGGTGAGACCTTGGAGCTGGCCGGTATTTTCATCGCGATAAACGGTCGTGACTTCACTCATGCGGATCGGGAGATCGCGATAGGAACGGGGCTTGGAAGCAAAGATCTGCGTGTGATGGGGGCAGTTCATTGGCTTCAAGACGAATGCTTCATCGGTTTTCTTGCTAGAGACGTGAAAGAGGTCATCCTCGAACTTGTCCCAGTGGCCAGATGTCTTGTAGAGGTCGGTTTTGGCGATATGCGGGATCATGACGCGCTCGTAACCGTATGGCTGCATCAATTCCCAGATGAAGTCAGTGAGATTTTGGCGGAGAATGGTTCCGCGCGAGGTGAAGAGTGGCAAGCCGGAGCCGACGAGCGGTGAGAAGGTGAAGAGATCAAGCTCGGCACCAAGTTTACGATGGTCGCGCTTCTCGGCTTCCGCCATCATCGTCTCATATTCCTTGAGTTGGTCTTTGGTTTCAAAGCAGAGTCCGTAAATGCGCTGCATTTGTGCGTTCTCCTGATTGCCGCGCCAATAGGCGCCGGCGACCTTGTTCAATTTCCAGGCGCCAATTTCTCTGGCTTCCGTGACATGAGGGCCGCGGCAAAGATCGATGAAATCGCCGGTGCGATAAATCGTAATGACGCCGACATTCTGTGGGTCAACGTCTTGAGCTTCCTCGGCAGAAACTTTTGTGGTGCCTTTGGTCTTCAAATCGTTCAACAATTCTACTTTGTAGGTCTGGTCGAGTTCTGAAAAAAGTTTGATCGCGTCATCGAGCGAGACTTCCTCGCGGGTGAAGGCGGGGTTTTCTTTTTGGATGCGCTGCATTTCTTTCTCGATCAATTTCAAATCTTCCGGAGTAACCGGGCGACCGATATCGATATCGTAATAAAAACCGCTCTCGATGGCCGGGCCAACGCCGAGCTTGGCTTCTGGGAAGGCGCGTTTGATCGCAGCGGCCATAACATGGGCCGCGGAGTGGCGGCGAGTCATTATCGGATAGTCCATAGTGAAGGGATTATTCATGAAACAAAAAACGAAACAGCCTATGTGTTTCGTCGGGCCCCGACGTTCGTCGGGGGGTTCCACCCGAATTGCCTGACCGAGGTCAGACCGCTCTTGGTATCGATTGTTTTTTGCGCCGGTTGGTGAGGCCGGGGATGTCACCATGAAACCAAAATGCTTGACCGAGGTCAAGCATTCTATTGGTTATTCCACTTTTAGATCGATGCGGTCTTTGAGACTTGGCACGGAATCGATCCACGCTGGTTGGATTTTTACTTCTACGGATTCCACCCCTTCTACGGCTCGCAGCAGGCTCTCCGCTTCTGATTTACTCTTCCCCGCAATGACAGACTTCTGCAGCAAAGGACTGGCTGGGCTCAAGCGATAGGCAGCGTCGGCGGAAACGCGGATGGAGGCGATTTCCTGCGCAATATCGGATGACTCGAGCGAGTAGGTAATGGCGCCGCTATCGAACGGTAAGAATTCTCGGCCGGTCGGGACACGCTCGCGGAGACGGGATCGAACCAAGGTCTGCATATCCTCTTTTCCGTAGTAGACGGCGGTGACATCGAGCTTGATGGAGGCGAGGAAGTTCTCAGCGACGTCGCCTGGGCGAACCATGAACTTGCGATCAACGACTTTCACGACGTACACGACTTCCAAGTTGGTGGTGCTTCCGACTTCACCGGCGAGAGATTTCATTGCTTGGTTGAGGACGGTGTCGGTCAGGGATTTTTCTGCGCGGTCGAGATCGCTCTGCATGACCGGTTTACCAGCTTTTGGCTTTGTCGTTGTCGCGGCAGAAGAAGCTGGAGGCGTGACCGGCTTGGTTGCAGCGGCAGAATCCTGAGCTACCGCTTGGAAAGCAGCGTCGGACTCGGCGTAGATGTATTGTTGAATGTCGACAAAGAGTCCTGGAATCGTGAATTTCTGCGGACCGGTGAGCACGAATTGGCTTCCTGGCTTATCGGCGTATACACCGACCGACACTTCCCCACCTGGCGGGACAACGACCTGTGCGTCGATGCGGTAGAGCTTGTTATCGCTTGTGAGCAGACGCGTTGTCTTTACCAAGGTTTGGGACTTTGAGTATTTGTTAACGATGCGTACCGTACCTTTAGCAATCACGTTCTCGTTTACGACAGGTACCGGAGTCACGACAGGCGCAGGAGTGGTCGTCGGAGCCTTTGTGGGATCGACTGGCTCGCCGGCGGCACCGAGAACCGGGAACTCTTGGACCTTTTCAAATACGCCCTGAACAACGCGGCCAGGAATTTGTCCCGTTTTTGGTTCTTTGGCGACCTCAACGACGCCATCGAGACGCACGCGGTCGCGTTTCACCTTTACCAACACTTCCGCTTTGACCGATGTCAGCCACAAAACAGCCAACACGATCACCACGGTCAGCGCGATGAATGTGTAAGCGATACGGCGATAGACGCTTGGCTGAGAAATCGTCGGAAAAGACGGGGCATTGATATGCACGGAACCGGGTCGGCGTCGGGACAAATTCATAAACTGTTAATTCCCTGAGTATACCACAATTCTTTATTGGTAAAGCCCTAGGATGCAAGGATGCGCTGCTTCAAATTGGAGACGTTTTGGACTTCCTGCTCCAATTCCGCGACTTTTTGCTTCAGACTGATGTTTTCTACCTTGGTATGCGATAGTTCCCCCTCCAAAATCGAGATCTTATGCTTCAAGCCATTGATCTGCTGGTCAAAATAGAGCTCACGGACTCGCGCATCAATGACTTTATCGATCGAATCCTCGTAATTTTCCTTGGTGGCACCCTTTTTCTTGATTTGATCGATGACAAATTTGAGGACTTCCTCGCCTTCCACCTCGCCTTTGGTCGACAACTGTTTAATCAGCAACTCGCCTTCCGCACCAAAAATAGCTTTCTGCGAGTACTTCAGGAGCTGTTCGTAACGCATCATGTCCCCCGACTTCTCCCCTGCCCACTTTTCCTCGACGAGTAGCTTGATGCGGTTGAAGCCTTTTTGAATTTCCAGCTGCTTGTCGGCAAAGCGGAGCGCGTACTCGGCGAGTTCGTTGCGCTCTTCTTTTGATCCCGGCTCGGAATTCATCGGCAAACCATTGTCGGCGACGAGCTTGCGCATCCCCTCTAGATCCAAAGGACCGAGCGAACCAAAGTTGAACGACAATTTTTGCTTGTAAAACTTCCCAAGAGCCGCATCGCCCTGAAGCGGGATTGCCGCAGCCTCATGCTGGCGGGCCAGTATCATTTCTTTAATGCGTTCCGCGGCATCATCGCCACCGCCCGTGATGCCAAAGGCGAATTCATCGCCACCGACGCGATACGCCTCCACGAGTATTCCTTCTTTGGATGCTTCCGCGGCGATTCCGTCGAGAAGTTCCGCGGCTTTTTTAATCGCGATGTTTCCGGTCTTATCGTTTCCTTCCTTATCGAAATACTTCAGGAACGCGAGGTCGATGTAGACGACGCCGACGGGCTTCCCACTCTCTAAACCGCTTTCCATCTGCTTGAACATGCGGCCGCGTTCCGCAAGACCCGTGGCCGGATTGCGGTCGGCGGCTTCAATTTCCGCATCGAGTACGGCGAGCTCGATATCGTCGGCGTCTGCGCCGGCGGCTTTGAGTTCATCGACCTTGGCGCGCTTCTTGGCGATCTCGGCAAAGCCGCGTGTTGGCTTGGGAGGTTCAAATCCATTCTCCGTACGCTCCGCCGCCGACGCCTCGCCCTTCAAGATCACATCAGGAAAGCCCGGGATACCGAGCTTCTGCTGGGCGGCAAACTCGCCGAGCGTTCTATCGATGCCGCGCTGGGTGTCACGACGGCTTGCGTACTGCCGGCGGGCTTCACTCTCCGCGAGGCGGTGTCTGGCGTCGATATCGGCCGCGGCAAATCGCTGTTGGAATGTTTCAAAATCGGGCGGGTCCTTTTCATCCGCATTTCGAAATAATTCTGCGAGCACCTTTTGATACTTCAAATAAAACTCCTCGGCCTTTGCCGGTTGCGTATCGATCATTTCCTGCATGCGCTTCATGCGGCTTTCCACTTTTTGGCGATCGTTCTGTTGCTGCAACAGTTCCTTCACGACGCCGATAGCAGGACCTTCCGGCTTTTCCGCAGAAAATAATGCCTTACGTTCTTCCGGCTTCAGCGCATTGATGATTCCAACCATGTCGGACTGGCTCGCCAAACTTGCTTCCATTGGAGCGTCGGGACCGATGGCAGCTAGGGCGTCTTTTGCATCGCTGAGAGCGTGCGTAATTTTCTCCGCCGTTGCGCGATCGGCATTTTTGAGACGGACACTGAAGTCATTTCCGGATGTTCGATAGACGTCAAACTGGGAGGGCTTGAGGACAGTCGCGAGCGTCTTTCTAATACGAGCCGCGGCAGCTTCAAGCGCCTTGTCTCCACTTGAGTGATCTCCTTCCGCATTCACGCGATCAAGCTCACCCATGTTTACGAGGAGGTAATGTGTTTTGAGATCTTCCGGACGGGGGGCAAGTATTTGCTCTTCCCCCTCCCCTTCAAAGCCACGCTTGGTTAAGTCCTCGACCATGTCGCGGCCAAAGTAGTCACCTTTCCATGAACCCGTATTATCATGTTGGGCATCAAAAAGCTCGAGGCGCCCATCCATAATCTTCCGCTTCTTGCTCTCCGGCGGAAGCTCATCCCTAAGCCGAACAAGCTCGGAACGCGAGCGGTCACGCTGCCTCAGAGCGGCGGGTTTTTCTTGGCGAATTTCTCCGTCCATACTGGCCAAAGAATAGCATAAAAACGACGAGCCCCGGACCAACCTATGTTGGACCGGGGCGTAGAGACGGAAAGCGCGAGCGCTCAGAGTATGGAAGCGATGTCCCCCACGGAGGGCGTGGGAGTCTGCTTCATGGTGGGCATGACAGCGATGGCGGCGATGGCGGCGGCCTCGGGTAGCGTCTTCAGGTCGTGAGCGCTCTCGAGACGGATGAAGTCGGAACCTCGGTAGCCGAGGTGGTCGTTCATCTTGTTCTGCAGAGATGCGAGCTGCGTCTCCGGAAGGGTAAGCCCCCTCGGAAGATCCATGAAGAGCCTGTATGCCTGTTCGCCGTACGACATCGTGTCACCCATATCCGCACCTCATCACAATAATAATGTTTTGTCAATCTTACGGCTTTTTTACCACACCCTTACCTTCTGCGGATTCGTCGCTGATCAAATCTGTTGTGAGAGCGGGCTTGGCGCGTACCAAAGGCTCGGTGGTTGCGGCGTCGGTAGCCGTTAAACGCGTCTCGCCGAGCAAGCGGGCAAAGCGGCCGATATCGAGGTCAGAAGGTGTGAGGGAGATATCAAAGCGGGCGGTTAAATCACGGATATCCTCTGGCATGCGGTTTAATTTCCAGCGAACGGTGCGCGTCGCTTCTTCATAGACGATATCACCTGCATCAACGAGCGACTGCTCGCTCCAAGCAACATTGGGCGGCAAGGCTGCGGAGACCTCGAGATTATCGAGACCGTGGAGTTTTTTCTCGATCGACCATTCAATACGATAGACCGTGGTTTTTCCGGCGACTGGCGGCAATGGACCGGTTCCGAGCGGTGCGCCTTCTTCCGTAAAATAGCGGGCGATGGCTTTTACGTCGGCGTCGGTGCGATAGCGGACGCGGATCGGGTTGGCGCGGAGAACGCGGTTCACTTTATCCTTGCCGACGGTCGCGAGCGTACCTGTGAGGTCGAGGCTGATCAGCGCGTCCTTGGTTCCGCTGGTCACGCCGAGCGAGGGTAGCGTGACTTCAATGGTCCCCTCTTCTCCGGGGGCCAGCTCGGCAAAATCCGGAATGGTATTTTTGTCGTAGCGGATGGTCTGGATGCGGGGTTTAGTACTTGTTGTGCCGCGCGCGGAGGCTTCAAGCTCGGTCCAATCGACGAGAGTTGTACCTGTGGCCGATACGCCGTTCACGAGAGACTCGACGCCTAATGTTACGGTTACATTTCCGAGCGTTTCCGGGCTGACATTTTTATAGGCGATAGCGATACGCAGAGAATCGCCCGGCTGCATGGTGCGGTCGGAGTCGGAACCGTTGGCGACCATGCGTAAACTTAGGTCGCCAGCCAAGACCGGGACCATCGATTCCTGGCTATAGAGCGTGAGGAACTCTGTGCCGCGCAATCGACCGACGCGAACTTTAAAAACGGATTCACCGGAGCTACCGGAGACAAAGGAGCCCGCGAAATTCCATGTGCTTGTAGCACTGGGGGCGAGCGTCGAGAGCGTCTGTTCCCATTCATGACCATCAGCTGTCGGCAAAAGTGTGGTACCTGTTGAAGCTGTTGGGATGAAGCCTGTTGGAAATGCGTAGCGGACGATCAAGCCGGATAATTCTTGGCTGCCGCGATTGGCGAGTTCAAAGGTAAAAGGCACTTGGTCGCCAGCAATGGTTTTGGCGGGCAAGAGAACGCGTCCATCAAAAACCGAAGCGCCGTAATCAAGCGATTGCGTGGCGAGGGATTCACGTGAACGAGTTTGACCGGAGGGTCGATAGGTGGCGATGGCTTGAAATGCGCTTTTAGCGCCGAGTGATCCAAGGAAAATACCCCGTACCGTGATCTGACCTTCTGCCGCCGGAGCGAGCATGCCAAGTTTCCAGGCCGTGTTCTGGGTTTCCGTTGGCCATGGGTCGGTGTAGGTCACTTGGAAATCGGCGGGCCAGGCGAGACGGAGCTCGGCATCGGAAACAGGCTGGAAGGCACGGTTGCGATACTTCACGACGAACGATTGTTCTTGGCCGAGCGTGATCGATGAAGGACCTTCAATCGCTACCTCAAGACCGAGATCATCGATTTCCGTATTTGGCTGGAGCCAGACAAGACCGAGCCAAGCAACGGCGCTCGTCATCGCACACAAAACAAGCAGCCAGGTGAAAAATCGGCGGATGCGATGCGGCTTGGAGTGCTCGAGCGTAGCAAGATCTTTTTTGCCGCCTTCTGCGAGATAGATTTTTTCCAATCCCCTGGCGACTTCATCGCCTTTCTTTTTTCTGTCATCGGTTTCATCCTCGGAATAGGAAAAAAACGCCTTCTTCCATGGGCGTGGAGGCGGAGGCGGAAGGCGTTTTTTTGAATGTCCTGAGGAGGGCGTCGTCATGGCGTTTGTAATAATCCGGCGACAACCGTATCGCGGTTCCAGAGCCCATCATAACCGATCGTTGGCTGATTGTTGTTAGCCCAAGAAACTTGCCACTCGGCCGGTAAGGCAACGGAAGACTTAATAACACGCTCAGGCTTACCCGATTGACTCGTGAGCTGGAGAACGTAAGCCGGTCTGCGGGCGCTGGAAGCTCGACCAACACCCTCTTGTAATCGGTTGGCGATTTCCGTGACTTCTGTCTCGCCCGGCTCGAGCTGAATCCATCCGCCAAATGCCGTGCGGCCAAATTCATCGGTGATGCGGACATTGCCAGGGCCAATGCGGGGACGCGATTCATTTGCGACCACATCTTGGTCTTCCGGATCGGTTGGCAGCGGGGTTTCAAACAGGTTTTGTGCAGGCGGATTGAAACCTGAAGCGGCGATGAGCTCGCTTCCCTGCGGAACATACACGCGCAGATAGGTGACATTGTTAGCGCCATGGAAAATCTGTCCTTTTTGTCCGCGATGCGTGCGCGTGATGGTGACTTTATCGGTGATGGAGCCGTCCGGAGCGATGGTTGCGGCGTGCTCGACTTTTTCATCGATCAATAGATCGGATTTTTGTCCGCCGATGTTGGTATTTACGACGGCAAGACTATCGCCAGGAACCGTTTTGAGACGGCTCGACCAGCCAAAGCGGTCGGAGAGCTCTTGCTCATTGTCGCGCGTGAACCAAGCTTGAATATCTTTTTCAACCAAGGCATCCGTTCCGAGTTTTGCAATATCGATCCATTGCTCATTGGACGCTTTGCTGATGCGCTCGAGCAATTTTGCCATCAAATCGCCAATGAATTTTTTTGGTTTATTTTCCTCGCGATCATACTCGACCTCAACGGCGAGCTGGGCTTCCTGCATGAAGTTTTCCGAGGTGATGACTTTGCCGTATTCCGGCATTTCAATCGGACCCGTAATTTTGAGCAGGTTTACAACAAGGCGAGCGTTGACCGTGAGAATGCCATCGAGCGTCGGCTGGCCGGCTTGGCTCCAGAACCAGTTGATTTTTTGGGCCGAGGCGGCGAAATCCGGAAACCAGTTGGCGTCTTGGAATTCCCAGTGATCGGCAATGAGGCGCATCGGGCCTGGCGCACGGACACGAGCTTTGAGCTGACCTTGAAGGTCGTAAGGGCCGCCACCTGGTACGGAAAGCGATTTGATTTCTCCGCGATCAAACACGACTTCTGCGTACGAACCCATGAAACCGCCGGTTGGACGGAGCTCAGCTGGGTTTTGAAAGACAATGAGGTATCGGCGCTGCGATTCTTCTCCGACTGCGGCGGCAGCGAAAGCCGAGAGAACGCGTAATTCACGCAAACCGGTTTGTACTTTGGAAAGCAGTTCCTGCGCTTCTTCTGCTTGCGGACGAACATCGGCCGGCAACGATTCCAACTTCACGCGCGACATCGAGCTAACCGCGTCTTCCAAAAGCGGAGCGGCGGCTTCGATATACGTCTGCATGAGACGGATGCGTTCTACCGGGTAGCGGATCATTCCGTCTTTTGCCTTGTCCGCGCCTTTGGCGAGCATGCCGGCGGCTTCTGCAGCTTTTTGTCCGGAGGCAACGAGCGCGCGGGCTGAAGCGTAGGCATCGCGTGTTTGCGGGAGCGCTTGAGAAACAGCAACCGCGAGTACGTTAACGCGATTCAATGCGCGGTCGCTTTCAGCGAGAGAAGCAGCGGCATTCCCCCATTCCATCGCTTTTGCTTCATCGATAGCGGCGCGGCTATTGCCTTCAATCGATGTCCAAGATGCAGAAAGCGAACGTCCGAGAGAGACGGCTCCGGCTGGCAATGAAACAAAGAGTGCGAGACCCAGAAAACCGGCAACGACACGCAAAGGCGCCAAACGCGGCACCAAAACAGGTGCACCCCAAGCTTGCTCGGTGTTGGTAATGACCTGCTCGACGTCTTCACGGATTTCTTCAACAGCATCCTCGACCTTATGTTCAAAAGCGACGATTTCTTGAGCGATGGAAGGCTTTTTCTCCGCGACTTGGACTGGTCGAGGCTTAGCTTCACCCAAATCCGCATGTTCCCAGGTAATGAAAGGCGCGCGAATTCTGTTCCACCAGCGATAGCGTTCCTGAAAAGCTGTCTCGGCCTCGCCTGGCGTGTATTGCTCGACGTACCAGTGCGGGTCGGGCTGAACCAAAGACAAGTCGGATGCGGCGGCGGCGAGCGCGTCGAGGGAGACGGGTGCGTCGTAGGGAGCGCTCCACTTGTGAATCTCTGCCATGACTGGCTGATGCAGTTCCGGCTTGTGAGCGCGAGCCGGGCGGACAACCGGCAAAACATGTGCGCTTGCGCTGTGATCCCCTTGTCGGACTTCCAAACGCTTGGCGTGCGAGACACGTACAATTTTTTGGACAAGCGCGATGTCCAAATCGAGAATCGGATTTTGCAGTGGCGCTGTTTCCTGGACGCTGGATTTAATTATTTCCGTTTCTACCGACATTGAAACCGATGCCGAATCAACCTCGACATGCTCGACCACGTTGGCGAGCTGACTCTCCAGACGCGAGCGCTCGTTCATGACGCGCCACTCGGGTCTTTGGTTTTTAGGTTGTCGCTTGGAGCGCGGCATGGGGAATGATCAATGATGGTGTGCGATGGAGCGGAGTGCGGCGAGCGTCTTGCCTGCCGCGTCTTCCCAGCGATGGCGACGGCGTACTTCCTGGCCTCCTTGGTGGGCTTCCGACTTGGCTTTTGGGAGGTCGGCTAGGCAGCTTTCGATCGCCGTAATCATACCATCTTTATCGCCAGACTTGAAGAAGAAAACGCCTTCCGAGGGTAGGACTTCCCGCAGCACCGGAATATCCGAGGCGATGACTGGCGTTCCGGCTGAAAGCGCCTCGATTGGCGGTAGGCCAAAACCTTCAAACGAGGTCGGGAAGACAAAGGCGGAAGCGTTGGAATAGAGCGTTGCGAGCTCTTGGTCGTCAGGCGAACCGACAAAGAGTACATTCTTGACGCCATTATTTTGGACCTGGGATTTGATACGTGAGAGAAATACATCGTCCTTGCCGGTGATGACAAGCGAGAGCTGCGGATGTTTTTTTGAAATGATCGACCAGCTATCAATGAGCAGATCGAGACGTTTGTGCGGATATGCGGAACCGACGTAGAGAAGATAGTTTTCAGTTTTTAGTGGCCAGTGGTCAGTACTGACACCTGACACCTGATCACTGACCACTGCACTTAGTCCTTCCCCTGTTACAACAACGTTCTTGTATGCTGATGGGTAATATTTTTTTATATCATCGGCAACCGCTTGCGTGGGGACGAGGATGATTGAAGCGCGATGAATCGCGTTTGATAGAACGATGCGATGACCGAGCCGCTTTAACCAAGAAATGATCGGACCACGCGTGGAAGCTTTGGCGCTCGCGGGTTGATGCCGCAAAAGAAGATCATGGATGGTGATGGCGAGCGGGCCTCGATAGAGAAGCGGGACATTCCAGTGCGGAACCCAGAGGAGGTCGGGTTTGGCGGCGCGGATAACTGAAGGAAAACGGAGCTGTTCGGCTAAGCCGTACCAAGTAATTGAGGATTCCAGCAGCACGAGTTCATCGTTTTGTGTCAGTTTTGGGCGGATGTGGTCGGTTATCTCCTTTATATAACGTCCAATACCGCGGGTTTTCCCGGCTCCCATCATTCTGGCGTCGACAACGAGTCGCATAGATACAAGCACCTTAACCCGTTGACGAAAAACACGGAATATGTGAGATTCTGACCTACGTACAGGAATTTGGAAGGCGAGCTTATCCCCGACCAGCGGACGCGGTGGCTCACCGCGCGAGCTGTATAAGGATCCGTCCAAATCGCGTCCGCAAGGGCGAAATCCTAGGGCAGGTGATGTTGTGTCCCGACCTCCGGAAGCGCGACATCAAGACGCATGAAGAGCTAAAGCTGCCAGAGTCCAGGCTGGCAACTGATAGTGCGGCGCCCTGCCCGGCGCTATTCTGACCCCGATCCGACGTACTGGATCGGGGTCTTCTCTTTTTTGATGATTTCGTCTAGGATGCTGGGACTCATCGGGCTGTAGCGCAGTTGGCTAGCGCATCTGCTTTGGGAGCAGAGGGTCGTGGGTTCGAGTCCCACCAGCCCGACCATCAATAAATCCGCCGAAAGGCGGATTTGTTTTACCCTTTCGTTATTGACGAAAACAGTTGGTTGTGGCATTAATTCCAACCCACGCACCTTTAACGGGGGTATCCATGGAGCTCCAGTCCTCGCTCACAGACGAGTCGCCGGTCGTCACGCTCAAGTCCGGCCATAGGGTCTCGAGCTTCCTCGTGAAGCAGGTCATGTCCAAGGTCAAGGAAATGCAGGAAGACATGAAGAACGGAGCGATTCTCTTGAACGACCTCGTTATGAGGTGTCGGGACGAGAATCACGAGTTCTTCATCGGCTGCCAGTGGAAACTCGCAGAGCTCGGGTTCCTCGACACGAACGACAATGTCATACCTTCCATGCGGGAGATCATCCTCTCCTCCGCCACAGAGCATGGCAACGGATTCTCCTTTCACTCCCCGATCGCCAGCTAGTACAGGCCTACCGCTATAACGGCCCGACATCTGTCGGGCCGTTTATTGTTTTATAAGAACCCTCGACAGAATCGAAAAATCGTGCTACACATCGCGTGATTTATGAACTACCCCATCGCCACATTATTGCCGGGCCGAGACACGCCAGTACGCGCGGGTCATCCTTGGATTTTTTCCAAAGCGATTGCCAAAGAACCAAAGCCATCTCCGGCTAATGGCGAGCTTGTTTTAGTGCAGTCGGCCAAAGGTGATTCGATCGGCCTTGGAACATGGGGCGCGGGTGCGTCGATCCGTATCCGCATGCTGACGACCGATAGCAAAGCTGTGATCGATACGGATTGGTTTATCGAGAAGTTGCGTGCCATCGATACCTGGAAAAAGACACATCTTCCTGCGGATACGGATGGGTATCGCGTTGTGTATGCCGAGTCGGATGGCATTCCAGGATTGATTGTGGATCGCTATGCGGATGTGATCGTCATGCAGATTCATACGGCCGGTATGGATCGTTTGCGTACGGAGATTCTCCAGGCGTTACAGGAAGTATTTGAGCCACGCGCGATCGTGGAGCGCTCCGACATCGAGTCGCGTTTGCGCGATGGTTTGCAGATGATTGAGCCGATTGTTCGTCACGGTGAGATCGATAAGCCGGTCGCATTTAAGGAACATGGTCTGACATTTTTGGCCGATGTTCTTGGCGGACAGAAAACGGGATTCTTTCTTGATCAGCGCGAGACGCCGTCACTTGCGTTGGAACGCTATCGAAGGACAAACATGTATTGAATCTCTTTGGATATACGGGCGGATTTAGCGTGCATGCCGGCCAAAGGCGGTGCGAGTTTTGTGACGACGGTTGATTTGTCAGAATCGGCGTTGGAACTTGCGCAGCAAAACTTGAAAGCGAATGGATTTGATCCAGAAGATGAAAGCCAATTCCTTTTGCTCGAGGCCGATGTGATGGATTTGATTCGCGAACGCGAACTTGCTGGCGCACCCTATGATTTGATCGTGTGTGATCCGCCGGCTTTTGCAAAAACGGGCACGCAATCCGAGAACGCGCTCGATGCGTACACAAAACTCAATATGGAATGCTTGATGCGTCTTGGCCAAGGCGGCATTCTCGTGACGAGCTCTTGTTCCGGACGCGTGACTCCTGATGAATTCAAGTCGATGCTGCGTATTGCCGCAGGACGGGCTGGCCGCGATGTGCGATTGATTGCGGAACTTGGACATGACATCGATCATGCCGAGCGCATCGCGTTTCCGGAGGGTCGCTATCTGAAGACATTGGTTGTCGAGGTGACGAACATCATCAAATAAATAAACAAAAAAGCTCCCGCGTCGGGAGCTTTTTTGTTGGAGCGGGTGAGGGGAATCGATCGAACCCCTGTCAACAGGTTGGAAACCTGTGGTAATAGCCATTATACGACACCCGCGAACGGGAGAAATCTACTTGAAATGCTTTTTTTAGGCAAGACGCTCCTGTGCTATGCTTCATGAGCGGAGGTTTCTATGCGACAGATATTGCTGATCGCGCGTCAGCTGACGGTTGCAGGGGCGATGATCGACCCGCAAACAGCCAAGTTCATCGACACGCAGAAAGATCTCCACGAAGAAATTTCTGCGGAACTCTCTACCTTTGGCCAAGTTCTCAAGAAGAGCACGAGCGGTGTCTTTCCCCGCGCTCAGACGCCAGCACCCGACACAAAGTCGGTCGAGCTCGCGCCCACGTTCTTTGCCGAGATTTTGCCACTCGTTATCAAGTCAGACTGTGTCGTCGTTGTCCGCGACGGCCAAAATGATTTGCGAGGCGCCATCGTCATGTTTGCATCCATGGAGAGACGTCCGGTCCTTGCCCTTCTGCAGGAACCGAAAGGCGTTCACCTCCCCGGCGACCCCCTCTACCATCTACCCAACATCACCAACGTCCGTTTCCATCATTTCCCAGAAGCCAAAAATGGCATCGCGAGATTCATGAACGGAATCCCGCTACGACAAGCGGCCGGCTGACTAGAGGGAGGCTGATATAGCCTCCCTCTTCACATTTCTAGCGACATTTGGTACTGTCTGCGAGCAAAAATACCACGCGCCGAGGTAGCTCAGTGGTAGAGCGAAGGACTGAAAATCCTTGCGTCGCCAGTTCGATCCTGGCTCTCGGCACCATGAGGGACGACCCTACTCACAGGGTCGTTCTTCTTTTTTCCAAACAAAAAAAGACCGGCATGAGGTATTCGGCTCAGTCAAATGGGGCCAAGGCCGTACCTGTAGCCCGCTACGCCAGAATGAACCGACGCTGCCGCTACAGAGGTGGTAAGCCGCCCGGGATCGTCGCCCTTTTGCCTCAGCAAATACGCAGACCGGATCCCACGAGTCGAACATTAGCCCGAATCCTCACACCAGCCTGTTTCAAATATTCCATGCTTCGCATCGGATGTAAAGCAGAAGCCCCCCGAAGTACTTCGGGGGGCTCGAGTTCAGAACTTGCCTTTGTTGTCGTGGGCGCGCACGTGGGCGACGAATTGGTGCCAGATGTCGGCGTTGGTGCGCGGCAACGTCACGTCGTCGACGGTGACAAAGTCGGCGGGCCACGGGACGTCGGTCAACGCCTCCGGAAACAAGATGAAGAAGATGTCCCGGATGTACTGCAGGAGCTTGTAGCAGCCGTGATGCGCGTCATCGTGACGGCATCTGCTGTCGATGAAGTCGCGAATCGACATGAACTGCACTTCGACGACGCGGTCGGCGACGAGCGCGTTGTACTTCATCGCCTTGAAGCGCTTGCTTGATGAACCGTTGCGCTCATCGAGCTTGCGGCCTTCTCGGTGGCCGAGATTGGAGTCTTGATCGCAGACCGATCCGGGGCACGGCACGAGGACCTGACGCACGGCCGAGACCACCGCATCGACATCGGCTTCCGAGTCGATGACAAAGGTCATGGCGACGCCGTCGCCGATGTTGGCGAGCTGCGGGAAGCGGATGTCCTTGATCAGGCCTTTCAGCACCGGAAAGCGCTTGGGGCGGATGAAGAACAGGGTCGGAATGTCTTCCCCGCGCAGCTTGTATCGATTGGTCTCGACGGTGAACTGCGTATCGGACGGAAGCGACGACTCGCGCGGTGCGGCGTAGCGGTATTCCTTGCAGGCAAACGCATGCTCCGGATCGAGCGTTGCGACGATCTTCACCTTTTCCTTGGAACCGCGCTGGAACAGGGTCTGCTCCAAGATGCGCTTGATCTGCACGGTCTCATCCTCGAGCGTCGCCTGCGCGTAACCGGCGCGACGATACTCAAAGAACGATTGCGCGAGGACGAGTTTGGTCTGCGCGGAGCGCTTGACCCATGCCCAGTCCGACCATTCACGCCCCGGCGGCAAAGGCGCTCGCGCGATATCGAGAAGCTTGATCGGATTGTGCGTCGAGCGGACTTCTTCCGGACGACGCAGCATGTGATGCAGATCGCGATTCTGGCCATTCACCTCCAGCAGACGCGGAAGATACGACAGCAGGTAGTCGTACATTTCCTCGACGTCACGGCAGGAGTCGCGCCAGATCGCATAGTTGCGGTCAAAGTCTGCCGGTAGCCCACGGTACATCGGAACGGTCTTGCGACCGCTTGCACGACGAAGGCTGCCGACAAAGTGATCGTGGAAGGTTTGGAGCAGGGTCTCCATCTTGATCTTGTCCGACCAGCCGAGGCGATCGGCCTTGGCAGAGACGGAGTCGAGCTTGGCGAACAGCATGCGCCAGCGGATGATCTCTCCATACATGACGGAGTGGCGGTCGGAAGCCATGGCACCGAGCTCGCTGCCACGCAGGTGGATCAGGCTCGGAAACTTACGCGCAAGTCTCTCTCGAGACATCTTCCTATCCCTTTCATGGAAAGAACGAGCTTCGACATTTCCACAAAAGCCCGATTTTGGCTAGACCCGAATGCTTTGGACGATAAGGGCGACAGTCGCCAGCCCGAGTCCGATCACCGTCAAACCATTCCACATATTAGACCAAAGTCCGTTTTTCCAGACTCCCATGCGTTTTTTATCATTTGCGATCAGGAGAATTGCCATGAGCAATGGAGCTGCGATAGCTCCATTTAAGGCAGCAGAAGCAACCAGTAGATCAATTGGCGCAAAACCCATCAGGGCAAAAAGGAGACCGAGCAAGGTTGAGCACGCGATTACCGCGTAGAAGCCACGGGCACGGAACCAGGGCTTATCCAAGCCAAGTTTCCAACCAAAGCCTTCAGAAACAGCATAAGCGGTGGAACCAGCAAGAACCGGAACAGCGAGTAATCCAACGCCAATAATACCGAGGGCAAATACGAGCCCTGCTGCGTGACCAGCGACAGGAACCAAGAGGCGTGCAATATCAGCGGCGGAATGGATTTCACCGACTCCTCCGGCGTGGAGCATGCCGGCTGCCGTCAGCAAGATGAACCAGGCGACGATATTAGACAGCAGCATTCCGAGCGCCGTGTCGATACGCATGATACGGAGCTCGCCCACAAGCTTACGATCGGTTCCATTTTTTTTATGCTGGTGACGTTTTTGACGCTCCTCTTCCCACTCTTGTCCGCCTTGCCAGAAAAAAAGATAAGGCGAGATGGTTGTACCAAGAATCGCGAGTAGTAAATAAATAAAATCGCGGCTCGGTACGAAGGTGGGAACAACGGTTGCGGTTGCGGCCATGTTCCAATCGATCGGCCAGACAAAGGCGACAGCGATGTAAGCGAGCAAAGCGAGTGTCAGCCACTTCAAATACTTTGCGTATGTTTTGTAGGAAAGAAAAATCTCGAGACACAGACCGATCAGCGTAAAAACAACCAGCAGTGATGTTGTCGGAACCGGAATAATGAGGCGAGCTGCTTCCGCCATCATCAACAAATCTGCGGCGATATTTACGACATTTGCAATGAACAACAATAGGACTACCGGCACGACCAATGATTTGGAATACTCGCGAATATTGCTTCCTAGCCCCTTTCCCGTAACGAGTACGATGCGTGCACACATCTCCTGTACGGCAAACATCAATGGGAAACTGAATAACAGCGTCCAAAGAGGCGCATAACCAAAACGCGCGCCTGCTTGCGCATAGGTCGCGACCCCTGACGGGTCGTCATCTGCGGCGCCGGTTGTGACTCCGGGGCCGATTATTTTTCCAAAACGCTTCAAACGAGCGAACATGATTTCATTGTAGCAAAAACACCGACAGCTTGCGCTATCGGTGTTTGTTTGGACTGAATATTTATTTACTCTGCTGGCAAGAACCACTTGGCATCGTACTGCACGCGATCGTTCACATGCTCGTACTTGTGCAACTCGACTTCCGAGAACCAGATCGGAATTTCGTTGTTGGCTTCCTGAACATTGCCAGAGGCGTGGATCAAGTTGCGGAGCGGACGGTTCTGCGCGTTGGAGAGCGCATAGGTGTCGTGCGAGAGATCTCCGCGGATTGTTCCGGCCGGAGAGGAGGCAGGCTCCGTTGCACCAACGAGTTTGCGGACCAAGGAAACAGCCATCTCGCCTTCAAGCACCATGGCGACAATCGGCGAGGAGCGGAGGAAGTCGACTAGGCCAGCCTTGATCTCGCCGCCATAGGCTTTGTGATCGGCGTACGGGAAGACTTTTCCTTCTGCCTCGTACTTGGTTTTAGCCTTGGTAAAGACGGCCATCATCCATTCTTCCGTCAGAGCATAGTGCTTATCGACGTCTTCCTGCTCAGCGTGAACCATTTTCATGGCCACGATCTTAAGTCCAACCTGCTCAAAACGGCTAAGAATAGTGCCAATTAAGCCGCGCTGAACGCCATCCGGTTTGATCAATACAAGTGTTTGTTCCATATGATGTGGCAGAGTATACACATATTTCTCCAAACCTTGCAAAATAATCGGCTTTTTGTTAGACTTGAGGCAACTATTTACTGATTTATCTGATATGGGACTTCCTGGCCATCGCCGAACTAGCTCACACAAGCGCCGCCGCGCCTCACATTTTGCGTTAACTAAGCCTTCAATTACGACTGACAAGGCCGGTCGTACGCATCGCATGCACCGTGCCGCCCCTGGCGCCACGGAGTACAATGGTATTGCCATTCACGTAAAAGGCCGCGAGCGCAAGCTTGCCAAGGCCTTGGCCAAGACCAAGCCTCAGCACGATCACAAGCACGACGAGAAGGAGCACGATCACGAAACCAAGAAAGCCGCTCCTCCGAAGGCTAAGACACGTGCCAAGAAAGCGTAAGACTTCCTCAAACCGATCGTTCGCACCTTTGCTCCTATGTCCAATCGTCATCTTGCCCGAGCTCTCGCCATGCAATCCTTGTATGAGTGGGATTTTTATGGCGGAGAACGAGATGCGCATAAGCTGATCGAGCGAAATATTGAGGAGTTTGTTAAAGAATTTGATGAGACGGAGTTTGCGACCAAGATTGTCGATGGCGTTATCAAGCATCAGGCTGATATCGATGCCACGATTACCAAGTTTGCCCCGGATTGGCCTTTAGCCAAGATTACGACGGTTGACCGCAATGTCCTGCGTATCGGTGCATTTGAGCTCTTGTTCAATCACGATATCCC
Source organism: Candidatus Uhrbacteria bacterium (assembly GCA_016699205.1). NCBI lineage: Bacteria > Candidatus Uhriibacteriota > Candidatus Uhrbacteria bacterium. The sequence goes on from CP064964.1 coordinate 522,165, forward strand.
GAGCAAGGTGGCGATTAACGAGGCGATCGAGCTTGCTAAGACATTTGGCGGAGAATCGAGCGGAAAGTTTGTGAACGGTGTTCTCGGAGCCGTGTATCGCGATCAAGTCGCACAAGGCATTACCAAGGACTCGGATAAACCAAAAGAGAAAAAAGATACGCCTGACAAGATCCAGGCTAAACATGAAGGCTCACAGATTAACAACATGTAATTATGCCAACACTTCCGGACCTCGGCCCGCTGGAAGAACGACTGGGGCACGCCTTCCGTGACCGCTCGATCCTCCTGCAGGCACTCACGCATCGATCGTTCTTGAACGAGAACGCCGACCATCCTTACCCGCACAATGAGCGTCTCGAATTTTTGGGAGATGCTGTTCTTGAATTGATCGTTACCGAATATCTTTTTAAGAATTACGCCAATGATGAAGGCGATCTTACCAACTGGCGTGCAGCTCTCGTGAATGCGATTACGCTGGCTGGTATTGCCCGCAACCTTCAATTTGAAGAATTCATTTTGATGAGCAAGGGCGAGGCTAAAGACAAGAATTCAAAAGCCCGTTTGTATATTTTGGCGAATGCGATTGAAGCGATTATCGGTGCGATTTATCTTGATGGCGGAACGCAGGCTGCTGAGAAATTCATTACGTCGCATATTCTTTCCCATTTGAAAAAGATTTTGGAAGATGAGCTGTACGTTGATGCGAAGAGTAAGTTTCAAGAGACGGCACAGGAACTTCTTGGAACGACACCGACATACAAAGTCCTTGAGGAGAGCGGTCCGGATCATGCAAAAGAATTTACGATCGGCGTATATCTTGGGAAGGAATTGGTGGCCGTAGGAAAAGGCACGAGCAAGCAGGAAGCGCAGGTATCGGCGGCGGATGCAGGGTTGGATGCTAAGGGATGGAGAACGACGCCGGCGAAGAAGGATAAATAACGAATCGAGCCACCCAGTTTGGGTGGCTCGTGCTTTTGCCTATCGGTCTATGGCCGACGTGCGCCGAAGGCAACTTTGAGAGGCTCACTTGAGCCGTCGAGACGGGATCGCAGCAGATCCAGAAACTCGTTGTCGAGATGACCGTCGAGATGCTTCAGCAAGCCCGTCATCGCTTGCGTCATGCCAAACGGGCTAAGCGAGAGCCAAGACCCGACCGTTGCGGGGGAGCTCTCCATGAGAGAAAGCCCTTTTTCCAGGTCACCGCGACAATGACCCTCTTGAAGAACTTGGAAAAGAGCGCTCGGTACCTCGAGCGTCCCGTTCACGACTCGCGCACCAAAATCCGTGGCATCGAACTTGAGTGAAGGGTTCTCTACGTAGCGCATTGTCATCCTCCTATGAAACTTTGTCATTATTATTTAATACTGTCTAGACAAATAGAAAGACCCCAAATGCCTATTTTTTAGACACGGGGTCTTGGGATGGCAGCGTCAGGAAGGACCGATCTACCCACTTGCTGTTGCCTACCGAGCCCAGCTCGGCCTCCAGGTGACGAGAGCCCTCATCCAGCAAGCCTGAATGGAATATAGCTTGAATAAGAAAATAGTCAATAGTCGGAACATAACGAAAAACAACTCGAGGTTGCGAGTTGTTTTTCCATGGTGTCCCGAGAGGGAATCGAACCCCCATCCCGTGGTTCGAAGCCACGTATTCTATCCGTTGAACTATCAGGACATTTTTTAGGTAGCGACGTGAGATTAGCCTAGAAAGACATTTGCGACAAGCGTTAGGCTGGGCTAAGGTTTGGCTGCACCTTTAGGAGGATTCATGCCCAAGTCGGAGCTGCCGATCGATATCCTGATAGAGAAGAAGTGCATCATGCAGGGGCACTTTGTGCTCAAGAGCGGAAAGCACTCCTCGGTGTACATCAACAAGATCCGGATGTACCCGGACTCGATCTTGCTCAGCACGCTGTGCATCGAACTCGCGACGCCATTCATAAGCGATCCGGTCGACATCGTCGTCGGTCCGGCGCTCGGAGTGATTGCGCTTGCGCTTTGTACCGCCAAGTCGCTCTCAATCTGGCGCAATACCGTCGTGCCGTGGGCGTTTGCGGAGAAGGATGGCGAGAACTTCACGTTCCGAGATCCGTATCCCGAGTATCTCCACAACATGCAGGTCCTCGTCGTGGATGACATCCTGACGACGGGCGGCTCGATCAAGCGTACGATCGAGGCGGTACGACGCGCGGGAGGGATTCCTGTGGGCGTCGGGGCGATCTGCAATCGCGGACGCGTGACCGCAGAGACGCTAGGCGTCTCCAAGCTGCGCTCCCTCATCGAGATGTCCGTGGAGGACACTTGGGAGGCTGCCGATTGTCCGCTTTGCGCGAGCGGCGTACCGATCAGCATCGATGTTGGCCACGGCAAGCAGTTCTTGACTGACAAGAGCTGACCCCCCCCATTCCTGAATCAACCTCTCCTGCAGCCGCCCCCAACGCACTCGCGCTGGGGGCGGCCTTCGTTTATACTCTTGTGCATGTCAAAAGCTCCGATTGCGATTTTGGGTGCTGGGAATATGGCCTCGGCGCTGGCACTGAACCTAGCTCGTCATAAACGACCCGTCAGGTTGTATTGCATCGAGGCGGATGTGGAAGCGGACATGCGGGCAAATCGATGTAATGCCAAATATTTGGCCGGTCATCGATTTCCAAAACATGTCACCGCATCCCCCGATATCGCCGAAGTGCTAAAAGGTGCCGAGGATATCTTTATTGCCGTTCCATCATTTGCCGTAGCCGAGGTTATGACACTTGCCAAACCGTTTCTCGGACGCAAGATTAAATCGATCGCCAGCATCACCAAGGGACTCGATGAAGTGACATTGAAACCGCTCGTGATGAGCGAGGCAAATATCCTTTCATCGGAATTACGGAACCGCGTCTGTACATTGGGCGGACCTGCTATTGCCAAAGAAATGGCCGCAGGCTCCCCCACCGGATTTGTCATCGCCGGACGCGAGAAATCAGTACTTCAGCGCGTCAAAAAACTTTTAGAGACGCAGACGGTCAAATGCGCAACCTCGACGGACTTGATCGGCGTTGGTATGGCTTCTGCGCTCAAGAATCCCTATGCGATTGCACTCGGCTTTTGTGACGGTCTACAGTATCCGACCAATGCAAAAGCCATGATGCTCGCGATCGCAGTCGAAGAAATGGAACATGTTATTCTTAATGCCGGCGGGCATATTGATACAGCGGCCGGATTGGCGGGTTTGGGAGACTTGATCGTCACCGGCATGAGTCCGCATGGAAGGAATCGTACCTACGGCGAGCGCTTGGTCGGGGCCAAGAGCAAGGTACCGAGCGATTTAGGACTTGGGACCGTAGAAGGGATTGCAGCGACAGGTTTAGCGGTTAAACTTGCGCGAAGACTCAAGATCAAGACCCCTTTACTCGACACGATTGACCGCTGTCTGCGCAGCAAGCACCATTTTGAACAACCGTTTGTCCACTATCTGAAACATTTACAACTCCCCTAGCTATGCAACTTCCTCAAGAACTCCAGCACTTTGAAAATCCTTCACTTATCCTGGTTGCCGATCATGTGCATGCTCAGTTTTGGCTCGCTCATGGAGAGACCTTGGAAGAGGTCGATGTGGTCGCACTCCCCAAAGATACGCATTCCGATAATGAGGGACTTGTGATTGGACAAGAGCTCTCCGATGACAACCGCCTGCACGAGTATATCCATTTGCTCGTTGATCGCTTGGAGCAAATTATGGGTGAAGGCGTGGCCGATTCCCTCCATCTCGTTATGAGCGCCGACTTGGCCAATGCCGTGCTTGATCACTCAAATACAGAGGTTCAAGAACAGGTTGGAAAACAATTGCACCTTGATTTGATGAAGGAAGAGCCGCTGGAAGTCGTGAAGCGTTTGTTGGCGGCCTAATACCAAAAGCCAACGAGATAGGTCGTTGTGAAGCCACTCGAGCCTGCGTAGTCGTTGGAGATCGCTTGGTCGATCAGGAGCCAGCGCTTGGGGCGTAAAGCCCCGATGGTGGCGGCTATGGCGGGTCCGTTATCGGTGAAAGCGTCTTTGGCCGAGGAGAAAAAATTGATATCAGAATCGACGAGGGCCTGTTTGGTAGCCTCGTCGTTTTTGATTGCGACGGAATCGTCCAGATAATGCGACATGTCCGAAGATACGAGGATGAAATTTCCGCGCTTGGATTCACCTTCGAGCCACTTGGCGAGCTCTGCTCGTTGAGCATTGGTGATCGAGGACTTTATGACGACAGGAACGATCGAAGCATCAGGTAGAACGCGGTGCAAAAACGGTATCAGTACGCCGACTCCATGCTCGCGATCAAAAAGTACCGTACTCTCCCCTGCCGTTGGGACTGCTTCGAGGAGTCGGTCTACGGATTTTTCATCGACAGTGACGATGGCGCCAGCTGTTGCATAGGATTTGCGATGCGTTGTAACGGGCGCGCTACCTGCGTTGAAATGATCAGGTGACAAGATGATGACGGTTCCTGTTTGGGGTCGACAGCGAGCCAACTCGCGCATGACTTTTACAATGAGATCGGAAGCTAATGCGTGATGGTTTACGATGGCTCCACGATAGGACTCGCAAGCACGTGTTTCAAACCGGGTTGACCAAGCCGATTCATACAGTTCCGGCACGAGAAATTTATCTGCGTCGATTGGGTAGGTGTCAGGTTTCAGGTTTCGGTTTTCAGTGAAGCCAGAGACCGGCTCCGTTTTTTCTGCCACTGACACCTGAAAACTGACACCTGAAAACTGCCCTCGGTATGCCAAAAGCCCCGCGAGAGCGAGGCTTAAGGCAATCAATGGAATGATGAGGCGCTTCATTTCACGATAACAATTTCATCTTGGCCGACCGAGGCGATGGATGGATATTGGCTGTGCTGGATAAGAGGCGCTTCTGCAGTGAATGTTCCGCGCGTGACGACGCGTGCCGTATAGCGGATTTCATCAGCCCGCTTACCACAGTGCATGAAGGAGACCGCGCCGTTCAAAGATTCATACGGATACCAGTCGGTGGTGTATTCATACGGATTTCCGAGTACGGCCTGCCAGCCACCCGGGAGATTATCCGTGACTTGGTAGCAGCCATCGATGGCTTTGGCTGTGAATTCCGGGCGGAGCGTGATGGTGACGGTATCGCCTTCACGCAAGTCGGAAAGGTTACGGTTGTCACTCGGGCGATAGGTGCGGCCGATGGCGACTTCTGGCTTGATTCCGGCTTGCCTGGCGTGCGGCGCAAGAAGCTGACTGTGACTGGTCCATCGACCGAGGTCACACGGAAATTGCGGGCTTCCGCTGCCGTAAGCGTCAGACGCTGTACCGGCTCGTCCTTGAAGAGGAGCGTTCTGTCGTCAGAACCTAGGGTGTAGGTGAGTTTAATCTCTCGATCAAGGACGGTAGGAAGGACGGACTTGATATAGCGAGCTTTGGCGAGCACCGGGAAAGCATCGCTGCTCCAGATGGAATCGACGTAGCGGCGGAGAGCAGCGGATTTTGGATGCGCGAGTGCTGCCGCGAGAGCGGCGGCGTCAGCGGAAGCCTCGATGTTGTCTAGCTCCGCGTTGGAGACTTCGAGCCATGTGAGATTATCACGATCGACAGAGCGGGCTAGCAAGCTTTCAAGCAAACCGCGAGCGCGTTCACGGTCGCCAGCAGCGTTCAGGCCGCGGGCAATCGCCAATTGTTCACGCCAGGAGAGATCTTTAATGTCAGCGGCGGTTTGCAAGCTTGGCAAGACAGGTTCACCGAGAGCTGCGAGACCAGAAAGTGACTGTAGTTGAATTTCACGGCTTGAGGATTTGTCATCGAGACGATTCCAGAGCGAGGCGGCCATGATTTTGGCGTCGATAAGCTCTGGAAGTGAAGCGGCAACCTCTGCTGTCAGCTCGATGTCCGTGCTGCCGTATGGCAAGAGATACATTTGTCCGTCTTCACTCTGATATTTGGCGGCGTCGGCGGACAACTCTTGATCTGTTGGCATCATGTCCAATTTTTCTCCATAGGTTTCGCGCAAGGTACGCAAGGCATAGCGCTGAGCGAGCTTGGCATCGGAACGGCTGGAGCCGGACCAGATCAGATCGTACAAATACGGGAGAAGCATGGCACGATTTTTGGCTGTAAGAATGATTTCTGCCTCCGCTTGTCCAAGTTCAAAGATCGCTGATCCTGGAGCTGCGTCGGCGGAGACAAACTCGTCTTTCAGGAAGCGCGACGAATCAATGGTGAGCTCACGTTCAACGGCATCATTTCCTTGGGCTGACTCGACGCCGATCACGACCTTGTGACGACCAGGAACGAGCGTATCGATCGCGACATAGGACGGTTCAAGAGCCTTGCCAGTTACGCGTGCCGAGCGCAGACCAAGGGAAGGTGCATCAACGATAAAGGTCACGGCTGCGCCTTCTGGAAGACCAGCGCCATACGCACGGAGTTTGAGAACAGGCTTATCCGAGATGAGGAGGCGCGGAGGAAGAACCGCTTCCACGAATACCGGTTTGGAGACGTTCACGTCGAGGCGGCCGGAACCGGCTTCAAGCGCGCCGGACAAACCGACGAGCTCCAAACGCCAGCCCGTAATATTGTCAGGAGCTTGGAAGGAGAAGCGACCTGTTCCATTGCTATCGGATTCGACGACTCCAAAGGCGGCTGTGTCTTTAAAGTTTTTGCGTGCCGATGATTGAAGCGCTCCGTTACCGCCGCCACCTTTTTCTGCACCTCCAAAACCGTCATAGATTTCCTCGTGAGAACGGGCCGAGAAGATGAAGCCGTCTTGGACAAAGCCATAGAGAGCATCAAGCGGACGCGCTGGATCATCGTATGAGAGAGCGAGAAGAGCTTTGTCGACTGCCGAGTAGACGAATTTCAAATCACGAACTGGCTGACCTGTTGATTTGAGATTTGCCGTGACCGTGACATTCACATTTTCACCCGGCATGTAGCGTTCTTTATCGGTTTTGGCCGTGACTTCCAGCTCGCGATCCGCGGCGCGGAAGAACGCGGTGTTGCGTACCTCGACAAATCTTCCGTTCTGCCAAGTTACGCCGTAGACCTCAACGTTTGGGATCATGCCCATCTCCATACGGAATGGGTAGCGGTTGGAACTTAGAACTTTCACGTCTTTCAGGCCGCGGCTGGCGAGCAGGTACAAGACACCCGGAGTTTTGGAGACATCCAGAGGATCGTTTCCAATGCGGAACTCGGCGGACAAATCTTGATCGAGCGGGTAGCCTATGACGGTTGCATCGCCCTTGGATTCTGGAAGCAGGGCGAGAGATGGCTCTTTGTTTTCATCCGGGGTGTAGCGCGCATAGGTACCGTAACCACCTGGCCAGACATAACGAATCTCACGCAGGAGGCGGCCCGCGTCATCGCGAGCTTCTGCGAGCAAGATATAGTCCTTAGCCGGATCCATCGTGAAACTATAGGAGGCTTGGCCGCGGGCGTCCGTCGTTACCGTAGCGCGGGTCGCTGCCTCATAACGCGCCTCGTAGCGGAATTGCTCAATGTTCTTCTTCTCGATTGTATCGTAGTAGAAGCCGGTAGAGATACGCTCCCAGCGCCAAGGAATAACCGTGATGTCAGCCGGATGATTGGCCCAGACATTAGAGCGACCGGCGTCGTTAGCTTCAAATGCATTATGCCAAAGCTCGATGACTGCATTCGCCTGTCTATCCTTTACCGAGAGGTTCATGTTCATGCCGATTTCACTGCGGCGCACGTTCACACTCGCGCTGCCGCGAATATCCCCTTCTTCACCCGTGGTCGGACGAACTTCGATCGAGAGGCGGTCCTCCGGATAACAAGAGAGGTAGTAAGGGTCGCGCATCTGTGTCGTATCTGGAATGACGGTGCCGCATGGCACGTTCGTCGGCTTCACTTCAAAACGGGCGGTGCCGTTGGCATCGGTTTCTAGATCGAGAACCGTGTCCCCGCTCGGGATACGGGCTGACAACTCAAGCTTCTGACGTGGTACAGGAGTGCCGTCAAAAAAACGGACGCGGACTGTTCCAGTCAGAGTTTCGCCAGAGTAGATCGACAAACGGTCTGGTACGACTTCAATACTGTAAGCCGGCTTGATGAACTCACGCACTTCAATGCTGCGCGAGGAAATCGTGCGGTTGTTGCGGCGCAATTCAATCGTGTAGTAGCCCTGCGAGAGCTCGTCCCAAGCGAGACGGCCTTCAAAGCGACCGGCAGCATCGACGTTAATGTCCTGCTCTTGATAGACTTTCTCGTTTCCGGTGCCAAAATCGATCCAGTAATTTGATTTGCGCAGGCGGATGCTCAAACGATCGGAAGGGGCGCGGCGGCTTTCACGATCTTGGGCGAGTCCGAAGAAGCGGAGCTCATCGCTTACGCGATAGAGAGGTCGATCGGCGTACAAGTAGCTGACGGTGTCAGAAATAAATTGATCCGGGTTACCAAAATCAAAGGCGTAGATGTCATATGACTTGCGAAGCACCATGAGCGCGGAGATAGCCCCGTCGCCGACTTCCAAAATCGTAAATGGATAGACATCGCCAGGCTTGGTCGTCGTGCTCGTGAGTGCCGATGGGGTCTCAAGACGACCCAAACCGTTACCATCGGTGTTGGTGGTCTTGCCGTTCAAGCGGAGCGGCAAATTGGAGAGCGGACGATTGGTTGCCGGATTTACCGCCCAGACCAAAAGCGTATCTTTGTCGGCCTTGAGATAAGCAGCGGCGTTGTTGACCTGGATAAAGGTCCATGAGGCGCGGACGCTACGCGAGGCAACCGGATCAAGCCGGACGGCGTAGTAACCAGGTTCCTGGATCGGAGGGAGAGCGATGGATTTTTGATAGTCTTCGTCGATCAATTTGGCATCGGCTTTGAAAGCTTCTGTTTTGGCGGCCTGCTCAAAATCGGCGTAGCGCTGCTTCTCGGCGACAGTCCATGATGGGATCGTTAAGCGCTTTTCAAGAAGAGCCTTAGCTTCCTCGCGCGACAAGCGATATCCGGTGACGCGCATGCCCTGAAGGGCGGTCGATACGCCGTATGGGAGGCTGATGGAAATGTCTTTTCCTGGTTCAAACTGATAGCGCTCGCTTACTGGAACAAATACAACATCCGACGCATTGGCGAGTGATGGAGCATCGGTTTCAAAACGGAGACGGATATCATCATTCAATGCCAGTTCGCTGCCGGCGATATTGAAACCTTTTTTCAGGACGACTTCGTAGCGCGTTCCATCGGCCAAGGGACGCTTGGGAACAAAGGTGAGCGTACGGCCTTGGGTGCGGAACTCGCCCTCGACAGAAGGAGAGATGGAAAAATGGGCGGCCGGGTCGACCCAACCGTCGCGGGAGAGCTTGAATTCGATACCGGTATTCGTCGGGACGCGGCTAGCTCCGTCGCGCGGGATCGAAGAGAGAAGACGGAAGTCGTTTTTGGTCTGGAGAGCCCAGGAAAACTCGCGCGCTTGGGACTCGCCGTTCTCGGAGATAGCGGTGGCGATGGTGACGCGATAAATCTCACCCGGAGCGAAGGATTCTTCCGGAGTAACCTTGAAGGTGTTGTTGCCCGTCGACTCGATAGCGACATCTACCGGAGGGACAATGCGCAGAGCTTGGCGAAGCTCGTCGGTTGTGACATCGACTTTGGAGGTGACGGTGAGCGCCGAGTTAGCATCCATGCCTGCGGCGTCAGATTTGTCGGCCAAGACCGTGAAGGCATCAGCAGCGTGGGCGGCCGGGATCGATAAGGCGCGGACAATCGAGACTGGGCGGACGCCAGAGAGGCCGCCTGGGCGATTGGTGACCATGATCGCCAAAATAAGGACGGCAGCAAGGCCGGCAACGGCGAATGTTGGCCAAACGGGCAGGCGGAAGCGCGTTTTAGCTGCTTTGGCTGGCGCTTCTTTTTTGGATGGGGCGGGCATAGCGAGTTTTTTGGTGGCTGAGACAAGAATTTGATCGCGAATCGAGGCTTTTTTAACGGGATCGAGCGTTTCTGATGGTTTTTTGGCCAAATCCGAAACCGCCCGTGACGTTTCTTGGAACGGACGGGACTCTAGGTCATGACGACGGTTAAGGGGTTCGGACATAAGTGGCTAGATATTTGGTGCGCAATCGACCCAAGGCGCGATAGACGAGAACGGATGCGTGATTGGGCGTGATGTCCATCGTCTTGGCAATTTCTTCCGGTTCCATGCCGGCAAAGAACTTGAGGTCGAGGATTTCCTGATCGCGCGGCGACATCGATTTTATTATTTCCACTATTTTGTCGCGCTCAAGGGAAAGCTCGGCATGCCAAGCAGGTTGATCGATCGGAGAGGGCGGGTCCCAGTCTTCCTCGACTTCTACATCGAGACGGACTTTGGCGCTGCGCCAGTGATCCGTGAGTGCGTTGGTGGCGGCGCGGAAGAGATAAGCGGAAAGCGAGACGCCTTGCCATTCGATACCAGGAAGATTCTCGATGAATTTCATGAAGACCTTGGAGACGAGGTCTTCTGCTGTTTCTTTGTGACCGCAGCGCTTTAACAGGAAACCGTAGACGCGATCTGCGTAGCGGTCATAAATAATGGCGACGGCCTGCGGGTCAGATTTTGCGCGCATCAAAAGCGCCTCTTCCGATTGAACACTTTCATTGTGCGATGCGCTATCTGACATAACGATCCGTCTTGCGGATGATGACGCCAGCATAGCAGATAGGCTATGATCCGGTCATATGATCCATCTCGACACCTTGAATCGGGGCGAACTGTTCAATGAAATTGCGGAATTGGCGCGGGCGCAGGGAGTGAACACAAAAGATGTCTGGTCGCAGCTCGTGAACGAAGTTTTGGATAGCCACTTGTCCGATGCGGAGCTTGATCCGGATAGCGATTTGATCGGACTCAAAACGACACTTACCGATATGTGGGAGGTCTACGAGTCAACGGCTGGAGAAGAGACATCTGACGCGATCGCCGAAGATCCGGAGAAGCCGCATGCGTAAGCACACGCCCCAACTGTACCGCCCCCTAGCCCCCTCCTGTGCTCAGGAGGGGGAATCGTATCCTTCGATACATTGTATTACGTGCTTAAGGTTTGTTTTTAGTTCTTCGTTTGTGAAACGAAGAACATGGATGTTGTGCGCTTGGAGAAATGCGTCGCGCTCCTTGTCGTAGCACTCTGTATCCCTTTCTTCATGGATTGGTCCATCGATCTCGATAGCGAGACGGGTCTTTGGGCAGTAGAAGTCCAAAACATAACGATCGACTCCGTATTGTCTCCGGAATTTCATTCCTCCTAAACGCCTGTCTCTGAGATATTCCCACAACGCTCTTTCGAATATCGTCGACTCTCTGCGAAGTTGCCGTCTTAGTTCTTTGTGAGAAGGATCGTTATAGAGTTTTTGCATATTGTTTTGTTTTTAGAACATCCCCCTCCTGAGCACAGGAGGGGGAATGAGGGGGCGGTACAGCTGTTAAATCAAGCACATCACAACTGCAGCTCCTAACGCCATCGAGACGATGCTAATCGAGACGTAGATCGCCCATGGCTCTGGCGGATTGTCTTGCCAGAAGTTCATGGGGAGATCAGGTCTGCGGGGCAATGCGCAAATGAGTCATGCGTCATTGCAAAGGCAACGGGTGCGAGGGCGCGGAGACGGGCTTCACGGATCATGAGAGCGTCTTCCGGGTGATAGCCGGCCTCGGCGGCGAGTTCCGGCGGCGTGAAGATGTAGGAGCGGCCGCGAGAGACGATGTAGAGTGCGGACTCGGTTTGCACGAGTGTACCGTCGCGCAGGTTGAAGTCGGGATCGATGTCTCGGAATGATGACCACTCCGTGGTAACAAAGTCGTACCAGTCGATCCAGTCGGGATCACGGCCCCAAGAGCGCATGGCTTCCGGGGACGTAAGCCGTCGCTCCATCAAAGACCAGTTCAGGACGTAGAGATTCTCGTCTTCACCGGCGCCGTAGTAAGGAGCCCAGTCGAGGATATCGGGGATCCAGAGCTCGTCTTCATCGCCAGGGAGACAGCGCTCTTCCTCGGCAGTCATGGGGATGGCGTCGCCGTCATCGAGACCGGCCTCTCCGAGGAGATCGTCACCCGGAACAAAGACACGGCGGCCGCCGACCGCGACCATCCAGAGATCGCCGCGGTGGTCGGCGAGGAGGGTGCCGACGGGGTGGGTGCGGGGCCAGCCGTGGGAAGGATCATGGATTTCGAATGGCGTATGAAGAGTATGAGAGGCGTCGGGCATGAATCCCCCGTCTGCGGGCTGTGCGGACGCTCCATTCTCCAATACGCATGCATTCAGAAACAGGAACGCAATCAAACAGCCGATGGTGCGCATCGATTTCTCCTTGAAGGTAGCAATACTTGCTACCTTCTACTCCGTTGGAATAATTTTATTGTTTTGTCAAGCCCTCATCATTAAGAATCTTGTTCCCAATCCAGCATCTCTTGTTTTCGCTTCAATCCCCAGCCAAACCCGCCGAGGCTGCCGTCGCTGGCGAGGACGCGGTGGCATGGGATGAGCACACCGATGGGATTTTTACCGCAGGCAGAGCCGACGGCGCGGAACGCGTAAGGCGCACCGACCGCTTTTGCGACATCTTTATACGATTTTGTTTTGCCGAATGGGATCGACATCATCGCTTTCCAGACTTTGATCTGAAAATCCGTGCCCTGGATTACAAATGGGACATTCTTTTTAGCTTTTGATTTTGTAAAAATCTTGGCCACGAATGGCTTTACCGCTTTATCGTCGCGGATGAGCTCGGCTTGAGGCCAAGCGCGTCGTAGCTCGTTCATTACCTTGCTCTGGTTATCGACAAAAGAGAGTTTGCAGAGCTTTTTATCGAGCGTCGCGATCAAACAAGAGCCAAATGGTGACGGGACGATGCCGTATGCGATTTTCAATGCGGATTTCATGCGGGAACCTTAAAGCATTTGCCTAAATCGTCCAAATTACATAGATTATTCTTATGAAGAAAGAGATCCGGCGCTAATACCAACACTGATTCACTCAGCGCCGGAATTGAAATAGACCCGCTTGGGTCTTTATTTTTACACTGGATTCCAGCGTTCGCTGGAATGACAATATATGCCTATTATTCCAAATAAACCGAGAGCCATCCTGATTGATGTCATTCCCCCATCGATGGATGAGAAGACGGCTAAGCGCCGTATTGAAGAGTTGGAATTGCTCACAAAAACGTATGGCGGAATGATCATCATTAAATTGATGCAGAAAAAAGGAACACCGGATTATCGTACCTATCTTGGCGGAGGAAAGATGGAGGAAATCATCGAGCTTGCGAATAAAGAGAAGGCGGAAGCGTTGATCATTAATAATCTCCTCAAGCCGGGGCAGATGTTTAATGTGAATGAGGCGTTGCGGAAAGCAAAATTGAACATGCAGGCTTGGGATCGAGTCGATTTGATTTTGAAAATTTTTGATCGCCACGCAAAAACGGCGGAAGCAAAACTACAGATCAAACTGGCAGCCATCCATCACATGGGACCGCGTATTTACGGTATGGGTATGGAGCTCATGCAGCAGAAAGGCGGAACCAGTACGCGCGGCGGACAGGGTGAAACCAATACCGAGTTAATGAAGCGCCACTTGTTTGAGCAAGAGCAAAAAATTAAGCGCGACTTGGAGCGCGTAAACGTGGCGCGCAAAGGTCATCGTGCACGACGCGACCGCGTGGGCTTGAAAACGGTGTCCGTTGTCGGATATACGAATGCCGGAAAGTCATCACTGTTGAATGCGCTGACAAAAAAAGGCGCGTATGTGGCCAATGCCTTGTTTGCGACACTTGATACGCATGTCGGAAAGATCTGGATTCCGACGAAGGATGGTCGCGGGAAAGAAATCCTTATTTCAGACACAATCGGATTCATTCAAGACTTGCCGCCGCAGCTGATTGACGCGTTTCGATCGACCTTGGATGAAACGATTGATGCCGATTTGCTTTTGCATGTGATCGACGTGAGTGACAAACACGTGCATGAGAAAATTAAAGAAGTCGAGCAGGTACTAAAGCAGATTGGTGCGGATGCGATTCCCAAAATCTATGTATTTAACAAGATGGATTTGGTCAAGCGTAAGCCGGCAAAGATTGTGAAAGATGAATACAAGGCATTCCAGCCCGCGTTTGTCTCAGCGCATAGCGGAGTAGGTCTTGCCGAGCTTAAGACACTCATTGCCGAGACCCTTGGCTTGGATTGACCGTTGGTCGGATTCCATTACACTTAGCTGCATATGGAACTCCTCACGATCCTCTTCCCGTTTGCCCTCGTTGCCCTCATTTTTGGAGCCATGATTTTTATGGCTGTTCAAAGAGGCTTTGAGATGAAAGAGCTTGTTGAACAAGGCGTTGAAACACAGGGTACAATTATCAGTAAGCGTTCGGTTTCAGCATCTCGCGCCTCTTCACGCCGGCAAAAACTCGCCTATCGCTATACGGATCGCCAAGGCAGCTCGCATGAACACACTTCAATTGTCACATACGATGCCTATGACCAATACGAAGTCGGACAACCGATCGAGATCGTCTATTCCGCCAAGCGTCCGGGAGTAAGCGCGGCAAAGTACATGGTCGATCTGGCGCGTGAGACGATGCAGAAGAAATAATCGACATGGAGCTCGCACAAGCCATCGATCTTATTAAGCGCTCGATACCGAGCGCTTATCTTGTCGGTGGTTTTGTGCGGGATGAATTACTCGGGATTACATCGAAGGATGCGGATATTGAGGTGTTTGGGATGGCGTCGGAAGAGCTGGAGAAGAGGCTGCATGAGCTTTTTGATGGAAATGTCGTAACGGTTGGACGGTCGTTTGGCGTTTTCAAGGTTATGCTCGGTGGAGGTGTCGACGTTGATGTGGCGATTCCGCGTCGCGAGTCAAAATCAGGAAAAGGCCATAAGGATTTTGTGGTTGAAGGTGATCCGACAATGACCATTGAAGAGGCGGCGCGACGTCGAGACTTCACGATCAACGCCATGTATCGCGATTTGGCGAGCGGAGCGCTTGTTGATCCGTACGGAGGCGCGGATGATCTTAAAAACAAGGTCTTGAAGGCGGTGGAGGTGAAGACGTTTGGGGAAGATCCGTTGCGCGTGTATCGCGCGGTGCAGTTTGTGGCGCGTTTTGGGCTAACGGTTGAAGAAGAAACGTTTGAACTCATGAAAGGCATGGTCGAGGACGGCGAGCTTGATCATTTGCCGGCGGAACGCGTGACGGGCGAGATCAAAAAACTCTTGCTACAAGCCGAGCGACCCTCGATAGGATTTGAGGCGATGCGCGCCCTCGGGATTATCGAGATGTATTATCCGGAATTACTGGTTTTGGAGGATACGCCGCAAGAACCGGACTGGCATCCTGAGGGAGATGTTTGGATTCATACGATGATGGTGGTGGATCAAGCGTCACGCATCGCGCGTCACGCGTCTTCAAATCCGTTTGAACAATTCACGGATGAGGAGAGGCTTCAGATCGTACTAGGTGCGCTTTGCCATGATTTGGGAAAGCCATCGACCACGGCGATTGGAGAGAAAGATGGCGTACAGAGAATCCGCTCGCTCGGACATGAAGAAGCGGGGGTTGAGCCGACAAAATTGCTTTTGGCCAAGTGGACATTTGGTCAGGCGGCATTGGAAGCGGCGCTTGCATCGGCTAAAGAGCATTTGAAACCGGGAATGTTATCGATGACCGTCGACAAAGGACAGATGAATGAGGAGCAATACGTAAATTCCGTGCGCAAGCTTTTGAAACGGATTCATCCGATCTCTTGGCGCATTTTATTGGCGATTGCCGAAAGCGATTATCGCGGCAGAACCATTCCCGGAGTCGACACGGAGCCCTATCTTGCCGGCGAGCGCATGCGCCAAACGATCCGCACGTTCAAACTCGATGAAGCGCCGACGAAGCCGCTCATTTCCGGCAGCGATTTGATTCCGCTTGGCGTGAAACCGGGTCCGGGGATGGGTGAAATTATTAAAAAGGTCGAGACGGCACGCGATGCGGGAGAAATCAAGACACGGGAGGAAGCGCTGGAGATGGCAACAAACATTTTAAAAAGCCCGGCCGAGTGATGGCGGGGCTTTTCAGATCAGAGATCGGGATGAATTTCAGGAACGCGCGAATGTCGCGGGCGCTTGGCGAGCAAGACGGCGACGAGGCCGCGCATGTAATCCCTCCCTTTGAATCGGTAGGTGGATGCGCTCCCGTCGATCAGGACGAGGCTGCGCCGTTTGTAGATGAGGAGGCCGGGCTTGCCGAGCATCACCGCCGTTTCAAGCGGGTTGTACAGCTTGGAACGCGCTTTCAAGCCATCCGCGACTCCGCAGGTGTAGTGCTCGGGAGCACGCGTCTCGCAGCCGATAAGTCCGATCAGGTCGATGGCGGTTGCACCGTTCACCGATGCGTTGGCGTCAAAGGCGTGATAGAGATAGTCGTCACTGACGAGACCGTTCTTGCGGAGCGATTCACGGAACAGCGCCACGAGCTTGCGGCGCTCCCATTCATCACCGATGTCGACACGGATGAGACGGAAATCTTCCATCACTCCTCCAAAGGTGCACTCCGACGAATCGGAGGACAACTATTGCATCACCCTGATTTGGACGTGTCAATCCCATTTGACCCTTGGACAAGCACAGGGCATGCTGTCGTCGTATGAAACAATCCTATACCGCAAAAACCTTTGCGCTCGGAGCTCTTGAAGGACTCTCGGAGACGCAAATCGCCGAGCATTTGAAACTCTATGCCGGCTATGTGAAGAACACGAACGCGCTCATGGAGAAAGTCGCGGCTCACAAGCAGAACTCGGAGGCGATGGCTATCGAACTTTCAGAACTCACGCGCCGATTTGGTTTTGAATTCAACGGCATGCGCTTGCACGAGTATTACTTTGCGCAATTTGAGAAGTCGGAAGGCTCTGCTGATAAGCTAAAGATGACGCTTGAGGCTCAATACGGTTCATTCGACGCTTGGAAGAGCGAGGTATCCGCGATGGCTGTCATGCGCGGTATCGGCTGGGTGCTTACCGTCGTCGACGAAACAAATGGCAACCTCTTGAATGTCTGGGTAAGCGATCATGAACTTGGTCAGCTCGGCGGACAGAAGATCGTGTTTGCGCTCGATGTTTGGGAGCATGCGTACACGGTCGACTATAAGCCGACGGAGCGTGCAAAATATGTGGAGGCGTTTTGGAAGAATGTAAATTGGCAAAAAGTGGAGGAACGGTACGCGTAACAATGCGCAAAAACCCTTGACCATGTCGAGGGTTTTTGCTATACAAGCGATCCGGAGGTGAATGTGAATCTTTTGTTTGTTTGCCGCGGCAACACTTGCCGTAGCGTGCTCGCGCACTACATCGCGGAGGTGCTGGTTCGCAGCCATCCGGTCAAGCAGAAACCATTGATCCGCTCTGCGGGTGTCGAGGCTTGGCCTGGGATGACGGCGTCGTCCCACACCCTACAGGTTCTCGCCAAGGACTATGACTACGATGCGAGCTCGCACCGAGCGAGCAAGCTCACGCCTGAGCACATCAAATGGGCGGACGTGATCTATACGATGACGACCGCCCGCCGCGACCAGATCACGACCCAATTTCCCCAAGCCGTCGCCAAGCTCAAGCTCCTGTCTGCCAAGATTCCAATCGAGGATCCGATCGGTGGTGATGAGACCGTGTACCGCGAGCTTGCAAAAGACATCGAGCAGGCTCTCAAGGTGCGCTACCTCGAGCTCGGCATCTTCTGACGAAATAGCCCCGACACGCATCTGCGTCGTCGGGGCGTTGTGTTTTTTTTAGTAATGCTCCGGCTTATGCTCGGCTTCATCCAAAGTTTTGTGAATCGTGCCAATCTTGTGACGAGGCGGGGCGTAGATGGTGACGATTTTAAGATCTTCCGAGCCGGTATTGATGAAGTTGTGACTTGTGCCACGCGGAACCATGACGAGGGTGCCGGCGTTAATCGGACTTTCTTCACCGTTCAAGACGGCTTTTCCTGTGCCGGCGACGAACAGCAGGTTCTGATCGACGTCATCATGGACTTCTTCCCCCACTTCACTTCCGACGGGGATGCTCATGACCACGACTTGGGAGTCTTGCGCTGTTGCGACCTCGCGGCGATAGAAGGCGTTGTCTTTGGCTATGGCGACGATGTCGCCGGAAAAGGGTTTGAACATATGTAAGCATGGTAGCACTAACGGAAGTGCCCTGGCTCTCGCCTTCTTTCTAACGCAAAACACCTACTCAAAAGGAGTTGACCGATGATGGAGAACTCCTCATTATAGAGATGTTCTTTTCCAACTCATTATCAAGAGCGCAGACGAGGGTTTCTGGCCCAATGACTCTGCCGGCAACGTATCCATATGGACAACGTGCCAATTCCAGCCCTTATCGGGACAGATAACGAGTTCGAAATGGAATTTCATCGACTCTTCCGTCCACGGGAGAGCGTTTTTTTAATCTTGTTTTTTCCTTTATGCCTTTATTGCCATCGACCTACACCGCCGAAAGCGTTACTTCCGGACATCCTGATAAAGTTTGCGATCAAATCTCGGATGCGATTCTTGATACGTGTCTCGCGCAAGATCCCACGAGCCGTGTGGCTGTCGAGTGTCTTGGCTCGCATGGGCTACTCGTCATCGCCGGAGAAGTTACAACGCGTGCGGATTTTGATGCGGAAAAAATCGCGCGAAACGTCTACCGTAAAATTGGTTATGAGGATGATTTGGAGGTACGGGTCCATCTCACCAAGCAATCGCCGGATATTGCGCAGGGCGTTGATCCGGGAGGCGCGGGCGATCAAGGAATTATGTACGGTTTTGCCACAGACGAAACGGCGGAATATCTGCCGATAGCTAGCGTGGAGGCGCATCGCCTTGCAAGGACACTGGAGCAGCTCCGCAAGAACGACGCCGCTTATCACTGGTTACGACCCGACGGAAAAACGCAGATCACCATTCAGGATGGGAAGATCACAGACGTCTTGATCAGCACACAACATGCGATCGAAATAACGCAGGAAGAGATCGCGCGAGCGCTTGAGCCGTTGATCGATCCGATTTTGGAGAAAGGACATAGACCGCGTTTCCTTGTGAATCCTACGGGGCGATTTGTCCTTGGTGGATTTACCGCCGATGCCGGATTAACCGGACGTAAAATCATGGTTGATACGTATGGCGGTGTCATACCGCATGGCGGGGGCGCGTTTTCCGGAAAAGATGCGACCAAGGTTGATCGCTCAGCGGCGTACATGTGCCGGTTTGTGGCAAAAAATCTTGTGGCAAATGGTCACGCCAAGGAGTGCCTGGTTTCTGTTGCTTACGCCATCGGTATGGTTGATCCGCTGATGGTGTATGCCATAGACCAAGACCGAAGACCTATCGACAAGCACTTACTTGATTCCTTTGATTTTCGGCCGACAGCTATCATGGAGCGGCTTGGGTTACGACAGCCAATTTTCCAACAAACTGCCGCGTATGGGCACTTTGGTAAGGCCGGATTGCCGTGGGAAGATGTCGTGGTATGCTGATAGAATTATGTCTCCTCTAACAATAAGCAGACAGCTAACAGCGACCCGTTTTGTGCTCATCGCCTCGATGCTTCTTGTCGCGCCGATCGCCCATGCGGGAGATTGCGGTGCCGACCCTGTTTACGAGCGCAATATGACCGGCACGCCGACCGTCGGACTGCGTGTGCGCGATATTGCTTGTATGGAAGGCTCCAAAGTTTTGACGACGGTATCTGCCGGCACCTCGGTGAAGATCATCGGTGAGACGGATGGTTGGTATAAGGTGAAAATTGGCGATACGGTTGGTTGGATGGGAGCGTCGCTTATCAAAGTGACAAATGGCAACGCAAATTCTTCCGATAAAGTCGTGAAGGAGGTAAAGGCGGAATCGAAGCCGACGGAAATTGGAAAGAAGACGATTGTCGGAATTTTGGAGAAGGACTACAAGAGCGTTGAAGCTGGCAATAAGACGCTCGTGAATCGATTGAAGGATAAAGTGCTGCTCCGCGTGCAGAAAGGCGGAGAAACTTGGTATGTTGAAAAAGATGGCAAGCTCTCCCGCGTGAAGATGTATGACAAGAACATGTTCAAGCGTTCGACTGACGTTAAGAAAGAAGTAAAAAAAGAAGAGGTGAAAAAGGAGTCGCTGCTGGGCGCGGCAGGGAGCATCGTCCTCCGTGGCGAAATATTGCCGGGTGGCGTGAAACTTATGTGGAATATTACGGGTGACAGTTCCAAGGGTTTTAAGATAGTGAAGTCGGAGAAAGCGCTACCGGAATATCCGGGTGATGCGGCAGAATATGTCGATGGAAACACGCGCTCCATCACGCGCTACGGGCTCTCGGCTAAGACGTATCACTTCCGTGTGTGCCGATATACGGGAAATGGCTGTGACGCATACAGCAATGATCTTGAACTGACGATTCCGGCGGGCGAGAAGAGTGAAACATCGAACAAGTATGAGAAAGTTGAAGGAGAGTTGAAGCTCGAGGCGGCGGTTTTGCCGGGCGCGGTTGCGCTCTCGTGGACCAAGCGCACATCGGACTCGTTTGAGGGGTATAAAGTTGTACGATCGACGTCGAATGCCGATCCGAGCTACCCAAGCGATAGCTATATCGAGTATCTCCCCAATCGTGAGAGCCTCACATACATCGATGGCGAGGCAATTCCGGGCAAAACGTATTACTATCGAATTTGCTCAATCGAAAGCGGCGAGCCGGTTGCGTGCGGAAATGTCGTGAAGGTTTTAGCAAAGCAGCGCTAGTCAAAAATACCCCCGCAGTGCTGCGGGGGTATTTTTTATTTGTCATCTTTGCCCCAGCGCCAACGCGGTGGCTCGCCTGTTTTGTAACTGATATAGATTAATACCGCTGTCATCACAAGAGTCTCGGCTACGAACTCGATCGTGTTTTCAACCGGAGGCATGTCTGTCGACATCAATCGCCAAGCATTAAGACCGAGAAGTACTACCCATAACAGGATCATCAACCAACCCTGCCATGTGGCGGGATACCAGCCGTAGCCGTAGGTTTTGGCCTTGAACCAGATGGGTCGCTTCATACAAATCCACGTTACTCCTTTCTCTTGAAACGTCGAACCCGTTGACATGCAGCACGCTTCGTGCACAATGCAAATGCACGATGAAAAAGGGAGCGTGCCATGAAAAAACCGTTGAAGATCCTGTTTGTTTGTCGAGCGAACCTCTGTCGTAGCGTCATGGCTGAAGGCATCGCGAAGAAACTCGCGAAGTGGGACAAGGCTGAAATCAAGTCGGCTGGGACAGAGGCTGAAAATGGTCTGCGAGCCGCGGATATCGCTATCAAGGTGGCAGAAGCAGATATTGATGGCGTGTACCTACGTGACCATCGATCACGCCGCCTCAACGCTGAACTCGTCGATTGGGCAGACATCATCTACCTCCCGACCACACGCCGCCGAAGGCAGGTCGAACACATGTTCCCCGCTGCCGTCGAGAAGGTCCGCATGATCGATGAGCAGCGTGATTTCCCCGATCCGATCCACGCTCAAGACCGCGTGTTTTACGAGCTGTACGCGCAGCTCAAAGTCGCGATCAAAGAGCGTTTTACCGAGCTAGACATCCTCTGAACGCAAGAGCCCCCGAACAACTCTGTTCGGGGGCTTTTCAGTGGCGCATCAGGCGCGATAGGTTCTTCGCAGCTCGATCTCGGCGAGCTGCTGTCGGAGTTTGTAGAGCTCGACTTGATCGGGCTTTCGCTCGATCTCGGCGATGCGGGTGCGGATCTCTTGTTCGCGCGGATGTATCAGGCGGAACGGAGGGAGCTCGAGGTAGCGCTGGCGCAGCATCTGCAGAGCAACGAAGGCGATAACGCCAGCGATATTGCTCATCTTCAGCGGCACTCCGCACAGATACAGCAGCCCCGAGATACTGACTGAGGCTACGACAATAGCCAGATTCACGATTGCTCGGTCGTACTTGTCCATGTGTCTCCGCTCTTTATGTAGCCAAAATATCGAGTTTTGTCAATCATTGACCCTGAAGCCAAAACAGCCCAATATACGCAGAAATGGCTACGATTTTGTCGACGGAAGCGCTTTCAAAGGCTCATGGGCCGTTGATGCTTTTTGAGAATGCGACACTTTCTTTTGATGAAACAGACAAGATCGGATTTATCGGGAGGAATGGTGCGGGCAAATCGACCTTGTTGAATATCATCACCGGACAGGAGGAGGCGGATAGCGGGAGCGTGTCGAGGCATCCGAATTTGCGCATGGGCTATTTGAAACAGCTCGATGATTTTACTGAAGGTGAGAGCGTGATCGGATTTATGCAGCGCATGAGCGGGAAGCCGGATTGGTTTTGTGGAAAGATTGGCGCGCAGTTTGAATTGAAGAAGGAGAAGCTGGAAACAACAATCGCTTCGCTCTCCGGCGGCTGGCAGATGCGCGTGAAGCTCGCGGCGCTTTTGTGTCAGGAACCGAATTTTTTATTGCTCGATGAGCCGACAAACTTTCTTGATCTTAATACTCAATTATTGTTGGAAGCATTCTTGCGCGATTGGCATGGCGGATTTTTGATCGTGTCGCATGATCGAGAATTTCTTACAAACACCTGTACGCACACGCTCGAGCTTGAACACGGATCGTTTACATTGTTTCCGGGCGATATCGAGACCTATCTTGCCTACAAAGAAGAACAGCTTGCTTTCAAGATCAAATACAATCAAAAGATCGATACGGAAAAGAAGAAACTCCTGTCATTTGTGGAGCGTTTTGGCGCGAAAGCCTCCAAAGCGACGCAAGCACAGTCCAAATTAAAGCAGATGCGGAAGCTGAAGACGATTGAGATCAAGCATCGACTCAAAACGGTGCGCATCGTGATTCCCAAGGTTGATCCTCGGAAAACGTTTGCCGTGAAGGCGGCGCATTTGTCTATTGGCTACGGCGACAAAACGATCGCGAAAGATATTCAGTTTGAAATTGATCGCGGACAGAAAGTAGCATTGCTCGGACAGAATGGCGCAGGTAAATCGACATTACTCAAAACGCTAGCCGGACTGCTTGAGAAAAAAGACGGAACATTTGCGTGGAATAATCGGACTGTATTTGCTTATTATGATCAGCACACGGCCGAGCAGCTACACCCGCAAGATACGATCTCGAGTTATTTGACTCGGCAGATGGCGATCGATCTTGAACCGGAAGTGTTGATGCGTATGGCGGGAAACTTTTTGTTCACGAAAGAAGATTTGGATAAAACGATTTCCCTTTTGTCCGGAGGAGAACGTTCACGCTTGGCGATGGCCGGGATTCTTTTGCGCAGACCCGACGTGTTGCTGCTCGATGAACCGACGAACCACCTTGATCTTGAGACGGTAGAGGCGCTCGGTGCCGCCCTTAAGGCTTGGAATGGGACGGTGATCTTTGTGTCGCATAGCCGTACGTTTGTGAACTGATTGCTACACGCATTCTTGAGGTTCGCGATGGCTCTTTGCGAGTTTTCCCTGGCACTTACGAGGAATACGTCTATCAGCTCCAGCAGGAAGAGGGCTTAGCCAAGGAAAAGGAAGAGATCGTTGAAGAAGAGCCGCAAACGCTGTCCAAAGCTGAACGACATGAAAAGATAAAAGAGCTTAAACGAGCGATTATCAAGGTAGAGAAGGAGCTGGATAAGCTTGAAGAAGAGCGGGCGGGCTTGATGAAGCTTTTCACCCAAGATCCCCTGACGTTTGATCTGGAGCGAACGAGGACGCTTACGAGGCTGGAAACGATGATCCCTCATGCAGAATCGGAATGGACGAGATTAACAACGGAATTGGAACAGCTTGGATAAACAATGGCCCCGCACCGAGAATCGGAGCGGGGCCTTGCTAGTCAGAGCCGGAAAAGAATAGAACCTTGATGAAGAGGAGCCCGAGCAGGAAGAAGGCGATCTTCCATTCCCAGGGAACGAATGGGCGCTTCTTATCTTCCATGAATAAACCTCCGGACGCGATTATGCCTATTTTAGGGACATGGTCAATGCTCTAAACATAAAAGCCCCGTTTAACGGGGCTTTTATTGATGGTGGGACGGGATGGAATCGAACCATCGACCACCGAGGTATAAGCTCGGCGCTCTAACCAACTGAGCTACCGTCCCGGATACCGCGCGCAGGCAGGGTAAGGCGGAACAAGGGCTACGTCAACGGATTGACAAAGTGGATCGATCATGCTCAAATTGCCGCGGTCTCTCACAATGGAGAAACACCATGAGCTTGTTCGCGACGCCGGCACTACCGCCGGTACCGACCGCTCCCCATTCACGGGTTCAGCACATCTTCTACACGGCACCGTACATTCGATACATGCTCGAGAGTTTTCTCGAGGGAAACCTGGAGAGCAACCTCCTCGAGACGGACGCGATCGTGGAGACCTTGTCCCGCATCTACCTGATCGGGCTCGCATTCTCGACGGACTTCTGGAAAGAAGACGACCGAGAGACGCTGGAGGTCGAGAAGGAGCGGCTCCTCGCGGAGCTTGCCCTTCTCCGAAAGGCGCAGGTCAAGATCGGCGGCAACCGTCAGTGGAACCACTTCCGAGCGTTCTTCCGCACCCTCACAGGCCTGCGGCTCCCATCGCGCAAATCGCCAGAGCAGCTCAGCCTCTCCGACGAGCGAGCTGAGATGAAGCTCTGCACTGCCTTCGCGATCATGGCGATGAATATCCGCGAGGTCGAGGCCAGGCCCGCGCCAGCACCGCCTGTGATCGAGCCGCTACCCAAGCGGATCGCGGACCGCGTCACCCGTCATAACAAGAAGACGGTCTTCTGAACGCCATGGCCCGCCACCGATGTCTATCGTGTGGCGGGTCAATTAAATTCTCATCATCGTTTGAATCGGTTAAACTCCCTGTCATGAAACACCCTGGTCTTGAAGCGCAGCACTGGATCGTCACGGAGGAATCCGCTGGCGACCGTTTGGATGTCTTTTTGACAGCCAACCTTTTGGATATCACGCGCTCGGCGATCAAGAACGGCATCAAAAATGGCCATGTGATGGTGAATGGTAAAAAGCCGACGGTTCATCGATTTTTAAAAGAAGGAGACCGCATCGACTACGTGCCATTGGAAGAAGTGAAAAAGAATCCCTTTGTTCCAAAAGACGGCGGGCCGATGCCGGAGTTGGAAGATTTGATTATTGAAGAAACCAAAGACTGGATCGTGATCGATAAGCCGACGGGGCTTTTGGTGCATCCTGATGCCAAACATAAGACGGGAACATTGGTTGATTTGCTCATGAAGCATGATCCAAAGATCGCCAAGGTTGGCGAGGATCCGTCGCGTCCGGGTATTGTGCATCGCTTGGACCGCGAGGTGAGCGGACTTATGGTGATCGCCAAGACGCAGGAAGCTTTTGACTCGTTCAAGACGCAGTTTTCATCGCGTAAATCGCAGAAGCATTATTTGGCTTTTGTGTACGGAGAAATGCCGGCGGAAGAGGGTGATATCAAATTCCGCATTGCACGATCGAGCAGCAAGCCGCGTATGGCCGCGCGACCGGTGAATGAAGAGGAAGGCAAGGCCGCATGGACGCATTACACGGTTCGCGAGCGATTTACGAATGCGACATTGGTGGATGTCGAGATTCTTTCCGGACGTACCCATCAAATCCGTGCCCACTTACAAGCGATGCGCTGTCCGATTATCGGCGACTCGCTGTATGCGCTGAAGAAAGTCGATCGTAACTTGAAGGCACCGCGACTTATGCTGCAGAGTGTCGATCTCTCCTTTACAGATCCATCGACAGGAGACGCCAAGCGTTTTACTCTGGAGCCAGATCCTGCCTTTGAGCAGGTACGACAAATGCTTATCGCGTAACACTATGATCATTACCATCTCTGGAGTACCCGGTTCCGGCAAGACAAGCGTCGCCAAGATCTTGTCCGAGAAACTCAGTATGCCGTATTACTCCATGGGTGGTTTGCGCGCCAAGTTAGCCGAGGAACGCAAAATCAGTATTGATGAATTGAACGCGATCGGCGAGATTGATCCGACAACGGATACGAGCGTTGACGAGTATCAGCGCACACTTGGAAAAACAACCGATAATTTTATCGTCGAAGGACGCTTGAGCTGGCATTTTATCCCGCATTCGATCAAGATTTTCTTGTCATGCGATTTGGATGAAGCCGCCAAGCGTATTTTTGATGCCCGACAACATACCAAGAGCCGAGAGGACGAGGCTTTGTACCGGAATGTTGAGGAAACGAGACGCGCGATCGAGGAAAGGACGGCTTCTGATGTACGCCGCTATGCCTCGATTTATGGCGTCGATTATCGCGATCAGAGCCATTACGATCTTGTCATCGATACAACCAAATTAAGCAGTCCTGAGGAGACGGCAAATGTGATCCTGGAGCAAATCAAGGCAAAGCGCTAAACTGTCGGGATTATGAAGTCGACATTACGCGCGCTGCTTTCCGTCTTCGCTGTCGGATTGAGTTTTTGGGTGGGTAGTATGGTCGTTCACGCGGCTCCGGCCGTGGAGCCGAGCTTGTCGACGATCAGCGTTGATAAGGTATCTGCGAAGGCTGACGGCATCGATCAGATCCGCGTGAATGTCACGATCAAAAATGCGAATTTCATCGGCGTTGAGAATGCCGATGTTGCGCTCGTATCATCTCGCGGAGCCTTGGATGAAATCTCCCCTGCTACAGCCAAGACATCGATTACCGGACGCGCCTCGTTTTACGTGAAGTCGTTAAAGAATGGCAGCGCGACCTTGTCTGTCATGCTTAATGGAGCAGCGTTTCCCAAGAGCGTGAATATTACTTTTGCCGATGGGATCGCTTTAGCCTTGAGTGTTGGCGACTTGATCAAGATTCCGGATGATAATGATGCGAGCACGCAGCCGGATAGTGCGGTTTACTACTACGCATCCAATGGAAAGCGCTATGTGTTTCCAAATGAAAAGGTTTACTTGAGCTGGTATCCGGATTTTGGAACCGTGAAGTCGATTCCGATTGATCAAATGTCATTGATTCCGATTGGCGGGAATATCACGTATCGACCTGGCGCCAAGATGGTGAAGTTTCAAACGGATACCAAGACTTACTTACCGACAAAAGGCGGAATTTTGCGCTGGGTGCAGACAGAAGAAGTAGCCCGCGGATACTTTGGCACCAACTGGAATCAGCACGTGGATGATATTTCTGAAGCGTTCTACGTGAATTACAAATTTGGCGAGCCGATCGGTAGCCCACTCGATCTCTCGCTGCCGATTGTTCAGAGCTCGGTTAACTCGATCAATGTCCACCTTGGGCTTGGAGCTCCATAGTCACGCATCATAATCATAAAACGCTCCCGGTCCGGGAGCGTTTTATGATTACTCTGATTATGTTTTATGTTGCGTGACTATGCCGTCTTGAGCTTCACCTCTTTGATTTCCTTCATGCGCTTGGAGCTCTTGCGGACGTACTCAATGCTCTTCTTGCGAGCCTTTACCTTTTTGACGAGTTCGATGCGAGAGATCGATGGGAGCAACATCGGGAAGATCTTTTCTACGCCGACGCCGGAAGCGATCTTGCGGACCGTCATGGTTTTGGCGTGGGCGCCGCCACCGAGGTTGATGACAAGGCCTTCGTAAACCTGAACACGCTCCTTCTCTTCTCCGGAAGGGCTGACGTCCTTAATTTTCTGGTGCACGCGGATGGTCATGCCGGACTCGACTTGCGAGGGCTTGATATCGACGGGCAGGGTTACGAGTTCAGACATAAAAATGAGGGTTAGGAATGGCCCAAAGATTAGCCAAAAGCCGTTAAAACGTCAAGGCCCCCGCTCCGAGTGATCGGGGCGGGGGCTGAGAGAACTACTTCACTTCGCGGAAGGCGACGTAGGCGCAGTCAGCGTCCCACGCACGGCGGACCTCGCGGTGGAGGCCGAGTTCGCGACGGTTCCCCTTGCGGATGTAGTGGGGTGCGTAGCGATGGAAACCGTCTCTGTCGGCGAGCCTGTCATCTGACTCAGTGATGAATAGTCTCAAATCTTCAGGGATCGTCGCGTGATCGCCTTCGGGGTTTTGCTGGATCACCCAGGCGATGAAGGCAGCTGTGTTGCCGATGAAGCCATCCTCGAAGAGACCTCGTACATCGGTAGCTGGTACGAGCTGGCGGCCAGGCTTCCAGATTTGGACCTCGTAGGTCTTGCCGCGCTCGTCACGAATGAAGCTCCACTTAAGGAGATAGGAACCGAGAGCCCGAGGAGCATCCAGCTGGAGCATCGCCTTCGCCATATTGATTAGAACGGTGGCGGAGGATACATCGGGAACCGTGATCAGGTCACGTACTTCTTGCTTCCGGCTCTTCTTCGAAGATGCCTTCTTGTACCTGTTGATGAAGCCTTGCGCGTCCTCGAAGGGCACCTTGCCGGCGACGAGGAGGGCGACGATGGAACCGATCTGTTCTTTGGTGACTTGCTTGTCCATGGAACGCTCCTTGGAATCCGTCTGTTTCCGCTGCTGCGACAAATCGCTTCTGCGGGTTGTTCGGATTTGTGGGAGAGCCGTGATCCGCACGGCGCGGTGAGAATTTAATACATGAATAATTGGGTTTTGTCAACGGATACAGCAAGCCCCCGCTCCGAGTGATCGGGGCGGGGGCTGGCGAGGGTTACTTGCGGATGAGGAGGATGCGGCTGTTGTTGTCGAGCTCGAGGCCGGCCCAACTACAACACAATACGCGTTCAAGGCTTTCTTCACCCAGTGACGTAACAAACGACTGACCGCTACGATCCCTGTACGAGCCGAGCGTCGACGAGCCGAGAGCGTAGATCCAGTTCTTACGCTGGAGTTCCGGCTCAGCATTTGCGAACTCGACGGCTTCGACATGGATCGCGAAGCGGTAACCGAGGCGATCGTAGTGCTCGAAGAGATCGTCCTCGATCGTGTGGATCCGCTTACCGAGGAAGTCGGCTGGGATCTCCGCGACCAAGAACTCGCGCTCGCCCGGGGTCTCGTCGATCGTGGCGCAGGACTTGTGACGGGTCCACGCGCGACCGTCGAATAGATTGTGGTAGACCTTTGAGAACATCTTCTTGAGCGTGGCGACATCCGGGAGCGGAGTGTATGTGACGAGGAGGCGGTAGTGGTTGGGTTCGAGGTTGTCGCTGTTTTGCAAGCTGGGTTTGCGCACGGCGAGGAAACGGCAGCTCGCAGTCCACGGGTCTGGACCGCCGAAACAGCCCATGAGGAGGTTGCGACCACCATCCAAGTACGGCAAGTAGAGGTAGTCGGCGTCGTCCCGGCAGACCGAACCGAAAGCAGCGATCGGGTAGTTGCGCCGCTCATCGGGGTACTGCTTGGCTAAGGCCAGCAGCTCCTCGTAGAGAGCGGGGCGCAGTCCCTGACGGTCGAGCTCGGCGAGGATCGCGTCTGTGTCCAACCTCTTGTCCAGATGCACGAGCTCGAACTCAATCTCGCGGGTCTCCGTCGATACTTCCTTGCAGACGTCGATCGGCTTGAACTCCGCGTTCTCGTAGCCTTCGTACACATAGTTGAAATCCTTCTTGAGGTCGGCGTATGAGGGCTGATTGTAGATGACCTCGGCGCGGAAGCCTGGGGCATAGCTCGGCTCGCGGGACTTCTCCATGATCTCCACCCCTCCTTCGATGATCGCCTGCGCATGGTTGTGAACGATCGCACCTTTGGCGAGCATGTTCACGATCTCTGCTGTCTGGTGACTTGCTTGTCCATGGAACGCTCCTTGGAATCCGTCTGTTTCCGCTGCTGCGACGAATCGCTTCTGCGGGTTATTCGGATTTGTTGGAGAGCCGTGATCCGCACGGCGCGGTGAAGATTTCTTATATCAAAATATGCATTTTGTCAACGGATACAGCGAGCCCCCGCACCGAAGGAATCGGGGCGGGGCTGTAGGGGCTAGTTGCGGACGAGGAGGAGGCGATCCATCTCGTCCAGTTTGCTCTCGTACATCTCACTGCTGATTGCAACGGAATACATGCGGGCAGGAGGTGTCGGGTCCGGGAAGAAGCTGAGTTCCATCACGTGGATTCCTCCGACGCCGTGCGAGTACGTGGAGGGGTCGACTTCCACCGAGGAACCGAGGGTGAGAATTCTTCTGTAGTGATGGAGAAGCGTCGAGCGCTTTTTGATGAATTCGAATGCCTCTGTCTCGATCGCAAAGCGATAGCCCTCACGATCGAAGTGGGCAGCGAGCTCATTCCAAGCTTGTTGGATGCTCTGTCCGTGAAACACCTCGGGAAGCTTTGCCAAGCGGAGCACGCGCTCACCGGGAGTCGTGTCGACAGCTGAGCAAGAGCTGTGACGCTCCCACCTGCATCCATCAAACGCAGGCGAAACGACGGGATTATCCTCGTCGAAAGAGTCTTCGGAAAGTCTCAGCAACGCCGATTCTAGTTCGCCGATTCCCGGGAGCGGTTCATAGCCGAGCTGCATCCGGTAATGCATCGACGGCGCCGCTCCGATTCTGAGCGCGAGATCGGCATCCGTCATACGGACGAGCAGCACGCTTTCGACGCCCACTTCCTCACTCCACTCATCGACCAAGTAGCGACCATCTCCATTCTCGCCAATGCTCGCTACGTAACAATAGGTGCCATGAATGAATGACGAGCCGAGTGCGGTGACGTGCTCTACCCACGCCGTACTTGGGCAAGTCACTGCAAACTCAATTAGCTCTCCAACGACAGCAAAGCGGAAACCGAGCTTCTCGTAATACGACGAAAGCCAGCTCCACTCCATGCGCTCATCGTCCGCTTGCTCCGAGAACTCCTTGGGGACATCCGCGATCCAGAAATCGCGCTCACCCGGCGTTTCATCGACTCGCTCGCAGGAGTTGTGCCGCTCCCACAGCCGAAAGTCGTCCTCGGAAAACCATTCCGAGATCGCCTCTTCGGGAAGCAGCTTCTTGAGCTCTGCCAACGCTGGGAGCGGATTGTAGCTCACGAAGATCCGAAAGCGCTTTTCTTCTGTTGTCACAGAACACCTCGTGCTTTATTTATATCAAAATAGGCATTTTGTCAACGGATACAGCAAGCCCCCGCTCCAAGTAATCAGGGCGGGGGCTGGAGAGGTCAGACTGGCTCATGGATAAGTAGAAGGGCGTAATTCCACTTTCGCATACTAATTGCACGCAGAGAACGATCTCTGAAGGGTTCGTGCGCATACGTAACGCGCAAAGCGCGATCGTACCCCTTGTTCCGCATCGTCAGGTACATGAAACTACGTTGGCCGTTGCCGTCACAAACAGAAGTTCCAAGAGGAAAAATTCTGTGGGCGCGCTGGAGATGAGGCTGGGCTTGCGAGAACTTGATCGCTTCTACCAAGTTCGCAAACCGGTATCCCTTACATTCGAAGCACTTTCTCAGCCCCTCTTCTCTTTCCTGATAGATATCCGCCTCTCTCAGGAGCGGCGTGTTATCGATCACATCCCTCGTTACGATGAACTCACTTGGAACTTGCACGACCAAGAAGTCACGTTCACCAGGTGTCTCATCGATCGTCTCATGATCGATCCAGTCAAGCCGCTTGAGCACCCTTGAGACGCTGTGCTTTCCAGAAAACATCTGCTCTAGAGCTTCGAAATCCGTTGGCTTGCTGTAGTCGACATGAATTCGATAGTGCTTGCCCTCGAGAAGCGGCGGGCTCTCTCGTGTGGGTAGCTCGCCTCCCTCGATCAGAGCTTGCAAGCCCTTAAGCGCGACATCGATAGGAACCGATCCTTCGCGCACTCGGCGGAAGAGGTCGTGGTATCGGCGGGCTAATTGACCGAGCTGTTCGTCGGAGACATCGCGAGACGTCATGACAAACCTCCTTGTGATGGAACAAGTCCTTCTGTGACACAGAATGCGTCTTGATGGACGGCGTTTATTTATATCAAAATAGGCGTCTTGTCAACGGATACAGCAAGCCCCCGCGCCGAAGGAATCGGGCGGGGGCGGTTGATCAGATCTTCACGAAAAGATATCGGTGATTGGGACGGCATGCCGAGTCGGCCCCAGTATAGACCAATCCACGGAATGGGGTCTTGAGCCCTTCGTGCTGCTTCACTGTGAAGTAGAGATGAATTGTCTTGTCCGCGGTGTCTCGATGGTTCCGGAAGGTACCTAGATCGACGATGCGATCATAGTCCTCCGTGATAGGGATATCGGGTCGCGCGAGAAAGAAGGCATTTCGCTCCGATGGGAATGCTACTCGGCAACCGTTGGACATTGCCCACTCGAGGACTTCTGCATCGGTACTCCGCATGGGTTCATCCTTCGCGAACTCCTTGAGAACGAAGTCGATCTCCCCTTTCTTCGGACGAAAATCCTTAAGTGACTCATGAAGCTCCCAGCCTTCTGTCAACGACATGCCTTCCGACACATAGATCTTCAGTGACTCGAGCATCACCTCCCCCAACAAGGACATATCGACACGGAAATACTGTTCTGACTGGTTCTTGCTCACGTTACCTCCAAAACAAAACTGGCATATAAAGCCAGTTTTGTCAATCCCTTACATCAGCTCCTTCAGATACTTTCCGGTCCACCTCTTCTTTATACTCAGGGCACAAAGTTTTTTGATACATACAGAAGTTCCATGCCTGGCTCTATTAGATCATCAATATCGATTCTGTTTAACGTCCACCCGTTTGCACCCTCACCTTCATTTTCATCTTCATATAATTCAGCTATGCAACGCGCTCCACCCTTCCAGACCGTCGATGAGCCCATAACGAGAATATCTCGATCTATGATCATGCGATCAGAATATACTCTCGCGAAACTCACCGCCTCATCAATTACTGCAAAACGATAACCTAGCTTATCCAAAAAACTCGCCAGTTCGTCCCACACTTCTTTGATTTTTTTATTGTGAAACTTCTCCGGGATATTTCCAATAAAGAATTCGCGTAATTTGGTAAACTCATCAACCCCCTCACAGGAGGGATGATTCACCCACGTAAGTAAAACGCGTAGGTTAAGCGGGTCATCTATCCAATCTCCTGTCTTACGAACTTCTTCAGGAGTACGATGATCGTAATTCACTTCGACTAAATAACTCCGAAGCACTTTTTGTTCAGACGACTGGTCTTGGTTAAGTGGCATACGGTAAATTACAGACATTATATCAGCTCCTTCAAGTACTTCCCAGTCCAAGATTTCTTATTCTTAGCAATCACTTCCGGTGTTCCTTCTGCGACGAGAGTACCGCCGCGCAATCCTCCCTCTGGTCCCATGTCGATGACCCAGTCGGCGAGACTGACGACGTCGAGATTGTGCTCGATGACGAGGACGGTGTTTCCTTTATCGACCAAAGCGTTCAGAACGACCATGAGGCGCTTAATATCGTCAAAATGGAGACCTGTGGTCGGTTCATCCAGAATATAGAGCGTACGGCCTGTAGCGCGTCTGGAGAGCTCGGTAGCGAGTTTAACGCGCTGAGCTTCACCGCCAGAGAGCGTGGTGGCCGGCTGACCTAATCGAACATAGCCGAGACCAACCTCATGCAGGACGGAACGCTTCTCGTAGATCGCGGGTTGGTCAACGAAGAAACGTCGACCTTCTTCAACGGTCATGTCGAGAACGTCGGCGATGGTTTTGCCGCGGTAGTGAATCTCGAGCGCTTCCGAGTTGTAGCGCTTGCCGTGACACTCGTGACACTCGACGTAGACGTCGGGCAAAAATTGCATGGCGATCTGGATGTAGCCGTCTCCGCCACACGGTTCACAGCGTCCGCCGCCTTTGACGTTGAACGAGAATTTGCCGGCATCAAAGCCGCGCATCTTGGCTTCCGGGATTTCCGTGTAGAGATCGCGGATCGCGGTGAAGACACCGGTGTAGGTGGCTGGGTTGGAGCGAGGCGTGCGGCCGATTGGCGATTGGTCGACTGAGACAACTTTATCCAAATGCTCCATGCCCTCGATCTTTTTATGTTCTGCGACCGGATCTTTGGCGCCAAAGAAGTGGCTCGAGAGAGCACGGCCGAGAATATCGAGGACGAGCGTTGATTTACCGGAACCCGAAACACCCGTGACACAGACGAGCTGAGCCAATGGGAATTTCACATCGACATTCTTGAGGTTGAAGGCTGTGGCACCGCGCACGGTGATGGCTTTGCCACTCCCCTTGCGACGCGTCTTGGGCTTGTCGAGCTTCATCTTGCCGGAGAGATATTGTCCGGTGACGGATTCCTTGTCCTTTTTAATTTCCGCGAGCGTACCTTCGGAAATAATGTGGCCGCCGTATTCACCAGCACCTGGGCCGACGTCGACAATCCAGTCGGCGGCTTTCATGACGGCGTCGTCATGCTCAACAACGATGACGGTGTTGCCGAGATCGCGAAGACGCTTGATGGTGTGGATCAGCTTATCGTTGTCGCGCGGATGCAAGCCGATGGAAGGCTCATCGAGAATATAGATGACGCCGGACAATTCCGAGCCGAGCTGGGCTGCCAGACGCACGCGCTGGGCTTCTCCGCCGGAAAGCGACATAGCTGAACGGTCAAGCGTCAGATAATCCAAACCGACGTCCATCAAATTTTGAAGGCGGCGGCGGATTTCTCCGGAGACTTGGTCGACAACGAGACGCTCACGCTCGGTGAATCCGTTGGCGTCCGGCTTTTTATCGCCCTTGAGTTTGGCGATTTTGGAACCTTTGAACGCGGCGGAATCTTTTGCCTTGCCCGTACCCTTTCCTAAGCCTTGGAAGAAGGCGAGAACTTCATCGAGCGGCAAAAAGACGAGGTCGGCGAGCGATTTGCTGGCAACCGTGACAGCGAGCGACTCTTTGCGCAGACGGCGACCCTGACAATCGGGACAGGTGAGGACGCGCATGTAGGCCTCGATTTCTTTTTGGACGTATTCCGAATCGGTTTCTTTGTGCTTGGCCTCGAGCATCGCCAAAATACCTTCGAACTCGCCATCGCCCTCAAATAAAGCCTTCAATGCTTTTGGCGAGAACTCTCCGACAGGTTGATTGATGGTGAAACCGTGCTTGGCACCGACTTCTTCCAGCTTTTTTACATGGGCCGTTTGATTTCCAGCGATGCGCGTCCACGGCTTGATCGCTCCTTGGGCGATGGTGAGCTTTTTGTTTGGAATCACGAGCTCCGGTTCAAGCACGAGCTTGGTTCCGAGACCGGTACAGGCGGGACAAGCGCCATGCGGCGAGTTGAAGGAGAAAAGACGCGGCTCGAGCGTTGGTAAGGAAATATTACAGTTGGCGCAGAACAAGGATTGCGAGAAGAGTTTTTCATCGCCCGTGTCCTCGTTGATGGTCATGACCAAGCCGTTTCCAAAATCGAGCGTCTGTTTTACAAACTCGAGCATGGAATCGATGACGACGCCCGAACCTTTGGTGAGGCGCTGAACCACAACCTCAATGGTGTGCTCGGCTGTTTTGTCGATGCGGGAGTGAAGGATCTCGTCCAAGTCGACAATGGTGCCGTCAAAACGAACTTCACGGAAACCAGCGTTCTTCACGCTCTGCATCGCGACTTTGTGCTCGCCTTTTTGGGCGCGGACAATCGGCGCCATCAATAGAATGGTTGATTTGTTGGCGAGTTCCAAAACTTTGTCCGCGATTTCACGCGTCGTCTGCTCGATCACGGCTGAACCGCATTGCACGCAGTGGGCGCGGCCGGCGCGGGCGTAGAGGAGGCGTAGGAAATCGTAAACTTCCGTCACGGTACCGACGGTGGAGCGCGGATTGTGGGAAGTGGTCTTTTGATCGATAGCGATGGTCGGTGAAAGACCCGTGATCTCATCGACATCAGGCTTGTCCTGCAGCTCCATGAATTGTCGTGCGTATGACGACATCGATTCCATGTAGCGGCGCTGGCCCTCAGCGTGGATGGTATCGAAGGCGAGAGAAGATTTTCCCGATCCAGAGAGACCTGTCACAACAATAAAGTTGTTTTTTGGCAGGTCGATCGAAACATTCTTCAAGTTATGGACGCGGGCTCCTTTAATGGAGATCGTGTCATGCAACTTCTTGGATGGCATGTTGGCGGCGAGGCTACCACCGATAGACATATATGACAAGAGCCACCCCCTGGCGGCTCTGTCGATTATCGAGTCTTCAGGATTGTTACGGGGTACAGGTGCCGATACCGGCCGTCATATCCATTGGACGATCAAAGCTTGCAAAGACGCCGCCGCTCGCCCCTGGTTCAAAGCGGCACGTGCCTGATTGGCATTGGCCGTTGAAGTCACACTTAGAACCGTTCACGCGAACTGGGTAACAAGCCGCTTTTTCTACACGAACCGGATTTACCGCATCGAGACCATCGATGGGTGTACCGAGATATGAACCCGTGAAGTTGATGGCGAATTCTGTTGCTGACCAAGTTGATGCGCTGCAGCCAGTCGTACACGCGCCTTCAAGCTGATCGCGCGGCGGAGAGGCTCCTGTTGGAGGACGAGGAATGCCGCTCTCGGCACGGATGGCGCAGAATCCCGTACAGACACCGCCGACACACATCGAGGAACATTCGCTATCGGAAGAGCAGGATGCGCCGATTGGTTTGCGGCAGCCAAAGCGTGCGTAGCTCCATGGACGGAGATTTTCTGGGGCGTTTTCAAAGTTCCATGAGTAGGCGACGCCGGTATTCCCAAAGAGTGTCGCATATTCCTCTTCCGAGCATCGATTTGGATTTGCGGCCGAGGTTGAACATCGATAGCGATGGCTCATGCAGAAGCTGTCGACACCGCTGCCGGAAACACGATTACATCCGCCTTCCCAATTGCTGATGATATTGGTTTCTTGGTAGTAACGCTCACCCCCTCCTGGACCATAGAACAAGCTTGAACATACGGGGCGCGGGTCAAGCTCGTAGTCGCGATAGTCGCCGGTAACGCAGCGCCCGACTTGTTCTTCATTACCCTGCTGACAGGTGAAGCCGGCAGCACATGGAATCTGCGGATCTGCGGCCATGTTGCACACGCTGCCTGTTTCTCCGGTCAAACAGCGCCAGAGACCCTCGATCTGCTGACAGGTCCCCTCCTGACACGCGACCTGCATCGTTCCATTGTTATTTGTCGGACTTCCGTCTTCCGATGTGCGCACATCGCAACCGCCGGAGCATCGGCAGAGCTCATTGGCACGACCTTGCGTACATTGTCCGCTGGAAAGACCTTCCGTATTTGACGTGCGTAGACAGACGCGGCCTTCACGGCATTGAGAATCTCTTACACATGCAGGAATCGCCCCGCCCTCATCGGCATTTGGGTCCCGAGCGGTCGAGGAGGCGCTGATCCCGACGCATTCAATACTCTCCGGATTAAGGCGGAATTGCGTTGTGCTTGGATTGATTGTTTGGAGAATCGAGTACGCCGCGAGGACCACGACCATGCCGATCAGAGCATCGCGAATAATCTGTTTGCCGCGCTGAATAGATCCGATGCCCGCTGCACCCGTCAGGTAGAGGAATCCTCCATAAACAACCATGACGATCGCGACCACGAGAATGATCGAGACAAGGTAGCGGTAGACCGTATTAATATATTCCGGCAAACCGGTGACTTGTTGAATGCCGCCGATATTAACCCCAAGCGTGATCGGAACTGGTGCATCGTCCGATGGATCGCAGGCTGCCGAATAACCTGCACTGCTGTCGGCTACCGCGGCACTTGGAGAATCAACGTCAGCGACGGCGTCTGGGAAGACTTGGTCTGCTTCAGAACCTGTTGGACAACTAGAAGGCGTGCCGCCACCAGCGATTCCAGGAGCGAGGGCGCAGGCCCAGGCGCGGTATCCTTCTCCGGTGAGGTGGGAGTTGCGGCTACGGATCTGAGATTCGCCGTTGCCCGGGTTTGTTTCTTGCTGGAATGGGCCAGCCGCGCTTCCGGGACGGCCGTCGATCCAGCGGGCGCCGAGACTCGGTACATACGATGATTGAACCGTTGCGGTGCGGTCATGTCTTTCCTGTACGCCTTCATCGCGGCTTGTAGCGGGACCGATCCAGACGACGTCGGCGCCGCGGGCGTGGGCATCGTTATAGGCTTGGCGGAGTTTGGTTTCGTAGGCTGTACGGCTTGCTCCGGAGGTTTGGACATCGTCATTGCCGCCGATAATCAGGATGACGAGCTGCGGGTTACGAGAATTCACCATGCTTGAGATGGTGTTGTTATCTAGGAACCAGCGCAGACCCTTACCTGCATGCGAGGACTGACCCGTGACCTCGACATCGTACCCTGCGAGCGCTGTTGTAAGCGGGCGATGCAGACCCTGAGCCTGGCTATCGCCGATGATGACGGCTGTGCGCGCGTCTGCCGCAACCGGGAAAGCGATCGCGATCGCAAATACAAAAGAAGCGGTCAGCGAAAGGAGCGGGCGGAAAAAACGCATAGGTTATTTTTTTGAACGATCAACGAATTCGTCGACGAGCAGCTTGAGCGTTTCGCGATCGACGGCGCCTTCAATTTTTACACCGTTCAAAAAAAAGGTTGGCGTTCCCTCTACACCGGCATTGAGACCCGCTTGAAGATCAGCTTCCACTCGCTTTCGAGCGTCGCCGTCATCGAGACATGCGCGGAAATCACCCTCATCCATTCCCACTTCACGCGCGAGACGGAGAAGTTCTGCATCTTGGAATTGATCTTGTTTTAAAAGAAAGAGTTTATCGTGATAAGCCCAGAAACGGCCTTGGTCGGTGGCGCAGCGGGCGGCGGTGGCTGCGCGGGTTGCTCCCGGGTGGAGCGAGTCGACAGGAAAATCACGGATGACGAGGCGGACGTCTTCTTTACGTTCTGTGACAAGCTCGCGGATTGGTTCAAAAGAGGCTTGGCAAAATGGGCAACCATAGTCGAGAAATTCCACGATTGTGACGATCGGTCGTTCTGAACCCGTATACGGAGCGCGCGGATCATCAAGAACAGGGGCGCGGTTTTGAGACTCGCGCAATGCACGGTCGGCCAAGGCTCGGTCGATCGAGAAACGGATGCGATCGCGCTTGATTGGATTTGGCTCGCCGGAGCGAATCGACTGATAATAGACAGAGACCTGCCAGACAAAGGCTCCGATCAATACCGTGAGGACAGCGGCGAGGCCGAGTCCGAGAGTTTTTCCAAGTGACATCGGGGTTGATTTTACCATGCCGGAACGGTTGACGAAACGTGGGGCTAGGGCTAACCTACGGCCGTTATGAGATCAACCATTCTTGCCATCGCCATGATCGCCTTTTCGGTGCTCTTGAGCGCGACCATCCTGTTGCAGCAGCGCGGGACGGGATTGGGTGGAGCTTTTGGCGGCGAAGGCAATGTCTTCCGCACCAAGCGCGGCCTTGAAAAAGGCTTGTTCTACGCGACGATTGCGGTCGGATGTCTGTTTGTCGCAACAGCCGTCTTGAACCTGATCCTCGTCTAAAATCCAGGATTCCAGCGCCCCGCTTTTGTAGCTGGTCGCTCTGGGGTAGGATTGAATGTACATGAATATTTGGCTTGAAAAGCTGCGAAAGATCTGGCAACGGGTCTTTTTCTGGCAAAAGCCGGTAGGCGAATCGCATGAGGTACGGCCGCATTCCCATGCGGACCATGCCTTGGTTTTGTCTGTGACCAAACCCTCAACGGTTCCGAGCTTCCGACAGTTACGATTTATGAACCGCGTTCTCGATGCGGGAGAGCGACGTATCTTTTGGGGGGCGTTTTTTCTCTTTTTGGCGGCGCTCTTGCTTGGAACAGCAGATCTCGCTGCGACACAGCTTGTAACGGTTCCAAGCATAGGCGGAACTTATACAGAAGGCTTGGTTGGTACGCCTAAATTAATCAATCCCCTGTTTGCACCGGTCAACGACGTTGACCGCGATTTGGTCGGTCTGATTTTTTCCGGATTATTCCGACCAAATGAAAACTTGGAACCGGTCCCGGATTTAGCTGAGCGCTATCAGTGGAGCGAGGATGGAAAAACGCTGGAAGTCACTCTGCGTAAAGACGTGCGTTTTCATGATGGCGTGCCGCTGACAGCGGATGACGTCCTGTTTACCTATCAAGCCGTGAAAAATCCGGCCTCGTATAGTCCGCTCGCCGGCCAGTTTCAGGGCGTGACGATTATCCGCGTGGACGATGCCACGGTACAGTTCCAACTTCCTGCTGCCGACCCGAGCTTTCTTACCTCGCTCACGCTCGGCATTTTGCCAGCACATATTTGGGAGGAAATCCCGGATGCAAATGCCCATCTTGCCGATGCCAACTTGAAACCGATCGGCTCTGGTCCGTATCAGGTGTCGACCTATACGCGTGATAGCCGCGGGCAGATCCTGCATTTTAATTTGAAGCGCTTTCCCTCTTTTTATGGCATCAAGCCGCTGATCGAGGAAGTGCGCATGCGTTTCTTTACCGATCGTCCGCAAGCAGTAACAGCATTGCGAAATGGCCAAATCGATGCGCTCGCCTTTTTGCCATGGGCCGAAGCCTCGACATTGGCCAGCGAAAGCTACACCTTGCACCGTATTGAATTGCCCCAGGAAACCGTCGCCTTTTTTAATGTTAAGGAGCCGCTCCTGAAAGATGTGCGCATGCGTGAAGCGCTCGCGATGGCCGTTGATAAATCAGAACTCGCCACACTTTTAGGCGAGCAGATCTCCCCTGTTACATCGCCCTATCCGTTTCTTGAGTATTCCACCGGTACCAAGCCCGATTTAGAAGCAGCCCGTACCAAGCTGGAAACACTTGGCTGGAAACTACCGGAAGGCGGCACTGTCCGCCAATTCGTCGGTGCCGGTACAGCACGTGCGACCACATCTACGACGAGCTCTACCAATTTAGCGCTAACGATTCTGGTACCAAATCAACCAGATCTCCAGAAAGTGGCGGAACTATTGAAGCGCCGCTGGTCGTTACTCGGAGCCGAAGTCACGATCATTTCCAATGAGCCCGAGTCATTGCTACGCGAGGCTTTAGAGAAGAGAAACTACCAGGTGATTG
The DNA here is from genome assembly GCA_016699205.1 of Candidatus Uhrbacteria bacterium. Lineage (NCBI taxonomy): Bacteria > Candidatus Uhriibacteriota > Candidatus Uhrbacteria bacterium. The sequence goes on from CP064964.1 coordinate 563,029, forward strand.
TCACAAATATCCTTCTCCCTCCTAATCAAGATCTGACGGCCTTTTGGGCAAGTAAAAATGCCACTGGAAATGGATTGAACCTGTCGGGTCTGGCTGATCGCGATGTTGATCTTGCCTTGGAACGAGTCATGAATGCGACAAATACCGAGCAGCTTTTGCAGGCTCGAATCGCTTTTTCCGATGAGATAGCTGAACGAACACCGGCGCTTTTCTTGTTGCGCCCCGTTTATGCTTACATCCAGTCTCGGCGTATTCATGGCACGAATGACATGCGCTTACTTAAGCCAGCGGATCGATTTTTACGTATTAGCGACTGGTATATAAGGACAGGCTGGGGATGGCGCTAAACCCTTGACATTTTGGCTAAAATCTGGTAATAAATTACTGTTCCTTCCAAGGAGGATAGCGTGCAAAAGCGTAGCAGTTCGCAGCCCGAACGCATCGACTCGATCATCTCGAGAATGACCATCGGTGGGCGGCGGATCGCCCCCGACAGCCCGCAGGGGCCCTGCTCCCTGTGCGGCCACGAGACCACGCACGCGACCAGCATCAAGGTCGACGAGGAGCGCGCGCATTTCAGCTGCCGCGAGAAGGCGCGTGCAAGTGCGATCTCCAAGCTCATGCTCGAGCGCGACTTCCTGTCCGTGTCGGAAGCTCTCGGCAAGGAGGGCGTACTCTTCCGCCGCCTCGAGGAGCGGCTCATGCCGTACATCAACAAGCCCTCGGGCGAGTCGCTGTGCCGCATGATCACGTTCTGCCTCAAGGAGATCGGCAACGATCCCTCGATCCGCGCCGAGCGCAAGACCTACCTGCGCCTCTGGCTCGAGGACATCCGCGGACGCTATCTCCCGACCACCAACTGACGTCGACGAACTCGTCGACGAAACGACCCCGATCGCTTTCCAGCGTCGGGGTCGTTTACGTTTTTCTTTATTTTTATTGATGTTTAGCCTTCAAGACGGCGCACCATACCGAGATTTAACTCGATATCGCGAATTTGCTCGCTGGTTTTTCTTAACACCTTGTAGAGCTCGCCCATATGACTTTCCGCAATCTTGCGGGACTCTGTCGTCAAGAAATGCTCACTTGCTGCGTCCTTGCCGCTAAAAAATGGTTTCGCGTGGGTTTCCTCGATGAGTTCGTCGATCATTTTCTCGGTTTGCGCTGCTTCTTCTCGTAATTGAGCTTCTTTCGTTTGAAGCTCGATCGAGGATTTGCGCTTTTGCATAGCAGGGCCGAGCTCAAGGACATACTCATCATCTGACATGAGCGCATCCCACTCTTCCGGCTTGGGTACAAGAATCTCTTCTCCGCGTCCAATCGCAACAAAGTTTTCTTTAAATAACGGTTCCAGCGTCTTTTTATGCAAGGCTAGCAACGATTTTTGCTTTTCATCGAGCGCGCGGATTTTTTCACGCGTCGAATTATTTACTTCTGCGCCCATTTTATGGATATCGCGTGCAATGGATTCTTCCTCAGCGATCTTGCGTGAAAGATCGTTCATTTTGGCGAGCATTTGTTCTCGCATTTCATCAGCGGTAAGAACTTCCATTTCCGGGAGCATGGATTCTTCCAAACGCGCATCGATTTGTTTTCTATCGAGCTCTTCACGCGTGCGACGGCCGCTTACATCCAATTGGACATCGGATTTTGAACGCGACATCGCGGCGTCGAACATGTCTTCATCACGTTCGCCGGTCTTTGGTTTTTGCTTACTAAGATATTTTGAAGCAAGTTCCCCATGCTTCATCATCTGTTCCCGCGTGCCAAAGGACTCGTTTTTCATACAATAACATAATACCATTTTTTGACCCTCTCGTCAAAAAGACCGCAACACAAATAAAAAAATCCTGTTCACATGGTGGGCGGGGAGAGAATCGAACTCTCATGACCTTGCGATCGCTGGTACCTGAAACCAGTGCGTCTACCAATTCCGCCACTCGCCCCCCATGTACTCAAGATTTTTTGCGACACCCTGCAAAAATTGTCTGGCAAGCTTGCCGTGTTTTTAACGAGAGGTCAAGCTAAGGCTATGCCTAGCGGTTTTCCCGAGTTTTCAGCGATTATTCCGGCTTTTAATGAAGCTGGAAGAATTGCGACGGCCGTCTTGGATACAAAACGTGTTCTTGGAGAGAGCGCGCAAATCATTGTTGTTGATGATGGATCGACGGACTCGACCTCGGATGAAGCGCGTGGTGCGGGAGCGAGCGTGATTCGACATGAATCGAATCGCGGGAAAGGCGCAGCGGTAAAAACGGGAGCGCTCGCATCAACAAGTAAATGGATTCTTGTTTTAGACGCCGATCTCTCGACACATCCGCGTGAACTGCAATCTTTTCATCGCGCCATCGAACAAAGCGATCTTATTTTTGGCTCGCGTCGAGCAACTGGCGCACATATCACTACACAGCAACCTTGGTATCGCGTGAAAGCCGGGCAACTCTTTAATTGGATGATGCGCCAAGCTAGCGGACTTCCCTATCACGATACGCAATGCGGTTTCAAAGTATTCCGCATGGAGACTTGCCGGATCCTTTTTGAAACGATGACGACGGAAGGCTGGAGCTTTGATGTTGAGCTCTTGATGCGAGCAAAACAAGCTGACTTGCGATTGATGGAGCTCCCCGTCACTTGGAGCCATGTTGAAGGAAGTAAGGTTAAATTTAGCCATGCTCCGCGAATCTTGCTGGATTTGTGGTATTTACGGCGGGCTATCGGCCCAAAAAGTTGGCTTGACGGTACAGCCAAAAACTGATATTATGCTTGTTGTAACGCATTTCGGAGGCAATCGGACATCGGTCGGATTCCCGCGAAAGTCGTGACGCCAATTTAAGAGTTACAGACCTGCAAAACGCGTTTTTTGGGCGTTTTGCCTAATCGTTTCGTATCAATTCCAACATGGAAAACAATCAAACACCGCAGAGCAAGCCACCTGCCGGACGCCCATTTAGCGGCGGCGGCCGAGGCGGCAGCCGTGGCGGATCCAGGGGCGGTCGATCACTTTTCGACAAGCCTATCCCAACCCGCACCCAAGCCAAACCGCTTGGTGCTCAGTTTAAAGCTACCGAAAGCCAAAGCCTAAAACAGGGCTTTGCTAAAGAAGAAGGTCCGGTCGGTCCATCTGACAAGCATGAGGTCAAGAAACATGGCGGCGGAAAGAATCGCCGCATGGGCGGTGCTTTTGAAGCCATGCCGCGCATGTCGACCTTCAAGAACAAGCCACATCTTAAGACAGGAACGGACACCGATATTCTTGAACCTGGCAGTGATCGCTTGAAGGTCGCTGTTCTCGGTGGAAATGAAGAGGTCGGCCGTAACTGTACGATGCTGGAATACGGCAATGACATTATTCTCATCGACCTTGGTCTTCAGTTTCCGGATGACGATATGCCGGGCGTCGATTACATCGTTCCGAACATCTCTAGCTTGAAAGGCAAGGAAAAGAATGTTCGCGGCATCATCATTACGCATGCGCACTATGACCACATCGGCGGTATTCCGCATTTGGCTCCGAAGCTCAATAATCCTCCGATTTTTGGAACCGATTTGACCTGCGGCATTATTGCCAAGCGTCAGGAAGATCATAAGGACAAGCCGCGCTTGAATTTATTCTCCGTAAAATCGGATGACGTAATTCAACTTGGGCAGTTCAAGATCGAATTCTTTGGCGTTGCGCACTCGATCCCCTCTTCTATGGGTGTGATCGTGACGACTCCGGCCGGTATCATCGTCCACCCGGCTCCGTTTACTATAGAAGAAAGGCCGGGCGCACAGTCCAAGCAGGATACGGAAAAAATCAAAGCGCTTGGTGAACGCGGAGTGCTCGCACTTATGTGTGACTCGACCAATGCCTCCAAGCCCGGTCGTCAGATTGCGGAACAGGTTATTCAGACTAACATCGACGAGATCATCAAGAATGCCAAAGGCCGCGTTATTATTGGTACGTTTGCGTCGATGATCGCGCGTGTTCAGCAGATTATCAAAGCTTGTGAACGCCAAGGACGCAAAGTTGCGATCGAAGGCTTCTCGATGCGTTCCAACATCCTGATCGCCCAGCAGTTGGGTTACATGGATATTCAGAAAGGTACGCTGATCGATACAAAGGACATCAGCAAGTATCCGCGCGAGAAAACGGCCGTCGTTTGTACCGGAGCACAAGGCGAGGAACGTGCCGTGCTTATGCGCATCGCGAATCACGAGCATCCGATTCTCTCGATTGAACCAGGAGATTCCATTGTGTTCTCAAGCTCGATTATTCCGGGCAATGAACGCTCGGTGCAGCGCGTGAAAGATACCTTGTATCGTGAAGGTGCGGATGTCATTCACTACAAGATGATGGACGTTCACGCCGGTGGACACGCCCAGCAGGATGACTTGAAGGAAATCCACGATTGGATCAAGCCAAAATATCTTATTCCGATCGAGGGTCACTACTCGTTCTTGTGCGATCACGCCAAGGTCGCGATTGAAAACGGATTTAATCCGAAAAATATCTTCATCGCTGACAACGGTCAGATCATGGAGTTCGACAAACAAGGCAACGGAATGTTGACCAACAAGAAGCTTGAGACGGGCTATGTGTTCGTCGATGGTCTCGGCGTTGGAAACACCAACCAGATTGTTCTGCGCGATCGTCAGCAGCTTGCCGGAGATGGCGTCGTCGTCCTTGTTGCGGTCGTTGATGGACGCACGGGTCAGCCAGTCGCGAGTCCGGATATTATTTCCCGCGGTTTCGTCTATATGAAAGAGCATCTTGAACTTATCCAGGCTAGCCGCGTGAAAGCGACGGCTATCCTGAAGAGCATGGATGCCAAAGGACCGCCGGATATGGCCTACGTGAAAGACAAGCTGCGCGATGAAATGGGAGAATTCCTGTTCGTCAAAACAGAGCTTCGTCCGATGGTGATTCCGGTGATTATTGAGGTTTAAGACCACCTCACCCCCTCTCCTTCGTAAGGAGAGGGGGTTTTGGTTTTAATATAAAAATAAACGCAAAACTAGCCTTTTTGTCAATCAAATAAAACACCTAAAACTAGCCCCGTTATGCGGGGCTAGTTTCTATGAAAAACGCTGCTTCTGCTAGCTTAAGGCTTTTTCAATACGTTTATCCGTATGTGCAATAATTTTGGAGTATTGATCAGCCAATTTGTCGTCTAGATAGTCTTTGGTGACCATGCGCGATTCCACGCGGTTAATACGAAACTCCATCTTATCTGACTGATCGGCCAACTCGCGAATAGCCTCCATAGTTTCCATATGTACCCCATCAATCTTCCCATCCAGGCTCGCAACCTTCCCATCCAAGTTCGCTATCTTCCCATCCAGGCTCGCAACCTTCCCATCCAAGTTCGCTATCTTCCCATCCAGGCTCGCAACCTTCCCATCCAACCCTTCAATTTTCCCGTCGATCTTCGAAAAACCCGTATCCATCTTTTCATTAAGACGGTTTAACTCTTTAAGGATCTCTCGGTTGGAAACATCGTTCGGCGAGGTTTTCATTTTCATATGATACACTCCGTTCCACTTTTTGCCTGCCCAGTCAAGTGGATAACCAAAAGAAGAAGCGCCCCTGCACAGTTGTGCGGGGGCGCTTTCTTAGTCTTGCGGCACAATGCCAAGGAGGAAGACCTCGCGGTCGGTGACGAGGTCGAGGCTGAGGACGTGCTCGGGGGCGCCGCTTGGGTACCAGGTGCGGTAGCTGGGGAAGCACCAGCTAAAACCCTCCATGTCCGTGCTCACGGTGCCGGGAGCCAGGATGATGAAATGCTCGCTGATGTCGCGATAGGCGGTCACGAAACCGAGCAGTTGCTCGAGCGTCCCGGAGCCGAGTCCTTCCGCGTGAAGACGGGCAACGATCTCTGGACCATTGAACGTATTCAGAGATGCTGGCAAAAGTCTGCCACGGACATTCTTCTTGATGTGCGCCGTGCGCTCCGTATTGGGCGCGAGCCTCATTACACGTTCCGGATACCAACCCTCGGTGACCGTAGCCTTACGGTAAAGGCGGCTACCGAGATGCTCGGGGACATCAAAGACGAATTCCTTGCCGACCGGACGCTCAGGCTTGGAGCGATTTGATTTGTGCAAAGATTTCATCGCGTTGATGGCCGCCACGCTCAGGCTCTTGTTGCTAAGCATGGCGTCGACGAGATCCTTGTCCAGCCCGCTATCGACCAACAAGTCCAACCAATCGATGATCCAGTCGAGTGTCAGGCGCTTGCGTAGGGCAATCCGATCCGTCGTTCCCATTTGGTCCCCTTTGAATGAACCGCCGTTTACGTTTCCGTATTTCCCTTGTTTTGTCAATCGTTCGCTTGAGTTTGGCTATTCCTCCGCCTTTCGTTACCATACCCGCATATGAAAGACTTGGTGTTTTCCGGAGTTCAGCCGACGAGCCAGCTGCATCTCGGCAACTACATTGGCGCGCTGAAGCAGTGGGCTCCGATACAGCATGATCATAAGTGCCTGTTCTGTATTGTCGACCTGCATGCAATTACGGTTCCGCAGGAGCCAAAGGAATTGCGCCAGAATATTCTTGATGTAGCCGCCGCATATCTTGCGAGCGGCATCGATCCAAAACGCTCAACGATTTTTGTACAGAGCGAAGTTCCGGAACATGCGGAGCTTGGTTGGATTTTGGGTACACTTACCAAGATGGGAGAACTGGAACGCATGACGCAGTTCAAAGATAAATCAGCGAAGGGCGGTGCGGAACGAGCGGGAGCAGGATTGTTTACGTATCCGGCACTCATGGCGGCTGATATTCTTTTGTACGATACGAGCGCGGTTCCGGTTGGCGAGGATCAGATGCAGCATTTGGAGCTGGCTCGCGTGCTTGCTCGCCGCTTTAATGAGCGTTTTGGTGACACATTCCAGATTCCTCAGGCTTGGATTCAAAAGCATGGCGCTCGCATCATGAGTTTGCAGGATGCGACCAAGAAGATGAGCAAGAGCGATCCTTCAGATACATCCAAAATTTTGCTTTCCGACAGTGCCGACATCATCCGCAAGAAAATCATGCGTGCTGTGACGGATACAGCTGGCGGAATTACGTATGACATCGACAAAAAACCGGCGGTTTCGAATTTGATGACGATTTATCATCATGTGACCGGTGCCACGATGAAGCAGATTGAGTCGGAGTTTGAAGGCAAGGGGTATGGCGACTTCAAGAAAGCTTTGGCAGAGGCGGTTGTTGCCCATCTTGAGCCCGTGACCAAGCGCATGCAGGAATTCCAGAGTGATCCGCATGAGCTCATGCGCATTCTCGATGCAGGCCGTGAAACAGCACAGGGCTTGGCAGCTGAAAAAATAAAACTGGTGCGCAACCGTGTCGGATTAGGCAGATAGCAAGAAAAAAAATACCCCGACGTATCGGGGTATTTTTTTATTTCTTTGTCATGACCCAGGCGCCGTTCCAGTCAGCCGGAGGAGGCGTTTCTTGATAGATATGACAACGCTCAAGGAGATGCTGCGTCGTGAGATCGTCCGGCTTGATCTGGAGAAGATTCTCGCATTCTGCGGCGGCTTCTGTGAAGTTGCGGCCGTAATAATGGTTCAGAGCTGTTTCAAATTGTTTGGCGAATTTGATGTGGCTATCCTCGACTTCACCAGCCATGCCAAGCACTTGGAAGATACGTACCGGTTCTTTTTTGCCTTTGACGGCTACGGAATCGAGCTCGCGCGTAATGTAGCTTTCATCAAGCATGTCGAGCGTGTTTTTGGTGATGATGATTTGCACGCCGTACTCCTTACACAAGCTTTCTGTGCGGCTCGCAAGGTTTACGCTGTCGCCGATAACGGTGTAGTCATAGCGGACATCGGCACCGATGTTGCCGACGACCATATCGCCCGTATTTACACCGACACCCACCTTGAGCTCAATGCCTTTTGGAAACGCGCCCTCCTTATTCATCTGTTCAAGTTTATCGCGCATACGGATGGCGGTACGGACGGAGCGTGCGGCGTGGTCGGCTTGGTCGAGCGGGGCGTTCCAGAAAGCCATGACGGCGTCACCGATGTATTTGTCGAGCACTCCCCCTTCTTCAAAGACGATATTGGTCATCTCATTCAGGTAGGTATTGAGAACGTCGACCAACTGCTCCGGAGTAAGTCCTTCCGACAAGGTTGTGAAGCCGCGCAGGTCGGAGAAAAGTACAGACATGCGGCGGCGATCGCCGCCGAGCTTCAAGCGCTCTGGCTCACGAACGAGCTGCTCGACGACGGAAGGTGAAACATAGCGCGTAAAGGCAGCGCGAATTTGCTTGCGCTGAGCATCGGTTTCCAGCCAGCGCTCGAGCAAGAGACCCATGTAGCCAAAGAAGACAACGAGGGAAATCCAGACGATGTCGAGAACGTAGCCGCGATCAAAGAGAACAAAAGATGTGATGATCCAGCCAAGCCAAATCACGAGCGCAACGATGGCGCTTGCGCGAGCTTTTACACGAGGGACGAGCAGACCAAGCAAGAGACCGACGAGCAGCAACAACAATCCCTGAATCCAGAGCGAGACCGGGACAAGCCATTTGCGCTGTACGAGCGTGTCATAAACCGAGGCATGAATTTCTACGCCGCTCATCGGGTCGCCAAAGGAGGTGGCGACGTTTTGTTGGTCATGCAAGTCGCGCGCCGTTGCGCCGATGAATACAACCTTATCTTTTAAGCGAGCGGCATCAACACGACCTTGGATAACATCCGCAGCAGAGACAATTGGAAAAGCTTTGCGAGGGCTAGCCGGGAAGTTGATCAGCATTCTTCCGCTGCGGTCGAGCGGGATGGAAGCGATTTCTGGAGCGCGTCCGGCAAGACGGGCGGTTTCATAGGCAAAAGGTACGACTTGAGAGCCATCGAGACCTTGAGACTGCGTTGGAAGACGGCGGGCAACGCCATCCGTATCGAGCGGGATATTACTGAAACCCGCGGCTTTGCTTTCTGCCTGAATCAGAGCGATTGGCTGGACGGTATTCTTGGAATCAAAGACGAGCGTATTACCGCGTACGACAAAGTCGAGCTCAACCGGGAGAACGACGTTCCTTGCAGATTTCAACGATGTTGCGAGTGCCGTGTCAGCGGCGGTGTCGGATGGTTCCGGAAAATTTACGTCGAGAGCAATGACTTTCGCGCCTGCTTCACGCAAACGATCGATAAGCTGGGCGTGCACGGAACGCGGCCATGGCCATCGACCAATGCGGCCAAGCGAAGCGTCGTCGATCGCCACAATAATGGCAGATGGGTCAGCGGTGCGCGGAAGAAAGAAGCGGTCGGTGACGCGCGAGCCGACGGTATCAAAGAGCCCGGCCAAAAGGCCGAGCATCCCGACAAAGCCGACGCTTAGTCCGACGATAACTGGTAAAGCGATGCGAAAGCGTTTCATAGATTAAAGAGGTTTGCCGTTGATCAGGAATTGAACCTTGGTATCGACTTGCATGTTGGTGGAAGTCGCCTCTATTGGCAAGACAACGGGTGTCTCAACAGAGCGGCTTCTTAGGGCTGCAGCTCTGGCGGCGAGGGCGCGCATTTTTGCTTTTACGACTGGCGTCCCCTTCTCTCCTTCCGGCAGCTGCTGTAATTCACGGCCAAGATTTACAAGGGATTGTTCAGCGATGCCGGCCATACGTCCTGCCAGATCTTTGTCGCCGCTTTCAAGGGCCATCAAACCTTCATCGAGCCGATCTCCGATAGAAAGCAGGCGGAGGAAGATGCGTTCGGCGGCATTTTTTGCGACACGCTCGCGCAGATCTTCCAATGCCTGTTTGTAACGATAGGCCGGTGTTTCCGGAAGCACGTCCTCGAACAGTCGTCGGCTGCTGACGAGAGCGCGGCGCAGAGCGAGCATGACGGCTGGTTTACCAGATTCAAGCTGGGCGCGAATGTCGCGCTCAAGACGCGTGAAGTCTTCTGCCGCTCTCCCCTCTGCACCCGTTTCTGCCTCATCGCGGATGATGGCGAGACGACGGAGAATCATGCGCGCACCAACCGAAGGACCGCGCAGACGCTCGGAGGCATCACTGAGCAAGCGGAGCACACCTGGGCGCGGCAATCGACCAAGACCGAGCGAGGTACGAAAGGCACTGCGGACACGTTCATTGAATTTTTTATCCAATACGCTGTTCTCGGTGAACCAAGCGCTTGCCGTACCTGATGCGCTAATCGGCATGGTGGATGTTGTGCGATACGCGCCGCCAAATTTTGCCATCGAACCCTCTACCACAAGGAGTCCTTCTGCTGTTGATGCAACGGTTGGACCCGAAGCCTCAACGACGGAATCGGAAACCCAGAGCGTTGTTGGTTCATTGCCGTGTTTTTCCAAATCAAAAGCGGTTCCGCGTACGGTCGCGATCACATCATTTGTATGAACTACGGCTTGCGCGTCGATATCGAGCAATGTCTGCATGCGCGACCAGATGCGTCCGGCTTCAAGACGTAAGTCCAATATTACATTACCGTCTTCTGTTTGACCGAGCTTCTCGATCAGGATTTCTGTCGAGGTCGAGATGCGGCTCTCGCCTTGGCCAAACCAATCGAGAGATGCGCTGCCCTCGCTGCTCGTGCGGATACGATCGCCTTGCATAAGCGTATCGTCGACATTGATAGCGACGGGGGCTGCACCGTCACGAAGACGCTCGAGCGTTCCGGTTTTCTCACTGACGCGTGCGAGGGTAATACCCTCTTCCGGCAATGAGCCGAGCGACCAGAACCAAATTCCGCCTAAAGCCGCGATAAACAACAGAACAACAGGAATCCATTTGCGCATAGAGTGTTATTCCGAGTCTATCGTCTTGTCTCGGGCGCGTAAAATCCAAACAAAAATCCCACCTTGCGGTGGGGTTTTTGTGCCGGGCGAAACGGTAAGCCGAGTTTTGTCGTGCCTGCTTTGCAGCAGACAGGATGACCATCTCTCTGGGCCGCGCATTACTGCACGGCTCTAGCGAGCGACCATTGCCAGCAATCTTGCGATCACCGACTCTTGCTCTTGCACCAGAAAGGGTTTGCCGCAAACTGCCGTTACCGGCAGCCGAGCGGACTCGCAGAACGGCTTGCGCCGCACCACCTGTCCGCACTTTTCACGTTTCACCCCGTAAAACGCTTGCGCGTCACGGGGCTAGTATAGTCTCTGTGGCACTTTCCCTGGGTTTCCGTAAATGGAGAGACACGTGTTCCTTCCATTTGCTTTATATCCCGGCGGTCGTTAACCGCTTTCGCTTTCCTCCGCCTTGCGACGGATTCGGAGCTCGGACTTTCCTCCCCTGTTCTTGCGAACAAAGGCGATCATCTGTTTTGCCAGGCGGGCCCAAGATAACAGAAAAAATGGGTTTTGGCAAGGGTTACAGCCCGATCGATCCTATATAAGGACGATTGACAAAAGGACGATTTTTTGCTAAAGCTACGTCGCACCTTGTGAAGTTATCGCATGCAAAACATGCGAAGAAAGGCCAGCAATGCAGACGAAGGACCTCCCGATTCCGCAGAAGTTCCAGTCGTTCGCCCTCAACCGCGTGCGCGCCCATCAGCTCGTGGCACCGAAGGGCATGCTCTCGCACTTTGGTCTCGAGACGCTCATCACGAGCGTGGCGGTCGAGCGTACGCGTCTGCTCGACATCGTCGAGCGCGTGACGCGCACGCATCGCAAGATCCTCGAGCGCAAGTTCTCGCCGGAGCTCGATCTCGACCGGACGCACATGATGGCGCTCGAGCTCATCCACGACGCGATCGAGGCCGAGGCCGCGACGGCCGAGGATCTCTTCGACGAGAACGGTACGCCGAACGGCATCTCGACGGACGAGATCGCTCACTTCTTCCCGGGCGACAAGGTCTTCGAGCTGTGGTTCTACTCGGGCTGGCACAGCGGTGACGAGTTCGACAAGAAGTTCATGGCGGATGTGTGGGACTTCGTGATCGAGCACAAGATGTTCGGTCCGATGACCCATCTCGACCTCGTGACCAAGCTCGGCGTCGGACTGTTCATGTCGGACAAGATCCCGCACGCGGTGCGTACCGCAGTGCTCGAGGCCGTTCTCCAGAACGGCGAGCCCCTGCTCCGCAAGACGGATCCGGGCCGCGACAGCTCGAGCATGAACGCAACAGGAAGCAAGGCCTTCACGGCCGCCAAGCTGCTCGAGGTCATGACGCCGACGGTGCTCACGCAGCACATCGAGATCAGCCAGCTGGGCCGCCCGATCATCGAGCTCGCCAAGCAGCTTGGGTGGATCAAGGTACCGGCAGTGAACGTCGAGGTGCCCAAGCCGGAAATCTCGGCGCTTCCGCCCGAGGCGCTCGACTCCGTCGTGCCGCCCGCTCCCAGCACAACCTCCGATGGCGACCCCGAAGTCGTGGTCGGTGCGACCGACGGCAGCGGCATGGACGTCGAGCTCGACGAGATGCTCGCGAACGACAAGGCCGCCAGCGAGCACCCCGCGCTCGTCGACGACGACTCCGACGAACCCACCATGGTGGTGACCGCCGACGATGCCGAGCGCGGCAGCAAGAAGAACAAGCGGGACAAGAGCGGTCCGCCGCCGATCCAGAAGCGGTGAACCGTGGACCCCAAGCAGAATCGTGCTCCCGAGCCGGAAGAGCCCGAGACCGTCGACGATGAAGATGTCGTCATGGTCGACGAGGATTCTCCGGATCGGGACACGATTCCGCCGGATGAGCCACTCGTCACAACCGAATCGATCCCTCCTGGAGACGCAGAGGTCGAGGACGCTCTCCTCGACGAAGAGCTGGGAGACGTGTTCTCCCGCATCCGCACGGTGTCGGTAGCACCTCCGCCGCCTACCGCCCTTTCCGAAGATGAGCTCGAAGCTCAACGTGAAGCCGAGTTCGAGGCACTTCTCGAACGAAGCAAGAAACCAACCTAACTGACAAGGCCCCGACCAGCAATGGATCGGGGCCTCGTTTTTTTCTTACCAACTTCCTCCCCCGCCGCCGCCCCCGCCGCCACCGGAACCTCCGCCCGAGAATCCGGAACCGCCGGAACCGGATGAAGAAGGCGCAGAGTACATCGAGGATGATGAGGATTGATGGAATGATTCCATCGCGTGAGCGTAACTTACGGCTGACCAGGCATTTGTCGATCCAGTCACGTATGAAGGCTTGGGTAATTGAATGTTGGCAAACTGTCCGGCCCACTTTTCTTCTACTCCGAAGGCAACAGCGGCGGGCAGGAAGCGGGCAAATTCTTCTGGCCGTTTGGCTGGAGCGTCCGTGAATTCTAGACGGGCTTTTTCCGTAACAGACAAAAATTTCTTGAAGCCCTCAACACGCTCGACAATCACAGCACCTTCCTTTGTGACTCGCGGCATGTGCCAACCAAATAGCATCACGATCAAACCGGATGCGATGCCGGAGAAAATAAACATTTCTCCAAAAGCCCCGATCAAAAAGAAACCGAGTGCAACACAGCCGATCGCGACGGCCGTCCAAAGGAATCGAATGACTGATGGATCTTTTCCAAAGTACCCGCGCTTTTGCAGATCATCGAATATTTCTTTGCGGGCTTTTTGCAGATCTTGCCAGAAAGAGTCGTGCCGCTCGGAAAGATCGACGGAATCGCCCTCAGAGAATACTCCGTCAAAAAGCGTGCGCTCGTATGGTGCCAATCCAACCGGCTCTTTTACTTTTTCGTAATACACTTTGGCCTTTGGCTTGAACCAACCGTCTTCATTTGGATCGCCTTCAAAGCGGATCTTGGCGTAGCCGCGGCGAGCGAGATCGAGCAGTGTTGCGGTGATGGCTTTGGACGGGACTTGCTGATCGACCAAAGAAATTTGCAGGCCAGGCGGAAGCTGTTCCGGCTCCTCGTACTCGGCGATGATGGTTCCGCGGCCCTTTGGATCGCGTCCGTATTTCCACCAGAAGATGATCATCGCGATCAAGACAAGTAATGGCGAAAAAAGCGGAAGGTTGTCTTGAATAAAGAAGAGTATATGCTCCGATAAACCGATGTCGCGCATCGCTACATCCGGAAGACGGACGGCGAACGTCAGGCCCTCGCCAGGCGCGAGTTCACGGCGCGCGGAAACCGTTAGCGTGGTTCCCTGAACGTTGATATCGCACTCTTGCTCGGTTGAGCCATAGGCGCCGGTGAAACAGATGGTATTGGTCGGAGCAGCGGGAAGCTCGACGCGCATGCTGGCTTTGGCGATCGAGACTTGCCACTCGTTTCCGGTGACATTCCAATAGAGTTCACGCTCTTTGTCATCCGGGAAATCGTTAATGGAACGAACGGTGGAATAGTTAAACGTATACTGGTGCTTTCCGGTGATGGTGATGTCTTCATCGCCCAAACGAATTTTGCGATGCTCGCCCTCGCGTGTAATTTTGCGTGGCAAATTTCCCATCCTGTAATGAATCTCCGATATTAAAGTGGAGATCAAAGTTGGTCCCGCTACGGGAATAGCGTTCCGGAATTGAACGATAGATCCCATGCTTTTGGAGATCGCCGAAGTCGTAGTCGATCGACTCGGTGATCGTGAGACGGCGGTCAGCGTCTAGCTTGGCTTCTACATGGAAATCCGTGATGGACTCGGCGGCGTGGGCCGCATGCGTCGCCTGAAAAGCGCAAAGCGTAAAGACAAGCGAGAAGAGAAGGCGTTTCATGCAGATATGGTGGCCTAGCTGGGGCCAGAGGGCAAGGTATCCCGTGAAATGAGAAACGCCGCCCCGACAGAGTCGGGACGGCGTTTCAGAGGGTGCCCGTTAGGGCGCGATGGCGATGGTGCGCAGCGAGAGATCTCCGAGTCCGTACTCGTTGATCCAGTCGCGCGAACCGCCAGTCGTTGCGGTGAGCGTGTTGTGCGGGGAATCGGTCACATCGGACCAGGCGACGACGAACGAAGCGCTCGCGCCGCCAGGACCGGAGTCCGTTCCCTGGTCGATGGACGCGGATGGACGCGGGCCGACAGAACCGACGATATCATCGGCCAGGTAGCCGGTGGCAGTGTCGGTTGCGGTCGAGGCAGCGATGCCGATGGACAGGACGTCCGTTCCGAGGATGTCGCCCTGAAGCGCCATCTGTACCTCGATCACGGCCGTACCGTCGACGGCGAGGCCTCCCGGGAAGGAGAGCCACGCGCGTGCGACATCCGGCGCAGGGAAGAGGTAGACGGCGCTACGGAGATCGGTTCCGTCTTCTGCGAAGATCGTGGCCGAGTCTACCGGTCCGCCGTCCCGAAGGACGTTCATGCCGTAGAACGAGTACGACGGCGTGGTCGTCGCGTAGTCGGGCGTCATGGTGCGATCGAACTCGAGCAGGATGCGTCCGAGCTCGCCGCGGCCGGTGACGGTCATGCGCAGGAAGGTGAAGGAGCGGCCCCGGAAGAGCATCGCATCCGTCACTTCCTCGAGCGCGATCGAGAGCGAGCTTCCGCGTGCCACGAGCGTGTTGCCCGTGGTCGGCGCGGAAGACGAGGTGCAGGGCGCGGCCGAAGTCGCGCCAGTACCACTGACGCTCTCGAAGCCGAGGGCGATGCGGTTGCCGGACACCGGAGTGCCAGCAGCCGAACCGACCGACGAGCGAGGCACGAGCGTCGCGAGACGCGCGCGCAGCTCGAGCGGCTGCTCGACGTCGCGATTCAGGATGGACATGCCACCCGTCAGCGTGATGTCGATGCTCGTGTCTGCGCCGGCGACCGCCGTTCCGACTTCCTCGCCGCCGATGAAGACGGCAATGTCGTCGTAGGAGGCGGGATCACCTGCGAGGGTGATGCTCGCCTGCTCGAGAACGATGTTCTCGCCGGTGGCGGTGATCGTTCCGCTCGCGATGAGCTGGAGCGTGCCGTCGGGAACGATCATGCCGGTGGGACTGGCGGGATCGAACTCGACGACGATGTCGCCGGCTGGAGCAACGGGAACGCCGAGCATGGGATCTTCTCCCGTTGCACCGGCTTCACGCATGGCTTCCGCGGTGACGTTCACGGGCACGGCGCCCATGTCCATACCGAGAGCCTCGATGTCGACGACGTCCGCGATGCCGACCGTGACGAGCTCGCCCGACGGATTGTCGAGCGCGCTGTCGAAGTCACAGCGGACGCCGAGACGCAGCTCCCCCATCGCAGGAACGAGCACCGAAAGACCGGTGAACGCCATGCGACCGGAAGCATCCGGGATGACCGCCGACGAGATGAGGTTGTCCGCATCGTCGTACAGCGAGCAGTTCTCCACCACACGTGCGAAGTCGCTCGCGCGGAAGGAGCCCGTGATATTGGCCTGACCGGTGAGGGTCAGCGTGGGAACACTCGTGTCCGGATCACCAGGGTCCGAGGTGAGAATGACATCGTTGACGGGAACGAGCTCCCCGCCGGCGACGCCACCGCTCGAACCCGACGACTCGATGTCCGCCGTGAGAGCGGCGTTGGTCGAGCTGACCGGAAGGGTCGACGGATTGGTGCTGCAGGCAATGAGCAGCACGATGCTGCTCAGGGTGTAAAGGAGCTTTCGTACCTGTACCATTACTTCCTCCATGTAAAATATTACACCTTTCAGGGGTTTATGCAACGCGCATAAGCCTCTGAAGGAGTGCGGGAACCGGCTCAACTCCGATGTATTTCTACATTGGATGAGCAGGTTCCCGATGGCTCAGAATGAGCCAGAAACGGTGAGGGTCGCGTGATCGGTCGAGACCGAAGGCGAGACCAGGACACCGGTTGCAGGAGCGTGGCGCCCGCACCAGCCGAGGCCAGTCCGAGCGCGAGGAAGACGTACTGCAGCGCCTCGAGCGTTGCACCCTCGGAGCAAAGGCCGCGTACGTGACCGACCTGCTGCATGGCGTCGGGGACGCTGAGGCCATCCACCGGGAGGATGTTGCCGTCGCTCGCGTTGGAGCAGGCGTCACCGCCGGAACCGAACGTGAGGCGATGACGATAGTCGATCAGCGACGGGTCGCTGTTCAGATCGTTGAGACGTATCCAGACCGGGATGTCGGCGAGGAGCAGCGCCGCACCGAGACCGATGAGCGACCAGCCTGCCCACTCGTGGTTGTACGAGGCAGGAGCCGGATGCGGATCGAGGATGACGTCGGACGAAGGCGGAATGACGTCGGCGACCGCCGGAACCGGATTGGGCGAGACGTGCAGGCAGTCGATGAGCGATGGTCCTGCCACAGACGCCATGCTGTCGATCTGCTCTTGCGAAGGCATCAGCGGAAGACGGCCCGTGTAGTGCGAGACGACGCGATGCTGGTGAAGGTCGAAGTAGTTGAGCTCGACCTCGAGCTCTTCTGCGATGTCGGTGTTGACCCTGTGGGTCGTACCGAAGACGAGCGTGCCGACAGACATCGCGTTCGCGATCCGATCGAGACACTCGATGTTCGTCGAGGCGCAATCGTGAACGAGCACCATCTGCGCGAGCGAGATGTCGCGATCCGACACATCGCAACCGCGAGCCTCGAGGGCCGTGCGGAGCGAATGCGTCAGGCGACGCGCCTGATCATCATCCCCTTCCATCGAGTTGATGCCGAGAACGAGGACGGACTGCGCGGAAGCCATTGCGGGTTGCGTGATGATGAACAGAAGGAACAGGTACGAGAGCATTTGAATGTGCATTGCACACCTCCATCTGAGATTCACGACCTTCGCCACCATGGCGGGGTTATGAATCCAAGAGGAGCCTCCTGCCGCTGGTTTCACCCAGACGGAAGAAGCAGAGAAACGGTCAGAATGATGGTGTTGTCGTCACATGTACGAAGCACACGTCACGAGACATGCCGTCGATGCGCAGCGATGTGCTGACGAGTTCGGCCTCGACCGGCAAGCAGCGCGCAACCGGATCACAACGCTGAACCGAGAGATGCAAGAGCGCATCGTCCGGACAGGATGCCGTGGAATCGCTTCCGATCCCTGCCGTGTGTCCGGCAAATCCGTCACCGGAACGCTCGGCGAAGTCGCCTTCTAGGATGAAGCCGAAGGATTCTTCCGCCCTCACCCGGAAGGCAAAGACAATCGGGAGCTCCTGTTCCGGAATTCCTTCATCCCACTCGGCGCTTCTGCGGCACTCGAGCCAGTCGAGAACGCATTCGTGATCGAGCACGTCCGAGACTGCCCCATCCACGACACGGATGTTGCCACCCGTGCCGAAGTAGGATCGGATGCGGCCGCCATAGGCGACCATGCCATCCATCGCTGAGGTGATGCGCACCTTGTAGACGACCTCGTTTGGAGGCAGCACGTCTACAGGATCATGCCAGTAGTGGAAGTAGTTGGCGGGACCGTCCGGATGCGGACCGCAGGAAGCGGGGTTGTACTCCCGCGTGCAGGCGCTGACCGGAAGCGGAACGGGATTCTCCTCGCGCTGATGCGAGAGATAGCAACCCGAGATCCACGATGCGAACAACGTGATGATTGTGATGCGAATGTACATGTGTCCTCCAGCTTCGGCCTCCGACGGAAATCGTCAGAAGGCGGAGAGGAGAGCCGATCGACCGCGAGTGAGCGCGGGATCGGCTTCCAGTCTGGTTCTGGATTCCCGCCTTCGCGGGAATGACAGATGAGAAGGTGCTAGAGAATCTCGAAGCGGTTGCTCCAGAGCGTCTCGATGTCGACGCTGTAACGCATGTCGTCGAGGATCTGGTCTGCACCGGTGATGCCGATGCGGAACGAGCTACCCGACGAGAGTGGCGCCGTGCGCACGAGAACGAGCATGTTCACGCGCGAGTCGGTCAGCGGGAGCGTGCGGATGTGCTCGTCGAGCTCCACGCAGACATGCGTGCTGCCCGAGAAGCCACCCATGTGCACTCCGTGCATGAACGTCGTGCGCGAGATCGGCCCGAGAGACGCGATGGCGACATCTGCGATGTCCGCGGGATCACCATCGAGCTCGAGGCAGATCGCGGACAGGTCCTGGCTGTGACCGATCCAGGCTCGCGCGACCTCGTGCCACTCGCCGTCGCCTGCGATGAGATCACCTCCCATGGGCGTGTCGCCCGGAGTGATGTCGACGGTCGGCACAGGGCCGGCGTCGGTGAGGACGGGGCCCGAGTCGCCGATCGTGGGACCGGCGTCAGCCATCGGCATCGCCATGTGGGACGAGTTGCAGCCGAGAGTGACGAAGCAAGCGAACGAGACGAACAGAACCATCAACGTGTTGCGAATGTGCACTTGGCACCTCCATCTTCGGCCTCCGTCCCGTAAAGTCTGCACTATGCAGATCACGGGACAGAAGGCGGAGAGGAGGCCCGATCGACCGCGAGTGAACGCGGGATCAGAGCCAGTTTAACAGAGTAAAAGAACTACTTCTTGGGCGGACCCAGGTGTTCGCGGACGAAGCGCGTGGCGGCCTCGAGCTCCTTGAAGGAGCTGGCTTTCACGAACTGGCGCGAGCCGTGCACGGGGCCGCTCATCGGACGTCCCTCCGCGTCCTTGCGATCGGAGAACGGGAAGTTCTCGAGACCGAGGGACGGGCGGAACGTGCCGATGAAGAAGATGCCGTAGACCTCGTTGTACTGGACGCCCCAGTCGTAGCCGCTGATGTAGGCGCCCTGTAGTCCGCCGTCGCGGATGACGAAGGGGATGCCGTCGACGAGGGTGAAGTTCTTGCGCATCGAGAGCAGCGTGTCGTACGCGGCGGCGATGCGCATGGGCGGATTCTGCGCGAGCGCGCGGAACGCGTGGAGCTGGCGGGCGAACGACTCGTTGTCGATACCGCCCTCCTTGCAGATGGAGCAGGCGGCGAGCCACCAGCAGGTCTCGGACTCGGCATCCATCTTGATGGACGCCTCGCTGCCGAGGCCCAGGTAGAACTCGCTGCGCACTTGCTCGACCGCCGCCTCGGTGTAGGCGGCGTGGAGCGTGGCGGAGAGCGTCTGCTTCTCGGCCGGGATCATGTTGAGCGCGCAGGCGATGCCGGCGTCGAAGCCGGGGGCCGTGTCCAACATGGTGGGCACACGCGAGACGAGCGAGCGCTCGCCGTCGATGTATACGGGCCAGCCGCCGAGTCCCGCGATGCGGGGAACGGACAGGCGGACTTGCTCGCGCAGGAAGTCGAGATCGGTGACCGTGAATTGCTTCATGCCATCGATCATGAGAAGGAACATGTCGGTTGCGACCAATTGATTCATCTAGAACCTCCAGCTTGGAATCCCGATTTCTCGCAGTAGCGCGAGTTTGATCGGGAGTCCGAGAAGAGGGCGGCAGCGTCGAGACGAGTGACGGGGCCGCGCTTATGGGGAAGTGAAGGGGCGGAAGGGAAGGTGCTACACGCGGACGAACAGGAAGCGGCGGTCAGCGTCCCACTCGAGCTCGAACCAGCGGTTGCCGAGGCCACGCTCGTCGCCGCGGCCGCTCAGGACCGGGACGTACCGACGGTTGCCGCCGCTGTCGATGAAGGAGCCGAGATCGACGATCCAGAACTTGCGCTGAAGACCAGGGTTGGCCTTGGAGAAGGCTTCGCGCTCGGCTGGGAAGGCTAAGCGGTAGCCGTTGCCCTTGGCCCACTCGATCGCCTGCTCACTCGTGGAGGCGCGATCGAACTTCTTGAGGAAAACAACCTTGTCACCAACGGAAGGCGTGATCTCACGTAGCGACTTGTGGAGCTCGAGCATGTACTCGCTCTCGTTCCACACATCGCTCACCCAGTCGTAGGCCAACTTGAGGTCGGCGAAGGCTGGGTTCGTGGTCGAGGTGACCGTGATGCGGTAGTGATCCGCGGGAAGATCGGTCTGAACACTCTGAAGACTTGTCATCTCTACCTCCAGCTTGGAGTCACCATCCCGTAAAATTCGCACGATGCGAATCACGGGATGATGAGTCCGAGAAGAGGGCGGCAGCGTCGAGACGAGTGACGGGGCCGCGCTTTCAGAAAGGTAAGGAGGAACAGAAACTACTTGATCTCACGGAAAGCCATGCAACGATGGCCTGCTACACGCCTATCTTCGATCCAGGCGCCACGAAGCTCACGATCCTGACCTTGACGAGAAAAGAATGGATAGTCGAGGCGGCCATCAGACCATCGGAAGAGCCTGCTGTCCTCGAATGGGATCGTCGAAGAGTGACCCTCGGGATCATTCTCCATGATCCAGCAGAGGTAAGCCGGGACGTTCCCATCAACACTAAGCCCCTTGAAGTGCTTACGCGCTTCTTCTGTGGTCGTAACCTGATCGGTACCCCACTCGATGGCTTCGTATGACCTGCCGACTTCGCCGCGCATGAAGTCCCATTCGAAGGTATGGAACCTGTGCAAGCTGATGCGGCGGAATCTACTTTCGAACTTCGCCATGAACTCGGCTGTAGTCAGATCAGGTATGATTATTTTTTGAGAGCTTGTCATCTCAATCCTCCAGCTTGGAGTCACCACACGTTGTGATGAGTCCGAGAAGAGGGCGGCAGCGTCGAGACGAGTGACGGGGCCGCGCTTATGGGGAAGTGAAGGGGCGGGAAGGAAGTGCTACTCGCGGACGAACAGGAAGCGGACGTCGGCATGCCACTCGTTGCCGAACAAGTAGCGGCCGAGGTCGCGCCCGCCATCGGAGCCGCACAGAACCGGGACATACCGGCCGCCGTCGTCGACGAGGAAGGAGCCGAGGTCCACGATCCAGAACTTCCGCTGGATGTCGGGGTTGGCCTTGGAGAAGGCCTCGCGCTCGCAGGGGAAGGCCGGGCGATAGCCGTGGCTCTTGCCCCACTCGATCGCTTCCTCACTCGAGGTGTGACGGTCGAACTTCTTGATGAAGACGACCTTGTCACCAGTGGTGGGCTCGAGCTCGCGCAGAGACTCGTGGAGCTCGAGCTTGTAGTCGCCCTCGCACCACACCCGACTCACGCCGTCGCCGTAGTTGGCAATGAGACCGGCGTAGGCAGGGATCGCGGTCGAGGTGACCGTGATGCGGTAGTGATCCGCGGGAAGCGCGTTCTGTACACTCTGAAGACTTGTCATCTCTATTTTTAGCTTGGAGTCACCACACTGCGTGATGAGTCCGAGAAGAGGGCGGCAGCGTCGAGACGAGTGACGGGGCCGCGCTTAGGATGAAGAAGGGAAGGTGCTACTTGCGGACGGCTAGGAAGATGTAGCCACGAACCCACCGGAACGGATATTCGATCCAGTACATGCCGAGGTAGCGACCGGCGTCGCCCCCGTTCGCGCACGGCGAGCCGAGACCGCCGCCTTGCCAGCAGACAGAGCCGAGAGCGACGATCGGGAACTTGCGCTGCTCGTCGGGGTACTGCTTGGTAAAGCCGAGCAGCTCCTCATAGAGAGCGGGGCGGAACCCGAGGCGGTCGAGCTCGGCGAGGATCGCGTCCGTGTGCATCTCCTTGTCGAGATGCACGAACTCGAACTCGATCTCTCGACTCTCGGTCGAAACGTCCTTGCAGATGTCGATCGCCTTGAAAACCGCGCCGTTGAGGGGGACGTCCACCCAGTCGTACGCCTTTTTGAGGTCAGTGTACGAGGGCTGACGGTACTCGACGTGGGCATTGAAGGAACTGGTCATCATTTACCTCCACCTTGGACCTCCGACCTCTCGCGATCTTGCGAGGTTGGTCAGAAGTCCGAGAAGAGATGCTTCCGGCCGCTAGTTTCATCTAGGCGGTAGAAGCGAGAAGAGAAAGGGCGGTTGGTGCGCATCATGAGATCGCTACCGATACGACGATGACCACGATCGCGAGGATGGTGGCGATGGTCATGGTGAGCGCGTAGAACGGGGTGCGCGTGAGCTCGCCGGGGCGGAAGTTGTGGAAGCCAAAGGCGATGCCGAGCGCGATGATGCCGGCTTGGCCCGAGCGGAACAGAATCTCACCGACGACGAGCGCGATGAGAAAGAGCAAGACGACGAGCGTGATCGCGATGATCATGAATGTCTCCATCATCGGCCACCGAACTCGACACTGCGTCGGGTTGCGGGGGCCAGTGAGGAGAGCCGACCGTTGAGTGAACAACGGTGCGGCTCGATCCAGCGATTGGAAGGTGCTAGCTGCCGCAGTAGTGGTCGATCTCGTATTGGATCGTGGCTTCGCGGTAGAGGCGGTCGCCGTCGAACAGTTCAGCGTTGATGATCGTCTCGCCGACGCAGAACGTGACGAAGAACCCATCCATCATCATGATGTCGCGTCCGCGCAGCCACGGCTCGGCGAGATAGTACGTGACGGTCGGGTCGGCGATCCTTCGGAGGACATTGCCGTGGTCGACGACGTAGCTCGCGGGATCCGTGATGATCGCGACGGTTACGACACCGGGACGCATCGGCACATTGCCGTTGATTCGGATGGAGGCGAGCAGCTCATCTGGAATCTGCGTCACCTGTCCGCAGGCGTAGTCGTCACGACCGAACCGCACGTCGCGGGATGGATCGAGATACCAGCTCGTGAGGAACTGGGTTGTCGGGAAGACGTATCGGTTACCATCGTTGGCGATGTAGTAGATCTGGCTTCCAGATCCCTTCACCAGCATTCCCGGCTCGACATGGTCTGCCGTCGGGAAGACGCCCTCGATCGCACAGCAGCCGCGGAATCCTCCGCGATGCTCGACGTCGGGCGTCCAAGGATCGCAGAACGCATATCGACCGAGCGGTGCGACATGCGCATCAGGCGCGGCGAAGGCGTCTGGCTCGACATGGGCGTCGGTGCCCGCATCGGATCCTGCATCCGGCGTCGGCATGGGGGCCGCGTCGGCAAGGACCGTGGCGGCGTCGCTCAGCGGCAGACCTGCATCGGACGCGGGTGCCGGGCAGGCGTAGTTGATGCTGGTACAGCCGTTCATCGCCATGAAGGAGATGAGGGCGAGTGCGATCTTGCTGATGTTCATGCGAACCTCCATCTTGGAGCCACCACACATTGTGATGGGTCCGAGAGGAGAGCCGACCGTTGAGTGAACAACGGTGCGGCTCGATCCAGAGTATGTCGCGCGATGCGTGTCGCGTGACGCGTGAAAGAACTAGCGCGACAGCGTCTGCGTCTGAGTGAGGTCCTCGATGTAGAGGCCGTCGGTCCAGTCGCGGGAGCCGCCGCAGCAGCCGTAGAAGTCGGAGTGCGGGACCTCCGAGAGATCGGACCAGATGAATCCGGCAGCGATCGGAGGAACCGTGCCGGCCGAACCCCACGGGCTCACGTCGAGCGCCGAGTGGATCGGATCGTCGAGCAGGTAGCCCGTCGAGCCGTTCAACGTGCGGTGGAACGTGAGAGAGATTGTGTCACCCGCGTGCACATCGCTCGGCACAGCCTGCAGGGTGTAGGAGCTGCCACTCCCAGTCACCGTCTCACCGTCGTCGTGGAAGACGATGATGAGGCGGTGTGAGACGCCGCTCGAGAACGAGATGGCGCCGGCCTCGAGGTTGTTGGCGTACTCGTCGACGATGTCGTAGTCCGCGGTGTTCATCAGGGTCGAGCCCCGACGGAGACCGAAGCCCGAGAACGTCAGGTCGCCGCTCGAGATCGCGGTGAACGCGATCGAGTGGAACGAGACCGAACCCGCTGAGTCGGCAGAGACCTGGAACCGGTAGAGGTCCTGGCTCGAGCCGTCGGCGAGCGTCGTCGTTGAGAGCGACTGACGCGTGACCGTTGGCTTGGTGCGTCGGACCACGAACTCGTTCCCGTACATGGGATCGAAGTGCGTACTCTCGACGGTGCTTCCGATGCGATACTCGATGCCGTAGGCACCGAGGCGGAAACGGTCGCCAGAGTTGCACACGCCGACCGTTGCTCCGCTCACGGATGCCGACGACTGGACGTTTGCAACCCGCACCCAGATCTGGAAGTAGCCGTAACCGTCTGTGCCGACACTGATCGGTGAGCCGGTGATGTCGATGCGCGTGTACGAGGAGCCAGCACCGGACGGGAACGTTCCCGATCCGCGAATGACTCCTTCGGAAGCGATCGACACCTGGGTCAGGTCGCCGTAGTCGCCATCGAGCATGACGTTGACGCCTTCGAGCGAAGCGATGGAACCATCACTCGCGCGGAAGCGGTAGCTCGCGACGTTTTGCCAGACATCGGGTCCGGCGACGAGGATCGTCGACTGCCGCATGGTGTGCGGCTCGATGATGATCGCGGGGCCGATCGCTGCGTCGGCCTCGACGATGACGGCGCTGTCGCTGCCCGCGTCGGGCGTGGGCAGCGGTGCCGCGTCGCTTGCGACGTACATGCCCGCATCCCCCATCGGGATACCGGCGTCGCCCATCAGCATCGGCCTTGCGCCGGAATCGAGCTCAGCTCGACTGCTGTCGCTTCCGCCGAAGATGATGTTGATGGTGGTGCAGCCGTTCATCGCCATGAGGGCGACGAGGGCGAGCGCGATCTGCTTGATGCTGTTCAAGGAGCCTCCGAATTTGTTGTGAGTTGTTGCTGTTCTTTCATCGTTGATCCACGACCGAGTCGCGGATCCAAGAGAAAGCCCATGAGAAGATTTTGTTTCGGTCCATGGGTAGACCGTCGGATGCATCACTGCATCCTGTCGTGGAATGGGAGCGGGAGCTTGCGCTCGACGGGGCGGATGACGCTGGCGAGCGATTCCCGCTGGCGCTCGAGCTTGTCGTCGAACGAATCGCACTCCTTCCACGCGGCGCGGGCCTTGTAGATGAAGCGGATGCCGATCGACGTGAACATCACCCCAAAGGTGAAGACCACGCCGACAGGAAGGAAGTCGGGCACGCGCGGCGCGATCACGTAGACCGCGTTGACGCAGAGGGCGAGTCCGATCGAGCTCACGACGACCGCGAGCAGCAAGTACGCGATCACCGCGTCGAGCTGGCGTCCGCGGAGCACCACGAGCTTTTCGTTGCGCTTCTGCGGCTCGGGCTCGGGGACGTGGCGGACCACGCGACGGTTGCGGTAGACGGCGAGGTCGATGGGGCGACGAGCGAGCGGGCTGTTGTTCAAATGATTGCCTCCGGCTTAGGTCCGCGACGAGAGTGTCGTGGAGCCAAGGGGAGGTTCGTGCCGCTGGTTTCACCCAGACGGTCGAACGGGAGAGGGAAGGTGCAGCTATCGTCTCTTCTTGTAGATCTCACAGAGGCTGCGGGTGCTGTAGTACAGGATCTGGCAGCTCACCGCCGCGATGTGTACGGCCACATACGCTACCGCGAGATAGAGAGGTATCTCCGGATTGATTCCGTCGACCTTGAAGCCCAGGAAGAAGAACCAAAGGCCGCATGCACCCATCCCCGCTCGCAACAGATGTGCGACGTGAGCCGTTTCCGTCGCGTTCCGATCGTACTTCTGCTCGTGGCGGAAGTACTTGCGAAGACCATCGATGTTCATGAACAGTCCGAGGATCGCGCAGACGGTGAGCAGTGCGTAGAAGATCACCTGGTTCATTCTGTGCCTCCGGCTTAGGTCCACCACAATGTGTGATGGAGCCAAGAAGAGGGCGGCCTGCGTCAAGACGAGTGACGGGGACCGCGGCTTCAGAGGTTAAGAAGGGAAGGAGCTAGCGATAGCGTGAAGTGCTCGGTGGAGAATAGTCGATGCTGATGAAGTTCTTGGCGCCGGTGTTGAACCAGCGCAAGTTCTTGCTCTGATAGTCCTCCGGGACCCCGCAGTTTTCTCGGGTGACACGGAGACAGATCATGCTCTCGTTGACCTCCATGAGCTCACCGCGAATATGCGAGGCTCTAACTTCTTCGTTTCGCAACTGGGCGACAGTCACGATCTTTCCGATCAAATCTTTGAGCATCGTATGCCTCCAGCTTTGGCCTCCGACCTCTCGCGATGTTGCGAGGTTGGTCAGAAGTCCAAGAAGAGTCCCCTGAGAAGTTTTTGTTTGGTGCAGGGGCACACCGTGAAAGGAGCTAGAGGATCACGCGAAGCGGGAGGTTGGCCTCCTTCACGCGCTCGGCGACTCCCGGGTAGGAGTACTGGCCTCCGTCGGAGAAGCTCTCGAGCTGTAGCCCGAGCGGCTTCAGGTCGTGAGCGACGAGCATCGTGTTCAGACGCTCGAAGGACTGCTCGCCGTCGTCGGCGTCTCGCCAGAGCGCGCGGCCATCGGCCTCGGCCTTGGTCAGCGCGTCGACGATCTTGCCGTGGACCGCTTGGCCTTCGGCGTCGTTCTTGTAGAACCACTTCACCTCGTTGTACTTGCCCGAGGGATCGAAGGCGTGCTGGCGCCGACAGCCGAAGTAGAACAGGCCGGTCGCGAGATCGCTCTCGGTGACGATGCCATCGCGGAGCGCACGCAGAAGCGCAGTGAACGAAACGAAGAGTGCGGTCATGAGAACCTCCACCTTTGACCTCCGACCTCTCGCGATGTTGCGAGGTTGGTCAGAAGTCCAAGAAGAGTCCCCTGAGAAGTTTTTTGTTTGGTGCAGGGGCACACCGTTGAAGATCAGTTGTAGAGGACGAGCACGCCGGGCTCGACGGTGATGGTGACGCCGTCTTCCACGTAGCTCGAGGCCTCGCCGATCAGGTAGACCTCGGGGGCGCGGACGGTCTTGTCCGTGTCGGCGAGGGCGGTGCTGGTGCAGCCGGAGATGTTGGCGGTGATGGGGGCGAAGGCGATGAGGGCGAGGATGAGGCGGATGGTCTGGTTCACAGGGAGCTCCTTGGTTTTCAGCCACGACCGAAATGGTCATGGACAGACTAAAACCAGCCCGTGGTCGCGGACTGGCTTGAGTCTTTTATTGTGAAATGGCGACCAACCCATTCCTTTACTGACCATATAATATAGCACAATAAGTCCTTTTTGTCAAGCAAAGTGAACATTATTATTGGCTAAGGTTAGCGGATATTACTAACGATTGTTAGCGGTTTTTTACAGAATATTCTGTTAAAGAACTGACATCGCTAATATTAGCCAATGGCTAGGGTTAGCCATAATCACGCAACATGGTCATAGTCATCAAGCTTTAGATTCGTGTCTGAAGTGCGCTGCCTTTTTCATGTTGCGTGACTATGTTGCGTGATCATGAATTGCAAACGTGATAACATAGCCACAAATGCCACATTTCGATGTGATAACCATCGGCTCGGCGACGCAGGATGTTTTTGTTAAAAGCGCTGGCTGGAAGGAACGACCTGATGGGTCGGCTCCGGATGGGATTGATGCCTGTATTCCCCTTGGCTCCAAGCTCGGGATTGATGAGCTGGTTTTTGCGACTGGGGGCGGGGCGACAAATGCGGCTGTTACCTTTTCCCGCTTTGGGTTGAAGACCGCTTGCTTCTCACGCGTCGGGGTTGATGAAGTCGGAGACAGTATCGTGAGGCAGCTGAAGGCCGAGCGTATCGATACAACAGGAATCCAGCGCGACAAAGAACGGACAACGGCATATTCAATTATTCTTGTTTCTGGCGAGGGGTATCGCGGTATTTTGACGCATCGTGGAGCAGCAAGTCATTTGGATGTAAAACAATTTCCTTGGAATCGATCCGGGAAAATCGTGAATCGTCCGTACAAAGCCAAATGGATTTATCTGACATCGATCGGCGGAGATGTGAAGTCGCTCAAATCGATTTTTGATCATGCAAAAAAGATGGGCGCGCGCGTTGCGTGGAATCCGGGGAATGCGGAATTGGAACTTGGTCGTAAAAAATTATTACCGTTCTTGAAAGCGACGGATGTTTTACTCGTGAATCGCGAGGAGGCGGCGATGCTTGCGCATGTGGCGCCAAGATTTTTGGATGATGCGATGAAAAAACTCGGAGAACTTCCGCGGCAAGCGCTCGTTATTACCGACGGAAAGAACGGCGCGTATGTCCGCGCGCATGGTGCAACTTTGTACTCACCAGCACTGCGCGGCAAGCGATTGAATACAACCGGAGCCGGAGATGCGTTTGGAAGCGGCTTGGTTGGCGCTTTGGCCAAGGGATATTACCTGGATGATGCGCTGCGTGCCGGACTCTTGAATGCGATCGGGGTGGTGACGCATATGGGGGCAAAAGCCGGTATCTTAAAGAAATTTCCGCTGTAGCATGTTGAACATCAAGAATCTGAAACGCCTTTTGACGGAGAACCAGATCCTCGTGATCTTGATCGGCATCATTCTTGGGTTGGTCTTTCCGTCCCAGCTGACCGTGTTGAACACGTACTCGACACAGCTCCTCATTCTCGTTTTTTTCTTTTCCAGTCTTAGACTCTCTCTTGGTGAAGTTGTTTCCTACGCAAGAGACTGGCGCATGCTCGTCATCACAACGCTGTACATGCTTGTGATCATGCCGTTTGCGCTCTTCATTCCAACATCGTTTCTTTCACAAGAGTGGTCTGTCGCGCTTTTAATTCTTGGCGCGATGCCGACGGGAATGACGATTGCGCTGATGGCGGAATTTTTTGGAGGTAAAACATCGCTCGCGCTCGTGATCACAACAGTGACTTCCCTTCTCGCTCCATTCACGATTCCGCTCGTTACAAAAATCGCGATTGGTCAGAGCGTTGAGATCGATACGCTTGGCATGTTCTGGTCATTGTCGCTCACGATTGTTGCGCCTTTTGTTTTGGCGATGCTTGTGAAGAGAGCGGTACCAAAACAGGTTGAGAAGCTGGATGGCTTGTGGCGCAATCTTTCTGTTGCGGCATTTGGTGTTTTGATTACGGGTATTGTCGCGAGCACGCAAGGTGGCGGAGGGATTACGTTTACGATGCGCGATGCTTGGATGATGGTTATTTCCATGGTTTTGCTTGGAGCGATGACTTGGGGTGGTTATTACATCGTTCAATGGCGTTCTTCTGCGGATCGGATGACGATTGCCCTGTGCATGCTGTACATGAATAACACGCTGGCGCTGTTCGTTGGCGAACGGTTTTTTAGAGATTTGGGTGTGGTTCCGAAGCAGGTTTTGCTGCTTTTGGTGGTGAATGCGTTGTTGCCGGTGCTAAAGTTAGCGACGATAAGGGTGTTGGGAACTAAGCGGGCCTGATCGTTCTCCCCTGACAAGGGGAGAAGACAGCCAGAAGGCTGGCGGAGGGGTCCGGACCCCCTGACCCACGCGTAGCGTGAGTCTGTCCCCCTTAGCAGGGTGACACGTGCTAAAATACCGCTATGCCTCGCATCTTTGTCACCCGTCCTTTTGCCGATGAGGGTATTTTGATGCTTAAGGCCAAGAAATATCAGGTCGATGTCTACGAACATGACGAGATAATCCCCCGCCAAGAACTCCTGAAGCGCGTGGTTGGCTGTGATGCCCTACTCTCACTTTTGACGGACAAGGTCGATGCGGAGGTGATGGATGCGGCGGGAGGATCGCTCAAGGTGATAGCTAATTACGCGGTTGGTTTTGATAATATCGATCTTGCGGCGGCGAGAGAACGTAATATCGTGGTGACAAATACGCCTTCAGATGAAGTGAATCGATCTGTGGCTGAGCATGCTTTTTCATTAATTCTTGCGCTCGCGCATCGC
This sequence comes from Candidatus Uhrbacteria bacterium, assembly GCA_016699205.1. NCBI lineage: Bacteria > Candidatus Uhriibacteriota > Candidatus Uhrbacteria bacterium. The sequence goes on from CP064964.1 coordinate 593,282, forward strand.
GTTCCGGAATCTGATGTTTATGCGAAGGCGGGAAAATATAAGGGTTGGTCGCCAAATAACTTGATTGGAACCGATGTAGAAGGAAAAACGATTGGCGTGGTTGGACTTGGGCGTATCGGCATGTCGCTTGCTAGAAAGGCCGTGCACGGATTTGGAATGAAATGCGTGTATGCCGATATGCGCCGCAATCCGGAATTTGAAAAAGAGTTTGATGCGAAGCAATTGCCGCTCGAGAAATTACTTCAGGTTTCTGATTTTGTGTCTTTGCACGTTCCCCTGCTGCCATCGACCAAACATTTGATTTCAACGGAAGAATTTTCTTTGATGAAGAAGACGGCGTTTCTCGTGAATACAGCGCGCGGACCTGTGGTCGATGAGAAAGCGTTGCTGCGAGCTTTGCGAACCAAGCGTATCGCCGGAGCCGCGCTTGATGTGTTTGAATGCGAACCTGCGATTGATTGTGATTTGACCGACAAACTCGAACTGAAACAGTTTGCGAATGTCGTCCTTACGCCGCATACGGCAAGCGCAACGATTGAAGCGCGACAATCGATGAGCCGAGGGGCGGCGGAAAATCTGATTGCCGTTCTTTCTGGAAAGACACCGCTTAATCCTGCCAAATAAAACAAATAGAGAAGCGCCCCGATCCAGAGATGGACGGGGCGCTTTTCAGAAGGGCATGTCGGGGTCGGAAGGATCGGGCTTGGGGACCTCGAGGACGCCGAATGTGTAGACCGGAATCCTGAGCTTGATGTTGGGATTCCGGACGGACTGGAGAAGGAGCGGGGCGGAACGCTTGAAGCGCTCGAGATAGCTGGGAGCACCGCTCACCAGGAAGGTGATGGTCGATTCCATGACCGACATCTGCCTCACAAAGAAGGGGCGCTCGCACTCCTCAAAGCCAAAGCGCAGTCGCTTGAGCAGGGAGAAGCCGCTGACGTGCTGGTTGTAGAGCGAGGCCGTCACGTTAATCGTGATCATGAAGCGGTTCAGGCGCACCCAGTGGGTTACCCGCACTTCACGCACGACGTACTCGCCGAGCCTCTCGGGAGAGAAGGCCGGGAAATTCCAGACCTTCCTCCCAAACAGACTCCTCCGAGAGCGAGGTCTCACGGAGAAGCCGCCTCCTGCAGCGGGGCCGGGGGCGGACGTACCGACTCGGGTCGGAGCGAAGCAGAGATGTCGCTCGGCCCCCTGAACGGGAACGTGCGCAGCGATCGCCCGAACGAGATCTCGCAGTTGTCGATCCAGTCCTCGGGCAACGCGTCACGCTTGAGCCGCATACCGAGGCGCGAGACGCAGACGTCCGGCCGCTTGGGCAGGATGTGCGTGTCGAGGCGCTCCGGTTCGAGGATCCGCTTCTCCTCGCCCTTGATGGCGACGATGAGCAGGCCCTCGGCCGGGAGCTGGATGTTGCCGAGGGGCTTGGCGAGCCAGAAACTGATACACATGTAGTCGAGCTTGGGATCACGGAGCGCGATCTGGTAGTAGCCCGCCAGATGCTCGAGAACTTCCTGCTGACGATTACGTGATGACAAAGGACACCTCCGCGCCGGAGTGAAACATAATATTGGCGGATTGTAAAGGGATTGGACGTAAACAAAAATCCCCCGATTGGGGGATTTCTGTATGGTGGACCGTGTCGGATTCGAACCGACGACCCCTGCCTTGCAAAGGCAGTGCTCTAGCCAACTGAGCTAACGGCCCAAAGACTTCAGCGGGCTGAATCTTGCCAAAAAACACCATTTAACGCAAGCGGTCCGACATTAGGTCGGACCGCTTTTTCATTTTCTTACTCGTGGCGATAGGTGGCAACGATTTGTTCCAAATGAGCACGGTAGAGCGCTTCATCGAAAAGGATACAGGTTGTACCTGAGGAAATGACTGTTTTTCCATGACACGACTCGTCATCAAACAAGTCACCGTTCGCTAAACGCTTGCTAAAGGTAATCAGGATGAACTTGTCGCCACGCGGTGCGGTGAATGAATCCGTAAAGTAGCGCTGACCTGCACCGGCATCAACTTCACGCACGACGCAGAACGATGTGTCTCCAATGACAAATGGTCCGGATGTTGAGCGCAAGTTTGCCTCCGGCTTTTTACACCCGTCTTCCAAACGCGCATCACCCTGAGAGAGAATGGTTACATTCCATTCCGGAGCATAGCGGCCCTTGGTCGGATACTGGAATGAAAACTTATTAGCCACGTTGTTATAGATCTTCCAGGTGCCATCGATAACCGGGAGCTCTTTTTCATCGACAGCGCGGTCTGGGTCTGTTCCGGTTGTTGGAGTGGTCGGTGTGGCGGGAGTCGACGTTGCCGCATCAGCTGGCTTGGTGCCCGTGTCTGTCGGCTTGGTATCGGTTGGCTGCGTGGCTACTGGTGGTGCCTTGGTGTCCGGAGCATTTGTGGTTGGAGCCGGCTCCGAGCCCATGCAGCCGGCGCCCAAAAGGGCCAAAATCGAACCCGCGGCAACGAATTTGGTGAGGTTGGTATTCATAGATATATGGTTCGTATCATGAGAACGGCCGCGAGGCAAAAACCTGACAACTCGTGGTACGATATCCCGTATGAACCATGACTTTTTGCCTCATAAGCAGATGGAGTTCTCTCAGATCGAGGCGCAGATTTTTATCGGGACAAATACTTGCTGTACACATCATTTTAAAAGCGAATTGCTCGACAAAGGGATTACTTGCGATATTTCTCTTGAAGGAGAAATGATCGACCAGCCGATAGGCGTCGACTGCTATCTGTGGCTACCGACACCGGATCATCAGCCGCCAACCATGCACTCCATTCGTATCGGATGCGAAGCCTTGGAAGAGATGTTGCGGGAAGGACGAAGCGTTTATATTCACTGCAAGAATGGTCATGGACGCGCACCATCCTTTTATGTGGCTTTTTTAATCATGAAACGAGGGCGTACTTTTGAAGATGCTTGGAATATCGTTAAAACTTCTCGGCCCGAGGCCCATTTGGATGCGAGCCAAGAGGCTCTGCTGAGATCCTTGACGAGAGGGGCGTAATCGTAGGCTTTTTGGTATCCTGTAGATGCTATGAAAACACTTTTGTGCAAGACGGATTGCGTCGGAAATGAGATGCGTATCGACAAGGCATTGCTCATTATCCGTATCGTGGCTGGTATCATTTTCTTGGTACACGGCTGGGGTAAATTGACCGGTAATCCGAGTATTGAAATGTTCTCGGGTATGGTCGGAAATCTCGGCTTTCCAATGCCGATGTTCTTTGCTTGGGTTGTTGCTTTGACCGAGTTCTTGGGCGGTATTGCCCTCATCCTCGGCATCTTTGTGCGACCGGCTGCTATCCTTCTTTCCATTGTCATGTTGGTTGCGTTCGGCATGGTTAAGAAGTTCGGCTTCCCTGCTGGCGAGCTTGATTTTGCTTTGCTCGGTATCTCCGTTGCTTTGGCAATGACAGGTCCGGGACATTGGTCTGTCTCGCACAAAATGGTAGGCAAGGACTGCTGCCAGGGTGAAGACGAGGAGTGCTGCGGCGGACATGGCCACGATCACAAGCACTAGTCCATCTTTAGTCCGTATCCTTAAGAAAACCCTCCGTTTGGAGGGTTTTCAAATTCTGCGGATGGATTTTGCAAGGTTGTAGAGCGAGGGCTTGAGCGGAAAATCGTAAGTGCCCGGGAGCTCAATCACCGCTCCTCCCCAACCAGCTTTAAAGCGCGAGATGCCATCCCAGGCTTTTTTGAAATCCGGATGATTTTTGTCGACAGGATTGATGCCCCAAAAATCGTAGTAGTGAAATCCTTGGCGTTTGGCCCAGAGCATCGACTCCCAGTGCACGAGATATGGCGCCATCAACTGACGATTGGAAGATGAGGACGCTCCGTAAAGATATGTTGCCGTATCGCCAAAGGTCAGCATGAAGTTGGCGGCGAGGGCTTGGCCGTCTTTTTCTGCAAGGAGAATCGTCGCCGTGCCGCTTTGCTTCAAAAGATCGAATTGCTTGCGGATGTAGGAATCGCTTTGCGCAAAGAAGCGGTCGCGCTTGGCGGTATCGCGCTGGAGGGAAAGAAATTCATCGACCGTATCTGCTTCACGCAGCATGACTTCATGTTTTTGGGAGACGCGGATGTTGTAGCGCGTTTTGTGATGCATCTGCGCAAGGATTTCTTCGTCCGTTACCGAGAGATCAAGCAGGCGTGTGACGCTTGGATCATGCGAGGGACGTCGCAGCAGGCTTGGCGGAAGCGAGTAGCTCGTGGCATGTATCGATGTGACGGGCTCGAAGCGGATGAACCAGGCAGAACCTGGGAGAAGGGCTGCGATCTGGGTTACAAAATTGCCGGAAGATTCTCCGACTGGACCGCGTTGAGCGAGCCAATAGGAACCGATGGTCTTTTTGATGAGTGCGAGCTGACAGTATGCATCGCCGTTGCTCACGCGAATGACTTGGCGGCCGAGAGACTCCTGAAAGGTTTTCCATGCGGAAGACTGCGCGAACTGCGCATACGGAAAAGCGGAGACGCGCTCGTCCCATTCCTGATCGCTCCCCTGCCAAAGCTTCCAATCCATACTTATGCTTTGGATAAATATTTTAATGCTTCACGAATCTTCTCGGAAGGCTCGGTGGCTTTAACCATCTTTAACACATCGCGCGACTGTTGTGTTGAGTAACCGAGACCGACGAGCGCATCGACGACATCCGTATCCGGACCGGACGCTGTATCCGCATCGACGAGCTGGCCTTTCAACTCCAGAATGATTTTTTGGGCCGTCTTTTTTCCGACACCCGGGACGGAAGTCATCATCGCGAGGTCGCCGGACATGATGGCTTTTTTTACCTGGTCGGCGGTTCCGACGGACATGATCGTCATGGCCGATTTTGGACCAACGCCGGAAATGGTGAGGAGGCGTTCAAAGAGTTCGAGATCGGCGAGGGACAGGAAACCGAATAAATCATGGGCGTCTTCACGAATATGGTCATGGGTGTACAGGAAGGCGTGTTCGAGCCTAAAGCTGATAGGACGGCCGGGCTCGCCTTAATACGGTAGCCGATACCGGCAACCTCGAGCAGGAGCCATGTTGGGCCTTTTTCCAGTATTTGGCCGCGCAACGAACCGATCATAGATTGACATGAGCATAACTGATCGGGGGCGGACGTGCTAGGCTGGGCAAGGCCCTTTAACAGAGGTAAACGTGAATGGCTGGTAGTTTGACGATGTTCGCCGGATGCATGGCTTCCGGCAAATCGGCGCTCCTGCTCAACCGGGTGGCATTCCTGCGTACCATGAACCTCTCGGCCGTCGTCAGCTTGCCTGTCGGCAGGTACGGGAACGAGATGCGCGCATTCTCACGCGCCGGCCCATCGGAGTACGCACTACGTTTCAAAGAAGCCAATGACCTCCGGCGCTGGACTCACAGCGACAAGGTGCTAGCGATCGATGAAATCCAGGATCAGGAACTCTGGGTGAGCGATGTGCTCGAGGAGCTCAAGCGTAGCGGATGCAAGATTATCGTGGCTGGACGGGACACCAATTTCCGCGGTGAACCGTACCCGATCATGGAGGCCTTGCGCACGATCGCTGACGAGTACACGCAGCTCACGGCCGTGTGTACGGTCTGCCAGCTCCAGGCAGAACGTTCGCAACGCCTCGTCCTCGGCGAGCCGGCGCACTGGGACTCTCCGATTCTCGAGCAAGGTCCGCCACGCGAGACCTACGAGCCGCGCTGCCTCGCACATCACGTCGTACCACGCTGAACAAATGAACCCCGCTCTCCAAACTGGAGTGCGGGGTTCTGTGTTTTTTATCTTAGAGGATCTCGATTTCTTGAACCGTGTCTGATTTGAAGGCGTAGAGCTTGGCGGGACGATGGCGCGCGCCGCTTTTCATGCGCGGTAGTTCATTCAAGAGTCCGAGCTTGAGCAGTTTTTTACGGAAATTGCGTTTGTCGATTTCTTTTCCGGTAATAATCTCAAAGGCTTGCTCCAATTCTGTGAGCGTAATTTCTTTGGGAAGAAGTTTGCTGATCAATGTTGTGTAGGTAACGCGCGATGCGAGACGTTTGCGTGCAAGCTGCATTATTTCTTTATGATCGTAGGCGAGTTTTGGCAGGCGATGAGCCTCGATCCACTTGGCGCTCTCAGAATCTTCTTGCTCTTGCGCGCTCAGCTGGGCCCATGGAACAAAACCAAGGTGTGCGACCGCGACGACACGCCCGCGCGGATCGCGATCAACGGCATCAAAGGTAAAAAGCTGCTCTAAGTGCACGTGATTAGAACGAATGCCGGTTTTTGTTTGGAGAAGGCGCTTGGCGGCCTGTAATGCGGTTTCGTCCGGATGAACTAATCCACCAGGCAAGCCGGGAATATGAACAAAATGCGGCGGACGATCCACATCGATCACCCTGACCAGGAGCTCGCCGTCCTTCAAACTAAAAAGAGCGACATCTGTCGCGAGAATCGCAAACTTGATGTGATCGTTTTTTCCCTTATCCATAGTGTTACTGTAATTAGTACAATAACTTAGATCCCCCGTCAACAAGTAAAAGCCCCGCCCTCCAGACCGGAGTGCGGGGTTCTTGCTGCCTCCTGACCAAGCTTCCCCTCCTCATCATCCCGAGAAGGGCTAGTGAAGGAGGCGCCGTTGGAGGGCTTTCTCGACGGCGACGCTAATGCCGGCGGAGAGCGAGTGGACGTACGGGATGTCGTAGCAAAGAGCGTCGTTGTACATTCCGCGCATGCCGGGAGCCTTAAGAGGATAAGCCAGCACGAGCCGTTCCGGATCGCGGGCGGTCCAATAGCCCCAATCGGTATTGGTGCGGAAGCCAGGCATGGCATCGATCTTACGATCGACCCAAAAGAGAATGACCGTGGAGCGCATCATCGCGTTGCGGCGCCAGTTGAGATGCGCGTCGTCGTCCGGACTCCACTTGTCCGCGGCCTCTGGTTCAGGGTAGTAGACGACGGGGTCTTGGCGATAGCGCCGGATCATCTGAAGCGCCCGCGGACGCCATGACTTGGTGTACGACTTGCGCGGGGTAGGCCCCGCAAGAAAGATCGAGGGAATTTTTGGATCCGGAAATTCTTGGAGAGCGTAGACGACGCGGACCTGGTCCATGAGCTACCTCCGGCCGAGACCTTAGCAAGGATTGACAAAATAAAAAATACCATCATACTTACCCAGCTCTTTCCAAGGGAAACACCATGCATCCCTATATCGGCGTCACTGGATTCATGCACCGCTCAGAAGTAAAAAAGACACTCGCCGCATTGAATGCCATCGAGCAAACCAACGGAGGCGTCAAACGAAAACTGATGATTGGTGTCCTCGCCTGCGCCCCTGGAATCTCACGCAAGCCCAATCACTGGCTTCAGCGCCACCCCAATGAGCACGATATCTCCGATCTCTTTTTTCCGGATCGACGCGTACTGAATATCCTCCACTATCACGCGGATGATGCCGATTCACTCGCGGAGCGACTCAAGTATCTGACCAATGCCGTCGGGCCTCATCTCGATGGAATCCAGCTCAACATGACATGGCCTCCACCGAGCCGAGTCTACGCATACGGAAAACCGATTACGCTCGAACTTGGGAAGCATGCGCTCGGAGCCTGCAACCATCATCCTCAGGAAATCTGCTCACGCTTGCAGGCGTACAAGAATGACATTGCGCGCGTGCTCGTCGATATGAGCGCCGGCCATGGCATTCCCCTGTCTGTCCCCTACATGATGCGACTTCTCGTCCCCATTGCCGAACGCTTCCCGAATCTCGGGATCGGCGTGGCAGGCGGTTTGTCGCTCGAGCTCCTGGACCAGATTGAGCCGCTCATCAAGGCCATTCCCCACCTCAGCATCGATGCTGAAGGTGCGCTGCGGGATGCAGCCGACCATCTCGATCTTGAACGTGTACAGCGCTATCTGGAACGAGCTTATACCCTCTTTTGCTGATATCAGCCCCTCCTTATCTCCAAGGAGGGGTTTTCCATTCTCGCTACGAAACGCCATACCAAAACCGCCCTGGCCTTCTTAGCCTAGGGCGGGATTGTGAATTATACGATGGTGACGCTTGAGACTTTGTCGCCGTCTTCTTTGAAGCGCATCAGGCGGACACCTTGGGTGTCGCGTCCGAGGGACGGAACACTCTTGAAAGGCGTGCGGACCACGATGCCTTTTTTGGAGATCATGACGAGGTCCTGCTCATCGTCCTTGCCGGAGATGAAGGCGCCAATCACTCCGCCTGTTTTGTCCGTGACTTTCATTGTACGGATACCGGAGCCGCCGCGGCCTTGCTGCTTGTATTCCGAAAGCGAGGTGCGCTTACCGAGACCGTTTTCCGTGAGGACGAAGAGTTCGAGTAGGCCTTTATCAGCGAGCTTTGGATTGATGACGTCCATGCCCACGACTTCATCGTTCTTTTTCTTGAGGAGAATACCGCGGACACCGGCAGCTGAACGGCCCATGGCGCGGACGTCCTCTTCTGAGAAACGGATGGACTGGCCTTCACGCGTGACAAGCGAGATGTCGTCGCCGCCATTGGAAGGTTTAACCCAGATGAGCTCGTCGCCGTCATGGAGCGAGATCGCGATCAAGCCGGAGCGGCGGACATTGGCGAATTCATCGAGAGATGATTTTTTGATTGTGCCTTGGCTCGTAACCATCACAAGGAATTTTGCGCCTTCCATATTTTCCATCGGAAGCGTGATGGAGATTTTCTCGCCTGGAGCGAGCTGGAGGAAGTTCACGATGGCTTGGCCCTTGCTGGTACGGCTGCCGACCGGAAGTTCATAGGCTTTGAGACGGAACACGCGGCCACGGTTGGTGAAGAACATGATTTCCGTGTGCGTGTTGGTGGTGAACATGCTCATCACTTGGTCTTCATCCTTGGTTTCCAAGCCGATGACGCCCTTTCCGCCGCGGCCTTGGCTCTTGAAGGTGTCTGGCGGTAAACGCTTGATGTAACCGTCGGCGGTCAGCATCACGAGCGTTTCTTCCGAAGGAACCAAATCCTCCATCGCGAGCTCCCCGACCGGACCGGAGATGATCTTGGTGCGGCGTTCATCGCCAAACTTCTCTTTCAAGTCGGAAACTTCTCCCTTGATGATGGCGAGAATCTTTTTGGCGGAGGCGAGAATGCTCTCGAGCTCCTCGATGAGCTTCTTTTTCTCTTCCCACTCCTGCTCGACCTTCAAACGATCGAGGTTAGTGAGCTGCTGCAAGCGCATGTCGAGAATGGCTTGAGCCTGGATTTCCGACAATTTGAACTTGGTCATCAAACCGATGCGGGCCTCGTCCTTGTCTTTGGACTTTTTGATGAGCGCAATGATTTCATCAATCTTCAAAAGAGCGATGCGCAAGCCTTCCAAGATGTGCATGCGCTCCTTGGCGCGGTCCAACTCGTATTGTGTACGGCGACGGACAACTTCTTTGCGATGCTTGAGGTATTCCTCGAGCAAATCCTTGAGCGTGAGGATGCGCGGCTGGATGCCGTCGATCAAACAGAGCGAGTTTACGTGGAAGGTTTCCTGAAGCTGGGTCATCTTGAAGAGCTGGTTCAAGACTTTCTTTGGGTAGGCGTCCTTTTTGAGCTCGACGACCATGCGGATGCCGTCTTTGTTGGATTCGTCGCGCAAGTCGCGGATGCCCTCGATTTTTTTCTCGGTGACGAGCTCGGCGATCTTTTCCAAAAGCTGGGCCTTGTTTACCTGGTACGGCAATTCATCGACGATGATGCGGAAAGCGCCGGCTTTCTCCTCAACAATTTCCGTTTTGGCGCGGATAACGATACCGCCTTTTCCGGTGGCATACGCCTGCTTAATGTCGTTCTTGTTGTAGATGATTCCGCCGGTTGGGAAATCCGGGCCCGGAATGATTTTTACGAGGTCGTCGATTTCAATGTCAGGATTTTCGATCAATGCGGCGATACCGTCACAAACCTCGGTGAGGTTGTGAGGCGGCATATTGGTCGCCATACCGACGGCGATACCGAGGGTACCGTTCAAGAGCAGGTTCGGAAGCTTGGCCGGAAGAACTTTTGGTTCATCGTGGGAGCCGTCATAGTTGGGGCGGAAGTCGACGGTTTCACGATCGATATCAAAAATGAGTTCTTCCGCGATTCCGGAGAGCTTGGCTTCTGTATAACGCATGGCGGCAGCGCCGTCACCGTCGACAGAACCGAAGTTTCCTTGGCCGCGGACCAACGGATAGCGCATGGCAAATTCTTGAGCCATGCGAACCATGGAATCGTAAACAGCCGTGTCGCCGTGCGGGTGATATTTACCAAGCACTTCACCGACCACGGTGGCGGATTTGCGGAACTTGGCGTTGGCACGCAGGCCGAGCGTCCACATCGCGTACAAAATACGGCGGTGAACCGGCTTCAAACCGTCGCGGACATCCGGGAGAGCGCGGTCGACGATAACGCTCATGGCGTAATCGAGGAACGCGACCTGCATCTCATCGACGAAGGGGGCGGAAACGGTGTTTACGGGATTCGGGAGAATCTTTTCCTGTTCAGACATAATAGGCAGTGGTTGGTGGTCAGTGGTCAGTGGTCAGTGAGCGCCTACTTGGTGCTTGAAGCGGTTGCGGCTTGGAATTGTTTTCTGGCCTGCTCGAGTTTGATGTTGGTTTGGTCGATTTCCTGTTTGATCTTTTCTGCGTTTCTCGTGAATTCTTCCATTGCTTGATCCGGTTCTCGTGCCGGCTGCCAAAGTCCGCGGTCGAGCGTCATGACCCAGCCGGTGGCGACGATCAGACACGAGGCGGCCACGGCGATGTAGTAGCCCAGACCGTATCCGCGCGGACGCTTATGACGCGTCGCCGCATGCGCACGGATCAACTCGTGCTTTTCCTCATGCGAAAGGATTCGCTCATGGTCACGCATCATATATCCCGCATCATGTGCGGACTGACGCTTGGGAGGAGAACGGTGAGAATGAGCTTTCATATTTTTTATTATGATGCGTGACTTTGTTGTGTGATCATGCCCTCTCCAACACCGTGACCACGAGGTCTTCTGCCGGCAGATCCTTTTTGCTGATCTTGAGCTTGTTGCCGTCCTCACGCTTGCAGACCAGTTCTTTGCAAAAGGCATCGGCGGTTCCGAGTTTTTCTTTTACGCCTTCCGTGTGATACGCGAGCGGAACAACCATGCGTGGCTCAACCGCCTTGATGATGTCGACGGCCTGCTTAGCCGAGAGCAGATCTCCGCCCCCGACTGGCAGTAAAAGAATATCGATACTGCCGAGCGCGGAGACTTCATCGTCTGTGAGAACGCGGTTCAATCCTCCGAGAAAACCGATGGACATACCCTCCACTTGAAAACGGTACATCAGATTGAATGGATATTTGTCTTCCGGCGTACGTAACGGAATCGCGTAAGCAAAGATTCCGTTAACCTCATACTCGCCAGGGGTGCGAATAATGAAAGGCTCACCTGTGAAAGCGTCGGTTGGGAAGCGCTTGTCGTCCTCATGGGTAAGCGCGACGACGTCTGGTGCGAGCGTGCGCGGAAAGCGCAAACCGGATTCATTGCTGTAAGGATCGGTCACTAAACTCGCTTGTTGGTCGCCGTGGGTGGCCTCGATGCGGATACAGGAGAAACCGTGCCAGAAAATTTGCATAATAGAGCGGAAATTTGGAAGTCCTTGGACAGGCTTATTCTAGCCTTTTTCGGCACAACCTACAAGAGAAATCAAGCCCTGTGTCACCCCCGCGAAGGCGGGGGTCCAGCTGATCGAATTAACGAGGTTATTTAGTCCTGGATTCCCGCCTTCGCGGGAATGACAAAGTGTTTAGCGAACGGAATTTGAGAGGGTGCAGCCGACGATGGCGATCGCGAGGGCGTCGGCGGCGTCATCGGGCTTGGGAATGGCGTCTAGTTTAAGGAGGCGTTTTACCATCTCCTGGACCTGACGTTTGTCTGCTGATCCGTGACCAGCTGTCCCCTGCTTTACCTGGTTGGGCGTTGGTTCTACGAGCTTGATTCCGGCATCGGCGATCACGAGCAGTACGACGCCGCGCGCCATTCCGACATTAATGGCGGTTTTGGCGTTGGTTTGGAAAAAGAGCTTTTCTACGGCTACGCAATCGGGCTTGTATTGCTCGATGAGGCCTGCGACATTATCGCGCACTTGGCGCAGGCGGGTCATGAAAGAATCGTCTTTGGAGGTTTGGAGAACGCCGTGCGCGATATGCACGAGTTTGCCGCCATTATCATCGACGACGCCAAAACCGTTTCTGTCGAAGCCGGGGTCGATGCCGAGAACTCTCATAGGAAGCATTGTAGCTGTTTTGTCATTCCTGCGCAGGCAGGAATCCAGAACCAGAAAATCCGAACATTTACCGATTTACTCAGCTGGATCCCCGCCTGCGCGGGGATGACAGGAACAAGCCGGTTGACGCTTGAGAATGCTTCTGCGAAAGTCCTCGCGCAGAGGAGGTGGAAACATGATTCGTTATGGACTTTTGCAGCATGTGACTGATGCGGATGTGGTCGATATCGGGATCTTGGTGGAGACGCTCTCCCCCGGCACCCGGAAGCCGACACATGGAGAGGTGAGGCGCATCGTCGAGGCGCATCAGGTGATCATCGCGCGCGATATCACCGTCGAGCGCGAGCCAATCATCGGGATGGCGACGCTCGTCATCATTCCGCAGATGATCGGTTTGCGGGGACGCGTCGAGGACGTGTCCCGACATCCGGACTATCGCGGACGCGGCATCGGGCAGGGGCTCATGAAGAAGCTGCACGACGTGGCCCGCCAGCACGCGATCGACAAGCTGGCTCTCACTTGCCAGCCGTATCGCAAGGAGGGCAACCATCTCTATCCCAAGATGGGCTACAAAACCGTCGAGACCAACGTGTACCGCATCGATCTTTCCATACTCTGAACAGATTGACAGATCGATCAAAATCTTGTTTACTGTCCGTCCACCTAGGAGGTACGGATGCTGGCAGAACAGTTGCGTGCAGTGGTACAGGCGGGACTCAGGCCGATTCCGATGCAGAGCACCGAGGAGGTGCACTTCCGGAACATGCTGTATCGAGCCTTCGAGGCCATGAAGGTCTCGGCGCTCGAGCAGAAGCGTGAGGCGCTCGTCCTCGAGGTCTATCCCTATCAGGTGAAGTGGATCGAGCTCGGGTCCGAAGGCGATCTCACGCAGGTGCCCGTGGATCGCCTCATCGGGATGGCGGCCATGCTCCGCGACAAGCTCGCGGCGCAGAACCTCAAGATGTCTCTGCGACATCGCGTCCGCGGCGACGCTACCAACTCGCGCAACAACGTCTACGAACTCATCGCTTCTTGGTGAGACTCTTACGCCCTCGATCCGTCTGGATCGGGGGCGTTGACATTTTGATATTTTTTTGCTTTACTGAGGTCACTATGCAAACGTTGTACATTCGTCAGACAGGTCCGAATCCGCATGATGGTGAGGCGGAGCTCAATGGCAAACGCTATCGATGTGCCATCGGTAGAACCGGCGTTCTTGCCGACAAGAAAGAAGGAGATGGCGGTACTCCGCACGGAACATTTCCGTTGCGTGAGGTCTTCTTTCGTGAGGACCGACTCGAGAAGCCGGTCACTGGCCTCCCGATTCGCGCAACCGCCAGTAATGACGGGTGGGCGGATGATAGTGCTCTCCCGGAGTACAACACTCATGTCTCGCTCCCCTATCCAGGTTCTCACGAGAATCTGTGGCGTGAGGATCATGTCTACGACGTGATCCTGGTCGTCGGCTACAACGATGCCCCTCCGGTACCCGGTAAAGGCAGTGCGATCTTCATCCACCTGGCCCGCGAAGGATACACGCCGACCGCAGGCTGCCCCGTCTTCTCCAAGCCCGACCTACTCGAGATTCTCGCACAGCTCCGCGCCGGAGATCAGGTCGAGATCAACTAACAACCAGAAATCAATCACGCCCCCGACCGGACTGGTCGGGGGCGTTGACATTTTGGATTGCATTTGCTTACCTAATCGCATGGCTCGTTCATGGAGGTAAGCCATGCAGAAAGAAGCAACGGAGTTCGTTCAGAGCCTGAGGAAGCAGTCCATCGAGGCTGCAGACAAGATGAAGGAAGCTGCGGAGCAGGAGAAGCTGGAGGCGCCCGCAAGACAGAAGGCACAGATCCGTGCGTGGGTGGACGACCACATGGACATGCTTCGTCGGAGCTTCCGGAAGGTATCGGAAGCGGGCCGTCGTAGCATGGTCGTCGGATGCGTCTTCATCCTCGACAACCGCCAGATCGAGCGACACGCCGACAAGGGCAGCTCGTGCGATCCGGCTGGTTACATGCTCAAGGATCTCGCGAAGGACCTCGCTGATCAGCTTCGAAGCGAGGGGTTCGGCTTCAGGTTGGAGATCACGAGCCACCACGGCTCCATGGAGCTGAACGCTCATGAGCGAGAAGCCATCAGAAACTTCTGCGCCGGAACGGGTTGGGCGACCATCACACTGCTTCAGCTTCTTTCTCATCGCCCCTGGTGAGTCTCGCGCCCCCGACCGGACTGGTCGGGGGCGTTGACATTTTAGCAATTTTTCGTTATATTATTCCGTCGGTACTACTGCCGATGGTTGTTCTTTTCAGAAAGGCGAGCGTGATGACGCGTAGACACACGATCATTGACCGGCTCGATCACGACACCAGGAATGAGCGTCGAGTGACGGTCATGTTTCCCCGGTTCATTCTCTGTATCGACCCGCGGGCCGAGGTTGAGATGATGACCCTGACGGCCATGCGGGATCGGACCGGCTGCGTGCTCAGCTTGGCCGATGGCATCAAGGATGGTAGCGGTCAGCCCGTGCTGATCCGTAATCATCATGGCGGCGTCCGTCAACAATCTTGGCATGAGAATCCCCATGCCACGATCCCCGTGTACTGGTTCCTTGGGTACATGCTCGTACAGAATCGGTGGGGCCACATCAAGCGCGTCCTCCAGCTCCTGCCCACGCAGGATCGCTACCGCATCTACGAGCAGAGTGCTCTCGAGTACATGGGTCCTCGACGCGGCCAGCTGGCAGATCTCATCGCCCCGCTTAGCCTTGTTCTTCCGCCTTACTGATCGATCTTTTCTTTCATTATTTCTCTACGCGGATTGTCTGATCACATATGGATCATTCATCTGCAATACAAAAAACCCTCAATGCAATCTGCATGAGGGCTTTTTGATTCCGACTAGGCCTTGGCGGCGGCGTCGGAGGCGGCGTTTTCTTTTTCCAACTCGGCGGGGTTCACTCCAAAGCCGGTTCCGGCTGGGGTGAGGCGACCGATGATGACGTTTTCCTTCAAGCCTTCCAAGCGATCGATCTTTCCTGTGACCGCGGCGTTGATAAGCACGCGGGCCGTTTCCATAAAGGAAGCGGCGGACAAGAACGATTCGGTGGAGAGAGCGACCTTGGTGATGCCCATGAAGAGCGCCTGGAGATCGGCGGGCGTTGCTTTGCCTTTGGATTCCAACTGTTCGTTTTCTTCCTCTGCGCGGTAGCGATCAACGATCTGGCCTGGCAAGAGCTCGGTTTCACCGGCGTCCTTCACGTACACACGCGAGAACATCTGGCGAACGATGACTTCAATGTGTTTGGCATTGAGTTTCTGACCCTGCGAGGCGTAGATGGCGAGCACTTCACGCAAGAGGTAGCGCATGACGGCATCGGTGCCGCGCAACCGGAAGAGTTCCTGAAGATCAAACTGACCTTCTGTGAGCACATCGCCCATGGTGACTTCCTGACCATCCTTGATGAGGATCGAGTAGCCGGCCGGGACTTCCTGCTCAAGCACGGAAGCACCTTCAAAGATATGCGTGAGCTTGTTTTTCTCGATGCGGATCGTACCTGGATGCGAGGCGATGACTTCCTCCCCTGTTGAGCGGATGATAAGCATCTGACCTTCCTTCACCTTGCTGCCGTCCTCGACTTTGAGCTGATCCTTCTTGATGAAGGTGTGCGTCTCTTCGCGGACTGCCGTGTGGTGAATCATGATCGTGCGCGTACCCGAGGTCGTATCGACAAGCTTCTCTCCCTTGGCGGTCTGGAGAATGCGGCGTTCGCCTTCCACGATCTTGGCCATACCGGAGACTTCTGCGAACAAGGCTTTACGCTTAGGCGTGCGGGCTTCAAAGAGTTCTTCAACGCGCGGCAAACCTTGCGTAATGTCGGCTGCGGCCACACCACCGGAGTGGAACGTACGCATCGTGAGCTGAGTACCTGGTTCACCGATCGACTGGGCGGCGATGATACCAACGGCGGTACCGAGTTTCACGAGCTGGTTGTAGGCCAAGTCCGTGCCGTAGCACTTCTGACACAAGCCGCGCTTGAGCTTACAGGTGAGCAACGAGCGCACGTGTGCGGACTCGATCTGCTTGCCCTGAAGGGCGCGGATATCGTTTTCATCAACGAGCTTCCCTTTCTTGACGAGCGTTTCCTTGGATTCCGGATCCTTAATGTCTTTCATGAGGACGCGGCCGTGGAGACGCGTAAGGATCGGTTCTCCGATTTCTTCACACTCGGCAGCCGTGAGAACCACGCCATCGGTGTCACCACAGTCTTCCGACATGATGATGACGTCTTGCGAGACATCGACGAGACGGCGCGTGAGATAACCGGCGTTGGCCGTACGGAGAGCCGTGTCGGTCAAACCTTTGCGCGTACCGTGAGAGGAAATAAAGTATTCCAACACGTCGAGACCTTCACGGAACGATGACTTGATCGGAAGTTCGATAATTTCACCAGACGGCGAGGACACAAGGCCCTTCATACCGACGACGTTGGTCAGCTGACCGACGGAACCACGGGCTCCGGAGTCGATCATCGAGAATACGGCGCCTTCCTTGTCGAGCGACTCCTTGGAAGTCTTCTGCAATTGGTCTTTGACGTCGGACCAAACACGGATGATGGAGTTGTAGCGCTCTTTCTTGGTGAGCAAACCTTCCTTGTACTGGTCTTCAATCTCGAGCGTCTTGCGGTCGCCTTCCGTCATGATGGTGTCCTTATCGAGAACCGGAAGGTCACCCATGCCGTAGCTGAAGCCGGAGCGCGTGATGTAGAAGAAACCCATGTTCTTCACTTCATCCAAGAAGCGGGCCGTACGGTCAAAGCCGCGGAGCTCAATCGTGGTACGCACGATTTCACCGAGCTGCTTGGTTCCGATGACTTCATTGCGGAATCCGATTTCCTTCGGGAAGAGCTGGTTCAAGATGAGACGGCCGACGTTGGTCTCGATCGCTGGCTGATCGTGCTTCACTTTTACCTTGATCTTCTCGCGAATATAGAGACGACCACTGTTGAAGAGATAGAGAGCCTCTGCCGGAGAACCAAAGGTTTTTTGTTTACCATCAACCGGATCGATCAAGGTCGTCATGTAGTAACAACCCCAGGCAATGTCCTTATCTGGTTTGGCGATTGGCTGACCGGTAGCAGGCTTCAAGAGGTTCTTGGTCGAGAGCATCAAGTTCTTTGCCTCCCAACGCGCCTCTTCCGTCAACGGAATGTGGACGGCCATCTGGTCTCCGTCGAAGTCGGCGTTGAAACCCGGACAGACCATCGGATGGATCTGGATTGCTTTACCTTCAATCAGCTTTGGCTGGAAGCCGAGAATACCAAGGCGGTGAAGCGTCGGAGCGCGGTTCAAGAGAACAACGGCGTCCTCTGCGATGCGTTCCAAGATGTCCCAAACTTCCGCGTGGTCGGCCTCGATGTAACGGTTGGCCGAGCGGATGTTGTGAACGAGTTCACGCTTGATGAGTTCCGAGATGATGAATGGCTTGAAAAGTTCCAAAGCCATGGTCTTTGGAAGACCGCACTGATGAAGCTCAAGTGTCGGACCGACGACGATCACGGAACGACCAGAGTAGTCGATACGCTTACCGAGCAAGTTCTGACGGAAGCGGCCCTGCTTACCCTTCAAAATGTCGGCGAGCGATTTGAGCTGGCGCTTCTTGCCGGTGGCAGCGATCACGGTCTTGGAAGAACGTGCGCTGTTGTCGATCAAGGAGTCGACGGCTTCCTGAAGCATGCGCTTTTCATTGCGTACGATGACTTCCGGAGCATTCAATTCCATCAAACGCTTCAAGCGGTTGTTGCGGTTGATGACGCGGCGATAGAGGTCGTTCAGGTCCGAAGTGGCAAAGCGGCCACCATCGAGCGCAACCATCGGACGCAAATCCGGAGGGATGACAGGAAGCGCTTTCAAAATCATCCAGCTTGGATCGATCTTGTTGGCGTGGAGCGACTTCAAGAGCTTCACACGGCGCACGAGACGATCGTGTTTGGCCTCGGAAGCGTCGACCATGTCGTCCTGAAGACCTTTCATCGTGGCTTCGACATCGATTTTCTTGAGCAATTCCTCGACAGCCTCGGAACCGATCTTGGCTTCAAAGACGTGACCGTACTTGAGCGAGAGCTCGTGATAGTCGGTTTCCGTAAGAATCTTCATGACCTTGAGGTCCTTCAATTCTTTGTCGGCGATGTCAAAGTCAGCTTCCAATTCATCAAGACGATGGGTCTTGTTGGCCTGGGCTTTGTCCATTTCTTTAGCGAGCTGGTCGGCGGACCAACCCTTTTCCTCGCCCTGCTTTTGGACGCGCTCGATTTCACGGTCGGATTCCGATTCGATCGACTTGCGCTTGCCCTTGTACTCGGCGCGGACTTGTTCCACGGCCTGCACTCGGAGATCCTCATCGACATGCGTAACGATAAAGGCGGTGAAGTAAATCACCTTTTCAAGCGACTGGATGCTCATGTCGAGCACCGTACCGATCTTGGACGGAACAGAACGCAAGAACCAAATGTGCGTCACCGGAGCGGCGAGCTCGATGTGGCCCATGCGCTCGCGGCGGACGAGCGAGTGCGTTACTTGAACGCCACACTTGTCACAAATAATGTCCTTGTAGCGGATCTTTTTGTACTTACCGCAGTAACACTCCCAGTCCTTGGACGGACCGAAAATTTCTTCAGCGAAGAGATCGGACTTTTCCGGTTTCTGCGTGCGGTAGTTGATCGTTTCCGGCTTGGTGACTTCACCGTACGACCAGGAACGAATGACTTCCGGGGAAGCCACTTTGAGGCGGATGGAGTCGAAGTCTGTGGACTTGATGTTCTCCGTTTGGAAAAACGCCATAGAGATATGTGTCGTTACGGTGAATTAGAAATCCGTCGGAGCCGGACCCCACTCGGAATCTTCCGGAGCGGCGGCGACAGCTGGACGAGCGCGGAAGTGCTCCGGCTTTGGACCGGCATCGGAATCGATGCGGCGGTTGTCCTTGAGCAATTCAACGTCGAGACCAAGACCCTTTAATTCACGCACAAGCACGTTAAATGATTCCGGTACGTTGACCTTGCGGATCGGCTCACCCTTGATGATGGCTTCGTACGCTTTGGAACGGCCAGGAACGTCGTCCGACTTGATGGTAAGAATTTCCTGCAATGTGTGAGCGGCGCCGTAGGCTTCAAGGGCCCAGACTTCCATTTCACCAAAGCGCTGACCACCAAACTGCGCCTTACCACCGAGCGGCTGCTGGGTGATGAGCGAGTACGGACCAATGGAGCGCTGGTGGATCTTGTCCTCAACCATGTGGTTCAGCTTCAACATATAGATGTAGCCGATCGTCGGGTTGTGATCGTAGCGGTCGCCGGTGCGGCCGTCGTAGAGGGCGATCTTTCCGTCCTCCGGGAAGCCGGCTTTCTTTAATTCCTCGCGGATCGTGTCTTCCGGGACGCCATCGAATACAGGCGTTGCGACAACATAACCAAGCGCGTTGGCAGCAAGACCCAAGTGGGTTTCCAGAATCTGACCCAAGTTCATACGCGACACGACGCCGAGCGGCGAGAGAATCACGTCGACCGGAGTACCGTCCTCAAGGAATGGCATGTCGGCAACTTTGACGATGCGCGAGATAACACCCTTGTTACCGTGGCGGCCGGCGAGCTTGTCACCTACCTGAATCTTGCGGAGGTCGGCAACGGAGACAACGATCTGCTTCAACACACCAGGCTGGAGCTTGTCGCCGTTGTCGCGCGAGAATACTTTAATATCAACAACCTTGCCCTTTTCACCATGCTCGAGGTAGAGCGAGGAGTCGCGGACATCGCGAGCTTTCTCACCGAAGATGGCGCGGAGCAATTTTTCTTCTGCCGACAAATCGGTTTCACCCTTTGGCGTGATCTTACCGACAAGAATGTCACCGGACTTTACTTCTGCACCCGTGCGCACGACACCGTGCTCATCGAGGTTGCGGAGTTTTTCTTCCGAGACGTTTGGAATATCGGCTGTGACGGCTTCCGGACCAAGCTTGGTGTCGCGGACGTCAATGACGTGATGCTCGATGTGAATCGAGGTGAAGCGGTCCGTGTGCACGAGACGCTCGGACAAAATAATGGCGTCTTCGTAGTTGTAACCATCCCATGACAAGAAGGCACACATCAGGTTCTGACCAAGAGCGAGTTCACCGCGCTGAACGGATGTACCGTCGGCAAGGACTTCTCCGGAGTAAACCTTTTGGCCTTTCTGAACACTCGGACGGTAGTTGATACAGGTCGAGTGGTTGGAGCGCTGGAACTTGATGAGTTCGTAGCGGCGCATCGTGCCGTCCTGACCCTGGAACTCGATGTGCTTACCGGAAACGGAAACAATGACGCCGTCATCCGGAGCGATCAAGGCGTGACCCGAGTCGATAGCGACGCGGCGCTCAACACCGGTTCCGACAATCGGCGCATCCGGCTTGATACATGGAACAGCCTGACGTTGCATGTTGGTTCCCATGAGCGCGCGGTGACCGTCGTCGTGTTCCACGAACGGAATCAACGAGGTGCCGATGGAAAGAATGTGTTTGGAAGAAACGTCGACGTAGTCGATTTCATGCACATCAACGACGGTTGGTTCACCGTTCTTACGTGCAGCGGCACGCTCGACGAGGAATTTACCGTCCTTGCCGATGGCGGTTGTCGCAGGAGCCGTCGTACCGCGCTCTTCCGTAAAGGCGTTCAGGTAAACGATTTCCTTGGTGACCGTCGGGATGACGGGCAATTTATCGACAGAAACTTTGGCAAGCTTTTCTGCGAGCTTTTTGTCGACTTCCGTGTTGGCTTCCGCGACGAGTTTCCCCTCGCCATCGCGAACGTCTACACGAAGGACTTCACCGATCGCGTCTTTGCCATCGTTTTGCGCCCAGCTCTTTACCAAACGATACGGAGCTTCAATGAAGCCGTACTCGTTGATGCGGGCGTAACAAGACAAGTGACCGACGAGACCGATGTTTGGACCTTCCGGAGAAGCAATCGGACAAATGCGGCCGTAGTGCGTGCGGTGTACGTCGCGGACATCGAAGCCGGCACGTTCACGCGTCAAACCACCAGGACCCATCGCCGAGAGACGGCGCTTGTGTTCAAGCTCCGAAAGCGGATTGGTCTGATCCATGAACTGCGAAAGCTGCGAGCTCATGAAGAATTCGCGGATCGCGCCGATGACCGGACGAGCGTTGATAAGCTTGGCCGGGTTGATCATGGTGATGTCCATCGTGGACATACGGTCCTTCACGATACGCTCCATGCGAGCGAGACCGATGCGGAAACGGCTCTGCACCAATTCACCGACAGCGCGGACGCGGCGGTTACCCAAGTGGTCGACGTCATCCGGTTCTTCCTGCGAGACGTTCAAGCGGATGATTTCGCTCAAAATATTTACGAGATCTTCCTTGGTGAGAATGCGGTTCTCTTCCTTCACCATTTCCGAGTGCTCGGTCGGGAAACCAAAGCGCTTGTTGAACTTGTAGCGACCGACTGGACCCAAGTCGTAACGGTCAAAGTTGAAGAACATCGAGTGGATCAACGATTTGGCGTTGTCGGATGTTGCAAGATCTCCCGGGCGGATACGCTTGTAGACTTCAATGTAACCTTCTTCCTCGTTGGACGAGACGTCCTTGGCGAGTGTGGACTCGATGTAGTGGTTGAGCGGATGAACATCGACTTCCTCAAAGAGTTTTGTGATGGCCTCGTTGGAACCAATGCCAAAGGCGCGCAGAAGTGCCGTGGCGGCGACTTTGCGCTTACGATCGATCTTGACCCAGATGACGTTGTTGCTGTCTGTTTCAAATTCCAACCAAGCTCCGCGGTTTGGAATAATTTTTGCTCCGTAGTAGCGGCGGTTGTGCATGACCTCAGCGGCAAAGAAGGCACCGGCCGAGCGCACAAGCTGCGTCACAACGACACGCTCGATACCGTTCACGATGAAGGTACCGCGGTCCGTCATGAGCGGAACGTCACCGAGATAGACTTCGGAATCCTTTTCCGAATTCTGGCGGCGGTTTACGAGCTTAAGCTTCACGCGAAGCGGAGCCTCGTAGTTGACGTTCTTGGCTTTGGACGTTTTCTCGTCGAACTTAGGCTCATCAAAGTAGTAGTCTACGAACGAGAGTTCGAGATCACGACCGATGAAGTCTTTGATCGGGGAAATTTCATTAAAGAGTTCACGGATTCCTTCTTCAAGGAACCAGCGGTAAGACGCTTTCTGAATCTCGATGAGATCCGGAAGGGCCATGGCATCACGGGCAGCCGTGAAGTAGCGTCGCTCGGCTTCCTTAGGAGCCTGGCGGCGGAATTGCATCGCTTGCATGTGGCGATCAAAAAAATGTTCGGAGTGACTTTGTCCGCGTGGGACCGTCAAAAGCTGGACATGGCAGCCGGAGAAAGACGGTGACCTTGCAGGCAAAGGTCCGATTAAATAAGGGTCAAAAACACGCGATTGAGCATCAAAATGCGTCCCGAAGGGGATATCGGGACGAACTTCGATTAACGGATGTGGGAGCTCATGAAGTGAGGTAGATCACTTTTTCCTGACAGAGTGGTTGCGCAATTCCCTGTCAAGCCGCGTGTTTTCGCGCGAAATTTAACATGGCGTCATCGAGGCGTCAAGGAAATTGGCTAAAAGCTGTTTTTCGTCAAATTTGGCTAATTTTAGATGAATATCGTCTTTTCCTGTTTTGGCTAATCTTAGCTTATCCACATTTGGAGCTAATTTTAGCCTATTTTTTGTTATCTATTTATAACATTCATTATATATATGACTATATTTACTTTTATATTAGCCAATTTGGCTAATATTCGTTTTGTTAGGCTTACTTGACAAAATTTTGGCTTTGTGCTATAGTATCTCGTTACGATGATCAACCTGAAAAGGCCAAGATCGTCGGAAACGACTTCCCAACAACACATAGCGAGGTGCGCATGCGCAACGAGGTCCAGATCGAGGTTCTGCTTCACAAGAGCTCTGGCACCGCCTTGGTGCGGACCGTCGACTACTCCGATCGGGAGTACCTGCTACTCCGCGCCACCGCCGAGCGTGAGCTCTGCTACCACGTCTTCGACGACGATCCCCTGCGCGACTTCGACAGCGGTCCGCGCTTCCAGGCGGTGGCGGCGCGTCACAGCAAGGACAAGGGCAGCCGCTTGCAGCGCATCGGCCGCAAGCCCCGCACGTTCCGCGACATGAACTAGTCGCACTTCCCACGGTTGGCGGTCCCGACCTGATGCGAGCGATTGGTAGATCGCTTACACAAAAGATGGCCGACGTTCCTTTTCTCTTGAGCCGCAGTGGTTAACACTCGGCTCCGCTCTCAGGTTTCCGACTCGATCGGAACTCTGATCTGCGGTAACGCATTTCACAAAAAAATATTCGTCTTGGAAGGAGAGCCAGGATACGTGTTCACGCATCATAGTCATAACCATACCGAACGGTCGGTTTGGATGACGGTGAGTATGTTGCGTGACCATGTTTTAGCTCCCCAACCGAGACTCCCAAGTCTCGATTTTTTGTTCTTGGGAACGCTTTGGAGGAGGAGCCCCCGTCGCAAGGCGGGAAAGATGCTCATGCGCGGTGTGGACTCGGATTCGTCTGGGACCACTCCATGTATGACTTCTCGGATCTGTCGGTCTTCGGACCTGAATGGACCACCCGCCTCCAATGCGTTCCCAACAACATCGACTTATCAGACCTGAAGGAGATCCTCGCTTAGGACCGAACACGGACCTCTAAGCGAGCGGCGAGGGAAACAGACTCGGCGGATTCGTCTGCCACATCTGCATGTACCAAACCATTAAAGATGAAACGGCTTCGGTCGTTCTCATCCCATCTCCGTCAGATCTGATCCGTCGAAAGATGGATTGAACTTTCAAATCGGTGTGGAACTCACGTTCCATGCCCAGGATCCAGCTCATCATCACGCAACATAATCATGACCATGATGCGTGACCATGACGTGGAACCCGGGTGTGGCGCGGGATAATTTCACCCCCGAGCCAACAAGAGACAGATGACCAACGACAACAGCTTCTCGTCCGTTCTCGACCTGTGTCGTACCGAGATCCGCGTGATCGAGGCCTGCGACCGGGTCCTCGAGATCCGGACGCCGCTCCCCGCCAAGCCGCGGGACGAGCGCGAGGCCAAGCGGGTCCTCCGGGATCTCCGCTACGTCGCGTGGCTCCTCGAGGGACGTCGCAAGACGCTCCTCGACGGGCAGGCCTTCGAGCGTGACTACTACGCCGAGATGGCTGCCCTCGAGAAGGCCAAGGCCAAGATGGCCATGGCCGCCTGATCAACAGAAGTTGATCGACCGCGGTACCGACGGAATCGGACATCTACGCAACGAAAGAGATAGGTGTCGCCATGGTGTAATCGCACGGCTTGCGGCCGTTTCGCCGATCTGCGTTTGTCCCCGTTTAGTCGCTACGCGAAAACAATGGGGAGCCTGGGAAAGCAGTGTCCTGACCTGGCCGGAGGAAGTAACTACTTCCTCCGGCGCCGATCCCGACTGTTGAACGCAAGTTCGACAAGCGAGATCGGGTGCAACCAGAGAACGATCTTGTTCTTCCGTTCGCACCGAAGGAGGTTCCTTCACATGCAGACCGTTCACGAAGAAGTCGAGCGCAACGGATACGAGCCGTACTCCCACGAGGAGGCCAGCTACGACCGCGAGCACGACCGCTTCTACAACATGAGGCGGCACACCGCCATCGGCGAGATCATCCGGCTCCAGGGTGAGCTCTGGAAGATCGAGCAGGCGCTCAACCTGCTGTTCGATGAGCGCATCCGGCTCGAGAAGGGCTGGGCGAGCGGCGATCGCAATACGATCGCGAGGCTCGGTGCCGAGGTCTTCCTCGCTCATCACAAGCGCGGCATCGAGCTGCGCATGATGGAAGACGCGTACGGCAAGGCCGACGATGTCCGCAACGAGATCGAGGCCTTGAGCAACGAGTGCACGGCGTTCTGCCGGGAAGCGAAGGTGAACAACGCCTTCTTCTTCCCCAAGGGCTTCCGGTACATGAACTCGTACGAGCTGCAGAGCGTCCTCGCCCGCGCCAAGCAGGCGCGGGACACGATGCATCTGCTCGTTCTCGAGCGTGCCGCGGAGGCCAAGCGCAAGGAGCACGAAGCCGAGATCCGCGCGGCGCATGAGCAAGAGCTCAAGCGCATCGACGCCGAGCTCGCTGCTCGCCGCGACGAGCGCAAGGCGGAGCTCGAGGGCATCGTCTCGGGTTACACCGAGATGGTGGCCAAGATCCTCGAGCATCCGGTCTTCCGGAGCGCGAGCATCAAGCTCCCCAAGCTCCAGCTCGATCGCTACATGATCGAGTTCAAGCTCGGAACGCTCGGCGACGAGGGCTACCAGGTCCTCGTGCGCAAGACGCGCGACGGGATCGCGGACGCGAAGCGCAAGCTGCGCGAGCCGCTCCGCCGCGCTCATCAGAGCGCACACTCGCGAGGCATCACGAAGCTCGGCTTCGAGGAGTGCCTCAAGGAAGGGGGTTTCGAAAGCCTTCTCGCCTAACCGCGGTTCCGACGGATTCGGAATAAGTCTTCGCGCAAGCGGAGCCGCTGACCGGCCATGGTCACATAGCGAACTACTACATAGCTGAGATGAGCCCTCAGCGCCCCAAATCGGCTGACGAATTATTCGTCCATCGATTTGGTGCGATACACGGCAAGTCGCTGTGACTCGACGCCAACCCCGGAGGCTCCTTTGACCACCACGAACTTCCTCGCGTCGCTCCTCGCCAAGCTCGTCGGCATCCGTGTCTTCGTGAAGAACGAGGTCGCGAACCCGAACCAGCACCCGCGTCCGATGATGCGGGCGCAGCTCGAGGGCTTCCTCCGCCTCACGCAGGCGGAGATGCTCGAGGCGCTGGGCGAGAAGTCGCCCAAGAAGCTGACCGTGAAGCTCCGCAAGAGCATCGCGGTCGTGGCCCGCATCCACAAGGGGTGCGACTCGTACAAGACGGTCGCGGAGAAGGCGGAGGTTCTGATCAAGAAGCTCCACCCGATCTACGTGACCGAGCTCGAGCGCATCAAGCTCGAGGCCGACAAGCGTGCGATGCGGCTCTCGCTCGAGAAGCGCTTCCACGCGCTCTCCGGCGGCAAGGCGCTCCCCGACGGGACCCTGAGCTCGACGCTCGAGGTCATCGTCGGCGAGCTGCGCTGCGAACTCGAGGAGACGACGCGCAAGAAGATGGATGAGGTGAAGGACAGCGCGTTCTTCCACCCCAACATCTCGCGCGTCAACGACGCGAACCTGGTCGCCTTCTCGGCCCGACTCGACGAGCGCCTCAACGTGCTGCGTCGCGTCCGGCCCGTCACGCAGAAGCCCTTCACTTCGCACCTCGCGCAGCGGATGGTCATGCACTGACACCCTGGCCGATCGGAGATAACTCTCCGATCGGCGCCCACCCCGATTATCGAGACACTCGATGAACGAGGCGGGCGCAAGAAAACAATTTGTTTTTACGCGACCCATCAACGGAGGCTCCTTCCATGCAGCAGAACACCAACTTCGACACCGATCTCCCCCGCGTTCAGACGATCGTGGGCTCCAACCCGACGACGAGCATCGCGGACCTCCTCCACGAGGAGCTCGTCCGACACTTCGGCATCGGGGGCTGCGCTCCCGAGGGTTCCGAGCCGCTGTGTGATCCGGACGTCTTCCTCTTCCCCAAGATCGAGGAGGCGCCGATCTCCGGCGATGACATCTGGCTCCTCGAGCGGTATCTGACCGCAGAGGCTGCCTGATGAAAGGCGCAGGGTTCTGGGTCGCCGCCGCTGCCCTCGTGATCGTCTCGATCGCGTGGCACACGGGCTTCGACTACTTTGATCCTGTCGCCAACGTGTACCTGACGCTCGATGAGCACGCGACCGAAGAGCATTGCTTTGAGGGAACGACGCGCATCGACTGCGAACGGGCACGTACCGGCTACGAGCTTCGAGGCGGAACGCTTCGTGCGCGTGTGACCGGGATCTCCGATCTCGGACACGAGCGAGGAGTGCATCGCGCCATCGCGAACGTCGACATCAGTTTCGACATCGATGGGCGGTATCGAGGATGGGGTTGGTCGGATCTCGATCGACCTATTCTCTACGGCTTTGTCACGGGTGCTCAGAGCGTCGGCGAGGGAATGCGCCGTCACACGCAAGACGTGGGTGAGATTGCTCTCCTCAGTCCGATTGCTCCGCCCCCGCGTACGCGCTACGCACCCATCGTCAGCGGAGCCTGTTCCACGGATTATCGGCATGACCTGTGCCGCTTCCGTGCCATGGTTCCCATCACTGGAGATACCTCGTATCTCCGAATCCACCTGCGGGAACGCTTCCGCTAGTGGACACTGCGCCCGACTCTCCATACTGGATCGAGTCGGGCAGCCAATTGAAGGCTGGAAATCCCTTCCAACCTTCACAGGCTGAATGTCATCCATCATTGACAGAATCCTGAAAAAGACGTATCTTTTGGTGTTCGTTTTCCTTCGATCCGGAAGTTCTTGGAGGCGGATAAGCTTGTCGGTTTGCTGGTCTCCGACTGCGGTTGGACACTGTGCGACCTTAGCCCCTCTCCCTGCGTTAAGCCTTTTTTGGACTTGATGCAGGCCTCCAGGAACTTCCGGGTCGGAATTGGGCGATTCCGCCCGGAACAAACGAACAACAATATTACGGAGGTCCCGTGGCAAAACGAGGTTTCATTCTCACGACGTTCCAAGATTGGGACGCCGCAAATCAGTCCGAGAACGTGCGCGAGCATGGTCCGGACATGGACCTCGTTGCGCGCGACCTCACTTCGCAAGAAGTGAATGATCTGTTCCTCCAGGCACGGTCCGACGACTCCGTCGGATTGGAGAGCGAGCAAGACGACAACGGATACTCGGAGATGGCCATTCACGCCATCGACGAGTTCCTCGCCCGAGAGAATCGGCGCGAGCTCGAGGCGCGCCTTGCGCGTCGTCTCGAAGAAAAGGTGGCCGGCGAGATGGTGCTCGTGTATGCGGGGCTTTCCCCCAAAGCACATGCGCTCCACATCACGACATTGAATGACCAGCTCGACGGCATCCCCGCCGATCTGGCCAGGCAGCGGGCCGAGCTGCGGCGCAAAGCCGCAGAACTCGCTCCCCACAACCTGACCGAGGTGATCGGCAGCGATTCCCCTTCACGGGGCCGCAGCTAATCAACTCCTCACACTTCTGATGATGCGTGCTTGTCCGCGCTCATCAGAAACCCTGTGGCCGAGGCCAGACAAAACAGCTTGTCTGTCTCGGCCTCCCACTCCGGATCGCGATCTATCGCGCATCGGAGCGGGAGCCACATCGGTTCCTAGGAGGTTTTTCACAAGTGCAGACAACGATCGATACGGTCTATCGAGTCACGTCGCGCTTTGCACCCTTCGTCATGAGTGACGATGGTTGCGAGGGCAGCGAAAGCACGTGGATCGGGTATCACTGCCTGATCTTCTCGCTCAAGGATGCGCTCGACGAGCTGCATCACATGGATACCTATCGGCGGGAGCTCAAGCAGCTTCTCGTCGAGACGGGGTTCCACGTCATCGCCCGTCTGCGCAAGCAGACGGACCTGACGAGCATCACGGACGACGAGTTCTACGAGATGCTCCATCGGCTTGCCAGTGCCGATCTACACGAGATCGCGCTGCAGGCCGAGGTGACCCGCGAGGAACAGTTCAAGATGGCGAGCGTGCAGACGCCCAGGACCTCCACAGAGGCCAAGCGCAAGCTGCTCGCCAAGCTCGAAGCTCTGGCGTCGACGGAGAAGAACTCCTCGACGCTCGAGGTCGAGAGCGCCAAACGGCGCATCGAGGAGATCAAGTCGACGTACGAAATCGCTTCGTCGGATCCGTTCGACATCGATCTCGAAATGCTGGATGCACCGCTCAAGCCCACGGCATCGTCGCAGCTCATGAAGCTGCTCGATGAAGCCTGGAGCAAACGGAGGAACGTCGGCGACATCTACTACGGGATCGAAGAAGACCCGGACAAGATGCGCCAGCACCTGCGCGATCGCGTGCAGACACTCGAGAAACTGGTGCGCGAGCATCGGGATCTCAAGCAGACCGCGGAGCCGATCGTCCAACGACGGCGCCGCTGAACCTTCAACCTCTAACCTGAGAGGATCTCGTTTCCACAACGAGATCTTCCACCCAATATATTTATCAGACTGGATTCCCGCCTTCGCGGGAATGACAGGATGAATGTATCGGGGGGAATCCGTTTACGCGGACTCTGAAACGCCCTGCGAGGTTACATAACCCTCGGACAATGATGCGTCTCAACCCCAAACAAAAACCTTGCGCCGGTGAAATGGTGGCGAGGCTGTAACTTCACAACAAAACCACAACGTTCAGTTTTCCCATCCGCTTAGGCGGAGAAAGGCAATTATGACCAGCCAGAACGATCAGCGTGCGAACATCGTCTCCTTCCGCTTCCCGGTACCCAGCAAGGGCGCTGCGGCGCGCTTCTCCACGAAGCGCTTCCTCTACGAGGTGCAGAACGTGGAGGAGAAGCCGCTCGTCGAGGTCGATGACGCGCCCGCGATGGTGCTCCGTGCCTCGGTCACGCTGCGCGTGTTCCACGAGGACTACGTCGACAGCGACGAGAAGCTCGCGGAGTTCGACAAGCTCACGCCCGGTCTCAACGAGACCATTCGCGAGTTGACCCACGGCGTCTACACGAGCCGTGAGGAGAAGCTCAAGATCATGGTGAAGGGCCGCGGCGGCAAGCTCGAGGAGGGCAAGATGTCCGCCTACATCGTCGATCCGGCACGGAAGGACGGACGCAATGCTCTGGTGAACACGTTCTTCATGAACGAGATGCTCCAGGCCGCTTCCGGCGACGACCGCATGGACCGCATCATGCGCCGACACAAGCTGGCACTGCGTGGTCAGCGCGTCGACAAGCGCGTCGTCAGCGGTGCGAGCGAGGATGCGGTCAACGCGAGCTTCCTGGGCTGGGTCTACATGGCCGAGCCTCGGGTGCCCACCGTCGACTACGAGCAGAAGACCGCAATCTTCAACTCGTACGAGGACATCGGGTTCGCGGTCTACATGCCGCTCTCGATGATCCGCGTGATCGCCAACCTCTACTACAAGATCCTCGAGTCGCGCTGGCGCAAGACGATCGAGGAGGATCACGAGATCGTCGCCGGTAGCAGCAAGGAGATCGGCGGCAAGAGCCGGCTCCTGCTCCCCGCGGGCCGCCAGGTCCAGAAGGAACGGAAGGCCGAGGCTCAGCAGCCCGCTGCCGACCAGACCTCGAAGCCGAAGCGCGACCGCAAGCCGCGCGGCAGCCGCAAGGACACTTCCGAGGTGAAGACCGAGGGCGAGACCGCGGCGGAGGCCAAGACCGACAGCAGCGAGCCCAGCTCGCCGCCGACGGCCGAGGCCTGAACTGAACGCGAGGCGGATGCAGATCCGCCCACACTCTGGACAGCCCCCGTTCCACTATCTGTGGAGCGGGGGCTTGTTCGTTTCTTGAATATACTTACTCTGGACAATCTTCCTGTTTTCTGATAGCGTATCAACCCCGGAGGTTAACAGAATGAATGATGATCGAAAGACGCCTGTCAGTACGTGGCCACCACCTGGCCACAACGAGGAACGAGGAAACAGCGACCAGACGGTCGTTGCACCCATTCCGAAAGACCTCCTCAAGCGGATGATGGATTCCGGATCCGCGGCGATCGACGAGCCTGATGAGGACGTGCGTTCATGATGGGTTTCATGGCAACGCTCGTATTCATCTACCTCGTCGCCGACGATATCCACTCCGTCCTCAACCGTCGTACAAGGCGCTGACCTCCTATTGGTCGCACCTTATCTCTCCATCGCCCCGTCTGACACTCTTGTCGGAACGGGGCGTTTGCGTTACGTTCAAAGAACCGTATCGTCCTTCAAAACCTGCGGAGCTCCGTACGCTATCGGCTCCTCTTGTCTCGTCTACCCATGCGTTTGCCGATCTGGCGAACTCGCGGATCTCTCTCCTGACGACACAAAAGGCGCCACACTCGGCGTGGCGCTGCTTTGCAGGTTTTGGTGGATGATTTTTTATTCTGCCTCTTCTGAAACGGGAAACGAGGTAACGGGAGCTCGGTCGTAGATCACGCGGCGGACTTCTACGGACTCCGCACCGTGACGGCGGCGCGAAACAATACGAATCAGTGTTGTTCCACGTGGAACGTTTAGATCATGTGAAAAGCGGCCGTCTGGACGAACGGTTGCCTCAACGCCGTTGATGGATACGATGGAACCGGAGAGCGTTTTTCCATCGATGACGACATGCGGATCATCAACACGAAGGCCATCGATCGGAGCAACAACTTCCAAATCAGGAGGAAGCGACATGGAGCGGGCTTGGGCGTAGACATAGCCGCCGAGCAAAAAAACGAAACAGAGAAAACCGGCGGCGGCGATGATGCGCGGCGTGACAACGAGCGCGGTGGCACCAAGCTTTACGGGACGCGGTAAAAAGTCGGCCGGGTTGCGTTTGATCTCGCGTGTGCGGAGACCCTCGCGGAATTTGTGGAGATAATAAGATTCGTTGACGCCAAAGAAAGAGACGTAGGATTTCAACAACTTTTCTGCGTAGACGGGGTCAGGCAGTCCGCTCCAATCTTCATTTTCCAATGCTCGCAAAAAAGATGGCGTGAGTTTAGCGACACGGGCTGCTTGTTCCAGAGAAAGTCCGGCACGCTCGCGTAACTCAATCAGGTCGGGACCTAGTTTCCCGGTACCATTCACGCGTTTTAAGACGAAGGCCATACCTACCGTGCAGTTTCTTCGTCCGACCCTTCTTCGTCAACCTCCTCTTCCTCTGGAAGCTCTGGCGGCATCTCGTCTTTCAAGAAATCCGCTTTGAGAATTTCACGCGGCTTAGCTCCGTCACCCGGACCAATAAAGCCTTCTTGTTCCAAAAGGTCGAGCAGACGCGCGGCGCGGGCGTAGCCAACTTTCAAACGACGCTGCAAGAGAGAAGCGGAAGCTTTTCCGGCACGGAGAATCTCTTCTTTGGCAGCAGGGATCAGTTCATCGGAATCTTCTGCGGCCAAACCATCGTCACCGAAAATCGTCGGGCCCGCGGAAGGACGATTGGTTACAGACAGGTCGTAATCAGCAGGTTCGTATTTGGATTTTACAAATTCTACAACGCGGGCGATTTCTGTTTCCGATACAAAGGCACCTTGAACGCGCTTTGGAACAGAGAGGTCCGCCGTGGAATAAAGCATGTCACCACGACCAAGAAGTTTTTCTGCACCTTGCTGGTCGAGAATGGTGCGCGAGTCTGTTGCGGACGCGACAGCGAAAGCGATGCGGCCAGGGATGTTGGCTTTGATTAAACCTGTAATGACATCGACGGAAGGACGCTGCGTTGCAAGGACCAAGTGGATACCGACAGCGCGAGACATTTGCGCGAGTCGCACGATCGGACCTTCTACGTCGGAGGCGGAAGTAGCCATCAAGTCGGCCAACTCGTCGATCAAGATAACGAGATACGGAATCTTGTCTTGGACTTTTGCGTTATAGGTCAAAAGATCGCGTACGCCGTGCTTGGCGAGCAAATCATAACGACGATCCATCTCACGCAAAGCCCACTTGAGCGAGTTTACGGTTTCAGGAACTTTGGTGATGACAGGCGTGAGCAAATGCGGAATGCCATTGTAGACCTGCAATTCCACGCGCTTTGGATCGACCATGATGAACTTCACGTCGTCAGGACCGAGCGCATACAGATACGACATGATGATGATATTCAAACAAACCGACTTACCAGAACCCGTAGCGCCGGCGACAAGCAAGTGCGGCATCTTGGCGAGATCGCCCATCCAAGGCTTGCCGGATACATCACGACCGAGGACAAATGAGAGCAGAGTCTTGCGATCGCGGAATTCTTTGGACTCGAGCATTTCACGGAGGCCAACGGTTGCGACGCTTTGGTTTGGAACTTCAACACCAACCAACGACTTACCTGGGATTGGAGCTTCAATACGGATTGGGTGAGCAGCAAGCGCGAGTGCCAAGTCGTTGTGCAAACCCGTGATGCGCGAAAGCTTAACGCCATCGGATGGCTTGAAAGCGAATTGTGTAACGGTAGGGCCGACCGCGACTTCTGCCATCTCAACAGGAATACCAAAGGTCTCGAGCGTGCGGCGAATAACTTCACGATTGTGAACGATGTCGCCGGAAGTTGGACGTTGGTCGCGGCGCTCGAGCAATTCAAATGGAATCTCGATGCGTGCTTGGCGGCGCTTTGGTTTGGCGGTCTTCATGACGCCTTCTTCCTCTTCATCCTCCTCATCCTCATCGGATTCCTCTGACCCTTCTTCCTCTTCTTCAGAACCATCACTCTCCACCTCTTCATCCGTTTCTTCCTTCTCTTCTTCTTTGGCGATCATCGGAGCTTGGCCTTGGCGGAGAAGGGCGGCTTCTGAGGCGCGGGCTCGGGAATCGCTCCAGGCTCGGAACGGCGACATGATCGCGCGAACCAACCTCATCACGCTCTTTAAAATAAGATCGACAAAAAACAAGATCTGTTTTAGCGAGGCATTAAAAGAGAGCAGCAAGGAAATAACAAAGAGCGCTACGAGCACGGCGATGGCTCCGGCGAGGCCCATCATGTTTGTGAGCGGAAGCGCAACGATTTCCCCGAGCTTACCGCCAGCTGCCATGAGCGCCGCATCGGCTACGGGCTTGGCGTCAGGGAATGTGACAGCGTGAACAAGCGGATTAAGTGTAATGAAGAAAAGCAAAAAACCCACTACGTTGCTGAATCGGATCGGCAAACGATCCGGGGCGAGAATGTGATAAGCCCAAGCCATGAGCAAGAACGGAACGATGAGCTTGTCCCAGCCAAAAACATAGGAGACGCCATCGTTCAAAGCACGACCAAAGGCGCCGGCCAGGTCGAACATGGAAAGCAAAAGGAAAAACGACAAGAAGAATAGCAGGACTACTGCTACTCCCTTGCCGGTTTCCGAATCCAAGGCTAGATCGAGCGCGGGCTTCCTCCGTCGGGCCATAACCGCCTTATTCTATCAGGTTAATGCTTAAACGTTTACTCGGCAGGCGGAACCTCCTCGGATTCATCCTCGGGAGCGTCGGCCTTTGTCGTAGATAAGCCACTTTGTTCACGTTCCTGCCAGGTCGCGATGGCTTTTTCACGCATTTCTTTCATAAGGGCTGGGCGCTCCTTAAGTGCGAGCTTGGCATTCTCGCGGCCGACACCGAGCTTCTCGCCTCCAAAGGAGTAGGAGTTGCCGGACTTGTTCACGACGCCGAGTTCTACACCCGCGTCGAGCAAGTCGCCCGGAACAGAGATGCCCTCGTTGTACATGATGTCGAATTCCGTGGTGCGGAACGGAGCGGCGACCTTGTTTTTCACGATTTTTACTTTCACACGGTTACCGATGATCTTCTCCCCCATCTTAATCTGGGCCGAGCGGCGAACCTCGATACGCATCGAAGAGTAAAACTTGAGAGCGGTGCCGCCCGTCGTTGTTTCCGGGTTTCCGAATACAACGCCAATTTTCATACGGATCTGGTTGATAAAAATGACCGTGGTCTTGGAGCGCGAGATGATACTCGTGAGCTTACGCAAGGCTTGCGACATGAGGCGCGCCTGCAAACCCATGTGGTGATCGCCCATTTCACCTTCAATTTCTGCGCGCGGCGTCAAAGCGGCAACGGAGTCGACGACGATGACGTCGATGGCGTTTGAACGAACCAGCGTTTCTACAATGTCGAGCGCTTGTTCTCCCGTGTCTGGCTGAGAGATGAGCATTTCATCGACATTTACTCCGATTTTGCGAGCGTAGTCTGGATCGAGAGCGTGTTCTGCGTCGACGAAAGCGGCGATGCCGCCCATCTTTTGTGCTTCCGCGATGATGTGCTGGGCGAGCGTTGTCTTACCAGAAGCTTCTGGACCGTAAATTTCTATGATGCGGCCGCGCGGGACACCGAATACGCCGAGGGCGAGGTCGAGAGAGAGACAACCAGTTGGAATGGCGTCGACTTCCATCTTGCGGGCTTCCCCAAGACGCATGATGGAACCGTCTCCGAACTTTTCTTTGATCTGATCGATTGCGGTTTGGGCTGCGGCTGATCGGCCTTTTTGTTCGTCGCTAACTTTTTTTGCCATATATGGGTGTTCGATTTATGTTCTATACGTTATATCTCCGACATGAGCATGTGAAGTGTGGATAAGTCTTATTCGCGCTACACGCTTCACGCTGCACGCGACATTGCAGTCTTATCAGCAGCTTTATCGAGCTTCGCCTCACTCTTTATAGAACGCGCTAGGATTCCCCAGAGCATACGACCTACCTCGTCTAAATTTTCCAAAAGACCTTTTACATCCGCATCGGTCGACCAACCTTGTCGCACAGCAAAGCTTACGATGTACTTTGATTCCTGAACGGAACCGTAAGCAATGTCGGCAAAGTTGCGATTTACTGCACGGCTCTTCCTTGCGAATCCTTCGGTATAGTTCAGAGCTACTGAGAGCGCGGCGCGTCTGAGCTGGCTTACCGCGCCATGGATCTCATCCTTGGGAAATCGAAGGCTTAGTGAATATGCATCGTCCACCATTTTATCAATTGAATTTTTTAGCTTGGAATGAAATGCGGTTGGCATAAATATGTAGCGAGACGCGTGTTGCGCGCCGCGTGAAATGATTAGAAAAGGGACCCCACAGATCATGGGGCCCCTCGTGATCAGTAGGAACGTCCGGGACATGCGGGCAGTCCGCATTGAACTGGAACGAGAGGACGAATGATGTCTCCGCCGGGGTCGTAGCAGACTTGGACAGGAACGGTGTGGCCATCGATCGTGACGGTGACCCCGGCATCTGTAGCGCGAGATCCTTCGAGGGAATCCCAGCGACGAACGCCGTCCCAGTCACCGCAGAAGGCGGTGAAGGCGGCCCAGCCGAGCCAGTCGTCACGGATTGCGACATCGAGCGTATCGCCGGGCGTTGAACGATACTCTTCCGAGGCGCCACCTGCTCCCCAAAGGACGAGCGTCCAACCTTCGGCGCAAACTCCTAGGCGCGTGTTGGGCTCGAGATGAATACGGGTCATCGCCTCTTCACAGACCCAGCTGGTTGCGGGGTTAGTGCTACAGCTTTCGTCGACGAGACCGTTGCAGTCGTTGTCGAGCGTGTCGCCGCAGATCTCGTCGAAGGTGTGGCAGGAGGTGCTCCAGGAGCAGGTTGGCGCTTCGCATTCGCGATAGCCGTTGACGCCGCAGCTCGTGACACAGATCTCCCCCATTCTGCCGAGCGGACAGAGGAAATCTTCGTCGACACGAGTGTCGAGGTCATCGTCTGTGCCGTTGCAGGACTCGCGCATCGGCGTGCGCGGGACGAATGCGTCGACAGGACGCGTGGCTGCATCGACAGAGACCGCGATGTCCGATGGACGGAAAGCGTCCGTGGCACTCGGCGGCGAGCGGGCATCGAGCGTGTCGAATGTCCTCGTACTTCCGCCGTCGCGACGACGACTGAAGCTCTCGCCGCCTTTGGCGCATCCGGCGATTGCGGGCCAAAGAAAGATGAAGTTGAAACTGACCAAGAGATAGATGAACCATCGACGCATGGGAACCTCCCGACCGCACCCAACACTCATTGTAGGCACGGCCGGGGATTACCCGGCGCAGAATCTCGACCGGAACAGGAGGTAGTTGGTCGTCCTACCAGCATCGAGTCAGGCGCGGCACGACCACTGATGAGTCAGAGTCATTTTGCCCGCCCAACCCAACACTCCCCGTCCGGCAACGCACATTGTCCAACCAGCCTTTCGGCATGACCTAGAACCGCAAGCATGGAACGGTCCGGATCATGGACACCACTCGGGCCGGTTATTTCCCGAGCGCATCCCTCAACCAGCAATGCACTGTTCTTGTTCCGACGTTCGGAACTTGTGAATGTCCGCGACACATACGGGCTTTTGACTCCCTCGTGTCTGATTCCAGAATAGGAATTGACGATAGGCGCGTCAAAAAAGTTGTTTGTCTTTTTTGACATAACATTTCTTCATGTAAAAATCTTGCAGACATTAAGAGCCGGTCTCTCTATTGATATTGTTTATCGATTAAAACATCCCGCATGCGCTGACAGAATTGAAATTTGGGTTGTGGATTGTTTTATTTTAACGACGCGTGGATAACTTTTTCCATGCCCACCAAATAACGATGTAACAACCGATCATGAACCATGGAGTTACACCTAAACCCGACCAAGAACCCCAACCGATATTCTCGGCGGTCGTTGCGATCCATAGCAGTGCGGATAAAAATCCTTGGGCTGGGAGCGTGAATGGCGAGGATGGTATTGCGAGCGCGATGAGACCGCTGCCCATCGCCCACGGGATGAGAGGGATGGCAAAAAGATTGGTGATGATGCCAACGACGGTCGCTTGTCCAAAAGCCCAAGCGGCGTATGGCGTCGTCATTAACGTAGCAGCGAGCGTGGTTGAGACGCCCTCGCGAATACCATCCCAAGGAATCTTCTTTTCAAAATACTCGTCAAAGCGTTGGCCCCAAGTCATGAGGCCAAGGGTTGCCAGGAATGAAAGTGCGAAAGAGGGATCGTAAACGAGCGACCACGGCTTCCATGCAGCAAAGATCGAAGCAGCTACGAGTAACAGACGTTTCGTTGATGGTAGTCGGCCAACGACGGGGGCAAGTGCTACCAGCCAACCCATAATTGCCGCGCGTACTACGGGTGCTTGAGGCGCGACGAGCCAGACAAAGGCGATCAGAACACCCGTTAAAAGTAAAAAGGCTTTTCTGCGTGAAAGATGAAATAGATTAAAGAGCTGCATCGCGGCCATGACAACAATCATTACGTTGGAACCCGAGACAGCGACGAGATGCGTCATGCCGGCCGTGCGGAATGCATCGCGTGATTCTTTGGTGAGACTTCTTTCTCCGTAGAGAATTCCCGCGAGGAGAGCGCCTTCATCGCCGGGCAAGCCTTGGCGAATGCGGCCTGAGAGATAGTCACGGTAGGGATTTGGGGCATTGCGCGTGTAAGCAAAGCCGCTTGGATCGAGGAAGCGGAGGTTGGGCGGAATTGATGAAGATTCAAAACGCCAAAGACCTAACAAGAAAGCGAGCGTGACGAGAAAGACGTAACGAAAAATGGATTTTGATAAAAGGAGAGCGATGAATAACGCTAGAGCAGAAGCGATCGAGAGATATTGCATGCCGATGGATGCGTAGGGCCATGGGCTATGGATAGCGATGCCTAAAAGAAATGCGGCAAAAAGCCACCCGGAGAATTTCCAGAATGAAATCGGCTTGATCGCGCTCACTCTCTACTCCGTTCCACGGAACGTTCGGCTCTGTCAATCCTTATGCTCCGATTCTGAAATAGCAAACATCGCCATCCTGCATGATGTAGTCTTTTCCTTCGATGCGCGTCTTTCCCTTTTCACGGCAACCGGCTTCTCCACCAAATTCCACGTAGTCCGTATACGGCGTGATTTCTGCGCGGATGAAATTCTTTTCAAAGTCGGTGTGAATGACGCCAGCGGCTTGAGGAGCGGTTGATCCTTTTTTGGTGGTCCAGGCGCGTGTTTCAACTTCACCTGTGGTCAGGAATGTGATGAGACCGAGGACATCGTAGGCTTCTTGGATCAGTTTGTTCAAGCCGCTCTGGGTTTGGCCGGCCATTTCCAAATATTCTTTTTTCTCGTCGTCGGACATGGTGGAGAGGTCTGCTTCCATCTTGATACAGACAGGAACGATGCGGCCTTTCAGGTCTTTGACGCGTTCTTTCCAAGAACCATCGCCAAGCTGAGCTTCACTGACGTTTACGACGTACAACATCGGTTTCATCGTGAGAAGCTGAAGGACACGCAAAGAGAAGCGCTCGTCATCGGTCCACTCGACATCGCGGAGCATGGTGCCGGCGTTCAAGTTCTGGATCGCTTTGGCGACAGCAGTGCCTTCTGCTTCCAACTCTTTGGTTTTGCCGCTCTTCATCTGCTTCTCGATGGTACCGGAGCGTTTGGTGAGAACATCCAAGTCAGCGAGGGCGAGCTCGGTATTGATCGTGTCGGCATCGCGCAGAGGGTTGATGGAGCCGTCGACGTGAAGAATATTAGAATCTTCAAATGCGCGGACAACCTGGGCGATGGCGTCGGTCTCGCGAATGTTGGCGAGGAATTTGTTGCCGAGGCCTTGGCCTTCGGAAGCTCCCTTTACGAGACCGGCGATATCGACGAATTCGATCACGGTCGGAATCAGTTTGGCGCTGCCGCTCATCTTGGACAGGACAGCGAGGCGTTCATCCGGAACTTCAACGACGCCGACGTTTGGATCGATCGTGCAGAACGGATAGTTGGCGCAGTCGACCTGCTTTTTGGTGATCGCAGAAAACAGCGTGGATTTGCCCACGTTTGGAAGACCGACGATGCCGATTTGGAGAGCCATATTTGCGCGGAGAATAAAGGAGAACAGGGAAATGTGCAAGGGTTGACTTGTCCTTAATATAATGTAGGTTGGAGGCGCACCTTAGGAGGTCGCTATGAGCGATGTTCCGCTGCTACTCCCGCAAGTGACGGTTCACCGAGGGATGTTCTGGTTTCGAGATAACGAGAGCGTCTGCTACTCGATCTCGCCCGAAACAGCGCATGAGATCGTCTTTCATTGGCCGCTTCTACCCAACTCCATGAGGGAAGGCCAGCTCACGTTTACCGTCGGACCGTATCGCGTAACCAAGCGTCTCACGGCCAGCGTCGAGCTGCCACTGCGTACGTCCTATCAAGGAACGCGCGGCGTGATGGTCTCGATCGAGTGGATTGCACGCATGCAGCCGCTACTCGAGTACGCCTACCGAATTCATCAGCATGATCCGAACGACTCGTTCACGATCGTGTTTGGCGAAGAGGGTCGGTCTACGCGCGTCGAGCCTGATCGACAATCCATTCCACCGCAGAAGGAGTAGAAGATGCCGGCTCTGCTTTCAATTGATGCCTGCATCGTGGTTCGCGGCGTCAAGCCTATCGGATTCCACGGCGCGTATCGAGATCCGTCGAGCGTATGCGAAGTCTGGATTCGCGACAGCTACGCGGGTGTCGAGAATTGCTGGCACCAGTATTACGCCGATCAGACCATCGACCTTCTCAACGATCTTGCGAAGATCAACTTCTCGATCGACGAGCGCGATGAGATGATTGGCGCGGTCAGACATACGAGCCAACGCGAGCACTCTGTGACTCTGACCGGGCATTCGGTTCCGCAAATCGGCGTGGATTGGGAGATTAGCCTCGGGAGTTTTTGGGACAATTTCCCTTTTCTCGAGGCGGCAGAGAATCTCAAGCGGCTCTCCAAGAGCATCGAGCCGAACCAAATCATACCGATTCACCCGGTGAACAATCCGCCCGCTCTTGCCCAGCAGCTTCAGGAGTACCGCGCGCGCTGGCAGGACAACCTCAATCGTCCAACCCACACGTATCTCCCGATCCACATCAACCGACCGGAGGAGAAATGACTCGTACCGTGATCTTTGTTGCCGTCCTGCTCATGCTCGCACCGACCGAGATCAAGGAGCGCGCAGCCGACATACGCCGCAAGTCCGCGGAGATGCGTGAGCGCTTCTGGCGTAAGTACGACGCCGCCGCGAATCACGCGATCGATCGCCTCGAAGACTTGGGCGTCATTCGCACCAAGGACTACGGGACTAGCAAGTCCTAAAACTGCCTGCGCCGACCCGGAATCACCGGGTCGGCGTTTCGTATTTACGAGGGTTGACGTGATCGACGAAAACGCGTAGGTTCGAGGCCTATATATATGTATACGGTAACCAAACTCCCTAAGTCGGAGGCCAAAATCGAATTTGAAGTTACGTGGGAAGAGTCTGCCCCCTATCGCGAAGAAGCGGTGGTCGAGATTTCCACGGCCAAACCAATGCCGGGATTCCGTCCAGGCAAAGCTACCTATGCCGATGTTTCACGCATGGTTGGCGAGATGAAGATTCTTGAGATGGCGCTCGAGCGTATCGTGCGCGCTTATTACGTGAAGGCTGTTATCGCCGAGAAGCTTGAGACGGTTGGTTCCCCGGCTGTTTCTGTTGATCAGCTCACGGCTGGCCAGTCCATCAAATTTACGACGATCTCTCCTGTTGCACCGGAAGTCACCAAAATGCCGGTCATCAAAGACTGCGCTGTTGAGAAGAAGACCAAGCAGGCCACGGACAAGGAAGTTGAGGATGCGGTCGATGAAATGCGCAAAATGCGCCGCACCGAGGTTCTCGTAGACCGCGCTGCGACCATGGATGACTTGGTGATCGTTGATATGGAGATGTCGCGTGATCATGTTGCGCTTGAGGGCGGCACGGGACGTGATTACCGTGTTTACTTGTCGGAACCGCAATATATCCCTGGGTTGACGCAAAAACTCGAGGGTATCAAGGCTGGCGAGGAGCGTACGTTTGCTCTCCCTTTCCCTGAGGAATATTTCCAGAAGCATTTGGCAGGCAAGGATGTCGACTTCAAGGTGAAGGCCAATTCCGTGCATGAGTTGAAGATGCCGGAAGTGAATGACGAGTTTGCCAAGGGTATCGGTATCGAGACCATGGATGAGCTGCGCAAGAAACTTCAGGAGAACATGCAGAAGGAAATGGATCAGCGAAGTTCCGACGCGGCCGAGATCGAGATGTTGGAAAAACTTGTTGCACAAGCGAGCTTCTCGGAAGTTCCGGAAATTTTGATCAATGAGGAAGTGCGCCGCATGCAGCATGAGCTGCAGCACAGCATCGAGGAGCAAGGAATGAAATGGGATGATTATCTTTCGTCCATCAAAAAGACGGAAGCTGATCTCAAACTCGACTTTGTGAAGCAGGCGATCCGCCGCATTCAAACGGCTGTGCTCATCAAAGCGTTTGCCAAGAAGAATGATATCGATGTCGCGGATGAAGAAGTGGATGCCGAGATCGACCGCATTCTTGAAAACTTGCCAGCAGAGCAAGAAGAATCGCGCGCGCATGTCTCAAGTCCGGACTATCGCGACTACGTAAAAGTCACGATGCGCAACCGCCGAACCTTGGAATGGCTGCGAACGGAGTGTATTAAATAAACGAGAAACGCCCCCGTGAGAAACGGGGGCGTTCTTGTAGTCAGCCGCGGTTCAGCCGGTCTGCCAGCGAGATGATGTTCGGATGCTTGCGTCGATTCTTCTCGGCCTTGTACATGCGAATGAGCTCGTCCTTTGCACCGTTGAGACAGTGCTCGCTGTAGCAAAGCTTTCCTTCGCTATCGTGCGAGAACATGTAGACCCCACTCTGGGCGGACCACTGGTTGTAGCCACCGAGGCGAGGCGCATCGACTTGATACGGGGACTCCATGCGGAGCGCGTAGTAGCGTCCGTCCCCGCTGAGGATCTTGCCTCGCAGGATCTGACCATCGTGCTCCACGGTGACCTCGACGTTCGAGTTCTCACAGAAGCGATCGTGTTCGTCGATCTGCTTCTTGATGGGGTCGAGTTTCGCGTTCTTGCGTGCTTCGACGTGAAGCTTGATCGCTTCCTCGCCCTGCTTCTGGACATCCGTGGGGATCCTCCCGATGTAACCCCACTTACGACCGCGGTACTCGGACTTGAACCAGAAGTAGAGTCGACCGTCGTGCTCCGCGAAGGCGGGGTTCCTCTCGAGCGAGTCAATGTCGCCTTGAGAGCCCTTGCCTTTTTCACGGATGCCACGGCAGGCCTCCCACCTGAGTTTATTTTCGACCTCGTCGAGATCGACATCCGACGTGAATTCATCCGTGTGGTAGTGATCCACGAGATCCTGCTCCAGATCGATCGGCTGCGGGTTGTCCATCATCGTCTCCTTTCAAAGTACAATGTGGCTTTACCAGAATAATATTGTTTTGTCAATGGTCTAGTGAAGTGATCGCTTGTAAAAATACTGACAAATGAAAACGCCGTTCGCAGATGCGAACGGCGTCAGCTTCTCCTCGGCGGAGTCACTTGATCGAGGGAGCTGCGCAACCCCGACGCGGAAAGGGAGGGTCATCGACATCCAAAAGAGTAGTGCCGTCGGATGAATGGTGGTCTACGACCGGAGCATAGTTTCTCGGACGCAGATACTCAGGCAGGCTTTGATCGCTTTCCTCGCGCACAGGACTCATCACGTATCCCGCGAGGTAGAACGGATACAGCGTCTTGCGGTCGATGGCGCGGATCCGTTCAGGAACCAGCCAAGAGAGCACAAGACCTTCGTCCGCAATGGACTTCGGGCCGCACAGGTTCTCGAAGGAGAAGGCACGGATCGATTCGTCCCTCAGAGGCGACGACAGGTTAGGGATCACGACCCACTCAATGATGGGCTCGTGGGTTCCGTCACCGTTCAGAAGACGAAATCTATCGATGTGTCCCCCGCGCTTGTCCGTCCGTGCGCCCAGCCTACGGTCGAACTTGGGTCCATGAACCCGCTTCATGGCCTCGGCATGCGCTTCGAAGGTCTGGATCATGCCCTCGCGGCCCTTGCCGAAGCGGACACGAAACGATCGGAAAGCGTCACGTCCCCGGGGCCAGTTGGGAGCGGTTGCAGCGAGGCGCTCGAAGACATCGGAGTGGATACCCCAATTCCCAAGCTCGCACTGTTCTCGCAAGCGCTTGATTTGAATCTCAAGAGACTGCTTGAACGGGTTCCTGCTCTTTGCGTGCTCAGCACTCATTACCACATCCTTTCAAGGAACATTTGTAGGCTATATCAGAATATTGCGATTCTGTCAACGGTCGTCGGTAGAGCGATATTAAAAAACTCCTGTTTTTGCTATCATTCATTTATGTACACACTAAGTGTTCTTGTTGTGCCGAATGCTTCCGTGACGGAAATTGTCGGGATGCATGATGGGGCTTTGAAGATCCGTTTGGCTGCGCCGCCTGTTGATGGGAAGGCGAATGAAGAGCTGTTGCGTTTTTTGGCGAAATATTTTGATCTTGCTCCATCGGAAATCGACATTGCAAAGGGCGCGAGTGGAAAACGCAAACGAATTTCTATTCCCCTGCCAGAGGAAGATGTGAAAGCGATGCTTAAAATTTACGAAACGTGATCGATGCCGCCGTGGCTCCAGGGATTGCATCGTAATATTCTTTTCCAGCCGATCCAAGAGCCTTTGATCAGTCCGTACTTTCCGATGGCGTCGTATGTGTACTGCGAACAAGTCGGGTGAAATTTACAAACACGGTACGGAAATAAATCCCGGAAGGGGCCGTGGTCGGGTGAGAGCGTTTTTTGATAGAGACGGATCATGAGCTGACCCGAGCGTCGTGGAAGATGCGTG
Source organism: Candidatus Uhrbacteria bacterium (assembly GCA_016699205.1). Classification (NCBI taxonomy): domain Bacteria; phylum Candidatus Uhriibacteriota; species Candidatus Uhrbacteria bacterium. Next base: position 637,860 of record CP064964.1, read on the forward strand.
ATCTTCATGTTTCATTTTTGAAAACGACGGAAGATTTTTTACGCGCTTTTGGTTTGCGAGGAGCGGGAGGCTTTTGCATGGCTTCCGGAATTTTTTCAAATGATCGACGGACCATCGTTTCAAGTTCTTTGAAGTCGGCCTTGAGGAGTTCCAATTTCAGGATGAAAAGGAGGTCCATGTTTTTGGGCCACTCGGATTTGAGGAGGCGGAGCACCTCGCGCATGCGGCGTTTCCCACGATTGCGTGCGACGGCTGTCTTAAAAACCTTGGATGAAGTGACAAAACCGACCTTGGTTGGTGTTTGGCTCGCGCGGATGCGCAATGCGTAGAAAGGACTATAAACAACCCGCCCTTTTTGCGAGAGCAGAGCGAAATCTTTGGCTCGGCGGAGGCGTTCGTTTTTGGGCAACATATGAAAAGACGAGGGTTTCCCCTCGCCTATTCTACCGCTCTTTAGCGGCGGGAGCGCTTAACGACGGTTTTGATCGCCGAGACGCGGCGGCCCTTTTTGCGGCGGCGCGAGAGGACTTCACGGCCGTTCTTGGTGCTCATACGAGCACGAAAACCGTGCACCTTTGCTCTGCGGCGCTTTTTGGGCTGATAGGTTCGCTTGGTTGCCATATAATTGGTGACCCGCCAAAGATACAGGATTCCGCAGAAATTGGCAAGTATTCACCCCTTTGCTCACTTTTTCTCCACAGGTTTGACATAGTTATGCACAGTTGGAATGATCGTCGTAATTTCTATGGACCAGCAAGCACTTTGGCAGGCGGCACTCGGTGAGCTCGAACTCACTTTGTCGAAAGCGAATTTTACGACCTGGTTTAAAAACACCTATCTCATTCAAGCCGAGGGAACAAAGGCAATTGTCGCGGTTCCAAACACGTTTACCAAGGCGTGGATGGAAAAAAAATATAACGATCAGATCATAAAAGCCTTGCGAAATGCCTCGAATCTACCGATTCGTGAGGTGACGTATCGCATCGAAGTAAAGAACACGACGGTTTTGCCGATGGAAGTTACACAGCAGACAGCGGAGCCATCGACTTCAACGTCGGAAGCATCTCGTTATGAAGCTCCGATGAAATCTGAAGGATCGAATAGCGATGTTGGTTTGAATCCGCGTTATACCTTTGGTTCGTTTATTGTTGGAAAGAGCAATGAGCTGGCGCATGCTGCGAGTCAGGCCGTCGCTTCCAAGACAGGCGATGTTTATAACCCGCTATTCATTCATGGCGGCGCTGGAATGGGTAAGACGCATCTTTTGCAGGCTATCGGCCATCATGTGCAGGCAAGGACTCCGGAAGCCAAAATCCGCTATGTCACGTGTGAACGTTTTACCAATGAGTTCATTCAGTCGGTGCGCGGAGGCAGGATTAATGATTTTAAAGATAAATATCGCTTGGTTGACGTTCTTTTGATCGATGATATTCAGTTTTTGACGGGGAAAGAGGGTACTCAGGAAGAGTTTTTCCACACATTTAACGCGCTTCATCAGAACAATAAGCAGATCGTTATCACTTCGGATCGACCGCCGAAAGATATTCAAACCTTGGAAAGCCGTCTTCAGTCCCGTTTTGAGTGGGGCATGATGGTCGATATTTCCAAACCGGATTTTGAAACGCGCGTTGCTATTCTTCAGGCTAAGGGTCGAGACAAAAATTACGCTCTATCTACAGAAATTTTCCATGCGATTGCCGGCGCGATTCAGTCGAATGTACGTGAGTTGGAGGGCGCGATGAATAAGATTATCGCTTATCACCAGTTCAAGAACATTCAGCCAACGCTTGATTCCGTACAGCCGCTGCTTCAGAGCTTCACGCCGACGATTACCAAGCGAAATGTCACGCCGCGCTTGCTGATCGAGACCGTTATCTCCTACTACGACATCTCGATGGAAGATATTCTTGGTAAAAGCCGCGAGCGCCGCCTCGCTTTCCCAAGACAAGTCGCGATGTACTTACTGCGTGAGGAAGCTAAATGCTCCTATCCTTCCATTGGCGACCAAATTGGAGGAAGAGACCATACGACAGCGATGCATGCTTGCGACAAGATCAATACGCTCTTGAAAGATGACGAGCAATTGAGGCGAGATCTCACAACTCTGCGCGAACGCCTCTACAGCCAAAGCGCTTAGGTTAGCGCAATCATCTGTGGACAAAACTGTGGATAGGTGGGGATAAAACTAGGGACAACTGAGGGATAAAAGATCGGACATAATTAGAACGGGGTGTTTGTGCACGTATTAGACGGATGATGTCCCCGTCAATGGTGGATGAATGAGGACGATAACATGGCTAAGACAAGCCATGTTTTTGATTATCCCCGCTGTCCACATAGCCTATTACTACTACTGTTTATATATATACTTGATTAACACAACACGGAGTGCGAACATCGGCATGAACATATGCATTTCGCTTGTACTCAGGAGAACCTTCTTCAAGGCCTTTCTCTGGTAAGTCATATCTCCGGGAAGAATGCCAATCTCCCTATCTTGGGAAATGTTCTTCTTAAGACAGACTCCGGAGGTTTAAAACTCTCGACGACCAATCTTGAGATGGCGGTTTCAGCCCAGGTCAGAGGACGTGTCGAGGCTCAGGGTGAGTTTACGGTTCCTGCCAAGCTTTTGCAGGATTACATTTCATTGCTTCCAGCCGGAAAGGTTGAATTGGTTTTGGCGGATGATGTATTGGAAGTTCGAGCGGATGGATCATCCACATCTATTAAGGGAATGCCGTCTTCCGAGTTCCCGCTTATCCCCAAGTTAGCCAAAGACGGTGGATATCATTTGAAGGCTGATGTTTTGCGAAATGCGATCGGACAGGTGGCGTTTGCCGTGTCGGGTTCCGAGTCGCGTCCGGAGCTTTCGGGTGTCGCTTGTTATTTCCATGGTCAGATCAATGGGAGTTTGGTGATGGCAGCTACGGACTCATACCGCCTCTCGGAGCGCGTTTTGCCCCTTGAGGGCACGGGGACGCAGAAAGAGGGTAAGTGTATCGTTCCGGCCCGCGCGATGCAGGAGGCGGCCAGAATCCTGACGGCTTACAAGGATGATGTTGGGATGCCGGAACAGGTTGAGTGGTCGGTGACGGATAGCCAGATGGTCATGACTTATGGAAACGTGGAATTGATCTCGCGCTTGATTGAAGCTTCTTTCCCGGATTATCGACAGCTTATTCCGGCACAGTTCAAGACAACGATGGTTTTGTCACGATCAGAACTTCAGAAAGCGATTCGCGCCGCTTCATTGTTCTCACGCCAAGGATTGTTTGATATTCACTTCGAAGTTGTTCCAGGAGAAGGTTTGAAGGTTTCTTCTGCGGATACGGGAACGGGTGCACATAAGACGACATTGAAAGCCGAGATTGATGGTGATGCGAACAAAGTTATTTTGAACTTCCGTTATATTTCTGATGGATTGTCAGCGATGGGAACGGATAAGATCGTGCTGCGCATGATTGATGCGATGAATCCGGTCGTCGTTACTCCAAAAGATCAGGAAGGTTTCCGCTACATCGTGATGCCGATCAGACAGTAGGAACTATGCAGCAAGAAAAACGCCCCGGTTAACGGGGCGTTTTTTTTTATTCTGTAATGTTTACACTGATTTGCACGCGGTCGAATTGATCGACATTGGCCTTTTTGGCTTTGACGACGAGATCGTAGCGGCCGATTGGAGGACCGGCTGGGACGGAGATGGTGATCTCGTTGGCGTTGGGCAGGAGCTGCGTTCCTACGAGACGATCAACGCTGTCGCTGCCGATGAAGCTGACGTCTACGCGATCATATTGCGATGGGTTTTCCAGACGGACGCGGATGATTTTTGGGAATGTCGTGCGTGCCCAGGTTTCTCCGTTGGAAGGCGCGATGATCGAGATGGTTGGTTCGTTTGGATCGGCATCGGCTTCAAGGTTGAAGGTTGTGCTCGACTCGCCCCATTGGCCCATGTTGTCGTAAGCGCGGACGATGAGTGTGCGGAAGCCTTTGCCGATGCTGTTTGGAATTCTTACGCGGAAATCCCAGGGAGCATTGAAACCAGATCCAACAGGCGTGCCGTCGACGAATGCTTCTACGCGCGTGATTGGGCGCGAGGAGTTGATCGAGAGACTGACCTGCATCTGACGTGTAAAGATCGATCCATTTGCTTGCGGCGAGAGCACGGAGATTTGCGGTCGAGTTTCTTCCGTGAAGGCGTCATCCGTTTCTGTCGGGATCGTGCTCGTTGCATTCCAGCTTGTTTTTGAGACCCAGGTTTGAACGCCGGTTTCCCAGTTGGAGAATTGTGGATCATCGGCCGGGTTGGATGGAGGTGGTCCGGTTGGATCGTCTTTATCGACGTAGTAAAGAATGTCATGCGCTTCTCTGCCGATGCGTTCTTCTACGAGTTCCGGCGGCGTCTGATCGGTGGCGAGTTTGCCGGTCAATTTGTTGACTTTGATTTTTTGTTCAAAGACTTTGCCGAGCAGGATTGGGCGTGTTGTTTCCGGAGGGGCGGGCTTGGTGAAGCGTTCAATTGGTTTGCCGGTGAGCGCGCGCTTCATGAAGGCCTGCCAGATCGGTGCGGCGACGATGGAGCCGTCCGCGCCGCGTTTCATTTCCGAGTTATCGTTGTTGCCGACCCAGACAACCGAGACGAGGTTGGGCGTGTAGCCCGCCGTCCATGCATCGTGGTTGTTGTTGGTGGTTCCGGTTTTGGCAGCTACCGGACGATCCGGAAGCGTGAGCGAGTTACGGCCGCCAAAAATGTAGGCGCGCGCATTGTTGTCGGAGAGAACGTCGTTGGTGAGGCGGGCGATCTGCTGATCCATGACGCGGCGAGCTTCCGGCTCCTTCCACTCTTCAAGGATTTTTCCGTCAGCATCTTCCACACGGAGAACGGCAGAGGTTGGACGCCATTCACCGTCGGTGGCAAAGGCTGCGAAGGCGGCAGCGTGCTCGATTGGTTTCACTTCTGCGCCTCCGAGTACAAGTGATAATCCAAAGCGACTGCGGTCTTCTAACGTTGAATAGCCGAGTGTTTCGGCAAAATCGAGCACTCGTCCGACACCGACGAGGTAGAGAACTTTCACGGCCGGAATATTCAGAGAGCCGGCCAATGCCTGACGCAAAGAGACGGGACCGTTTTCTTTCAGACTGTAGTTTTTTGGTTCGTATTTTCCGATCTCGGTTTTGAAAACCGTGTTGACGTCCCAGACTTGGGTTTCTGGTAAGTAGCCGCGCATGAAGGCGGCCGCATAAACAATCGGCTTAAAGCTGGAGCCAGGCTGACGCTCCGACAAGGTTACGTTGAATTGACCGTCGTTCTCTTCATCAAAGAAATCCTTGGATCCGACCATTGTCAGGACTTGCCCAGTCTTTGGTTCCAAAGCAACGAGGGCGGCGTTGGTAAATTGGTATTGTTTTCCAAGTGTTTCAACGCCTTTTTTTATTTCCTCTTCTGCTGCCTGCTGCATGCTCCAGTCCAAGGTTGTAATGACTTTCAATCCGCCTTGTGCGACAGCGCGATCACCATAGGTTGTTTCAAGAAGATCGCGGACATACATGACAAAGTGCGGCGCATCGATATTGCCGATGCGGCGCGGTTTAATTTTTTCAAGCGTCTTTACTTCTTTAGCGGCATCGACTTCTTCACGAGAAAAAAATCCTTCATCAGCCATTTTTGTGAGGACGAGATGCTGACGTTGTACGAGTTGTTCGCGATGATCACCGCTCAAGCCGGTGCCGTACGGAGAAAAATAATCTGGACGCTGAATGATGGCTGCAAGTAATGCCGATTCATCAAGCGTTAATTCTTTTGCAGGTTTTCCAAAATAGGTTTGCGAGGCCGACTCGACGCCATACAAGTTTGAGCCGAATGGAATCTCGTTCAAATACAGCTGCAAGATCTCTTCTTTGGAATACTTCTGTTCAATCTGCAGTGACAAAATAATTTCACGCAGCTTACGCGTGTAGGAGCGCTCTGTTGTGAGAATGGCATTGCGGACGAGCTGCTGAGTTAGTGTTGAAGTTCCTTGCAAACGCTGGCCGCGCAAAACGCTCATGACGCCGGCGCGTAGGAAGCCGCGCCAGTAGACGCCGTTGTGTTCGTAAAATAAACGGTCCTCGATCGCGATGGCGGCTTTCTGCATCGAGTTTGGAATCTCATCGATCTTTACGAGTGTGCGACGTTCATCGCCGTGGATCTCATAAAGGAGATGTTCTCCGGTACGATCAAAGATTTTGGTCGATTGCTGGACGCTTCTGGTGATCAGGGAGTTTGGATCAGGCAAATCGCGGCTGACCCAAGCGGCAAACAAGGTAAAGACAAAAAGACCGATTACAGAGATCGCTAAACCTCCTAAAACGGCTATTTTTAGCGCAATCCAAGCCTTTGGGCCGAGTTTTCGGCTCAATGGACGTAGTTTGTAGCTCAAGTCTCTAAATATTTTGCTAATATTAGCCATTTTATTGGGCAAAACCCTTGACAAAAGGGCTTTATTATGTTATGATTTTCCGTTAATTATTCAAGCCTGACTATGACTATCTATACCATCAACAAGTATAACGTAGCCAAAAAGACGTGTCTTGCCATTATGGCTGTCGTCCTCGTTGGCGTACAGGCTGCTGCTCCGGTTGCCAAGGCTGCGGATTTTATCCCAAGCTTGCTTTGGTCTAAAACGGAGACGGATTCTGCTAATGACAAAGTCATTGTTCTCCCGCAAAAGTCTCGCCCGACTACGATTAAGACCATTCGTATGGACTCAACGGCTTATACGTCTCGTGCTAATGAAACGGATGGTAGTCCGTTTATCACGGCTGACGGTTCTGTTGTTCGCGACGGTTATGTTGCAACGAATGTCTTGCCGATTGGTACCAAGATCCGTATTCCTTCCGTATTCGGTGACAAGATTTTTGAGGTTCGTGATCGCATGAATCCGCGCTATCGCTATCGCGTCGACATCTGGATGGGTGATCTTGCGTCTGCCAAGGCTTATGGATTGAAGCGCAATATCGAGGTTGAAGTTATCGAGATGGGTACGGGTAAAAAGAATTGGGAGCAGTGGAATGGCCGCACGGCTGACCTTAATAAGGTTGGTAAGTATGGTCCGGCCGCTGAACCGATCCCGCAGCCTTATATCATCGCGAAGATTGACGACCAGAGTTAAAAACAAAAAGACTCCCGATGGGAGTCTTTTTGTTTGGAGGCGTGAGTGGGAATCGAACCCACGAATAAGGGTTTTGCAGACCCCTGCCTTACCACTTGGCTACCACGCCGCAGTCGTTTCTGTGTGCGAGGATATTAGCCATAGGTGTTGATTTTCGCAAGCGATGAACCAACTCTTTACGAGACTTTCTATCTGTAGTATCCTGCGGGCCCGTTTGTCTTTCAAGTGGGCGGGCAACGCACTTTTTCAAGAGGAGTTTCATGGAGCCTATGTCTCATCGATACGATACACCCGTACCGATCCCGAATGTCGAGGTGAAACGCGTTTCTCTCAACGAGCTGGCAACAGCTCACGCCAAGACGGGAGAGCGGTCGGTGCTGCTCGCCATCGACATGAAGCAGGAGGTACATGAGGGGGTGATTGGTTTGATGCCGCTTTTGCCGGTGACGCGGTTCATTCCGTACAAGCCGGAGTATGCACTGGTGCGAGGATACTACTCGATCGGACGCGTGGTGTTTCTGACGGGTAATGTGCGATTGCGCGCATTGCTTTCGGAGCCTGAGTCGCTCGATCTGGTGGTCGATGCGATCAGGCGTCGGCGCAATCCGCAAACGGGCGTGACTCCCATGGAGGCGCGCTTCGTCGGACCGCTCGAGACTTGTCTCATGCGGCGCGAGGGCCGATGGACCGAGCTCACGCAGCGCGGTGAAGGTCCTGCCGTGACGGGCGTCGATGCGCAGAGCGACATGGCTTACGCCATTCAGCTGCGTGGATCGGAGCGCTCGCTGTCCATCGTTCGCGGACGACCGACGCTCGAGGGCGTCATCAACTGGGAGCTTGTGACCACGGCGCCGGATGGCGTTTCTATCCTGGATGCGAGCCGAATGGTGCGCGATCGGGATGGTGCGCTACTCAGCTTGGTCTCGCTCGAGGGCGAGTGCGTGAAGCTTCTCTCGCTGACCAAAGGTAAGGTGTATTGGGGTGAAGACATCCGGCTGCCTGGCTCTGCCATCGAGGGAAATGGCGTGGGTGCGGAGCCGGGATCGATCCTGACCCAGCGATGGGCAGAGGACGGTTACCTCGTCACCCAGTACAGTCGTTTCTACAATCTTCCGCTCTTGGCCTATCTGAAGTCGAGCGGCTGATCGGCATTTCTGAGGACCTCGGACATTCTGTCCGAGGTCCTCTTCTTTTTGTTCTCCGATATGTCATGCTGTGGCCATGAAACGCCTTTATATCTTGGATGCCAATGCTTTGCTTCATCGTGCTTGGCATGCGATTAGACCGCTGACTAATCCAAAGGGTCAGGTGGTTAATTGTGTGTATGGAATGATGATGTCGGTCATGAAGCTGATCGAGGATGAGAAGCCGGATGCTTTTGTCGCTTGTTGGGATACAGAGGCTCCGACATTTAGACATGAGGCATATGAGGCTTATAAGGCTAATCGCGTTCAAAAGGAGGATGAGCTCTATGCTCAGATCCCTTGGGTAAAGGAGGGTTTGGAATTGATTGGCGTGCCATCTTTTGAATTGGATGGATATGAGGCTGATGATTTACTCGGAACTTTTGCAGAACGAGCTAAAAAAGCTGGCTGGGAAGTCGTTATTGTTACTGGAGATCGTGATGCTTTGCAGCTGGTGAAGCCGGGTATTTCCGTTATGGCGTTTAAGAAAGGCGTTACGGAGACCAAGCGTTATGATGTTGAGGCGATTAAAGAAGAATATGGGCTAACGCCAGAGCAATTTCTTGAATATAAGGCAATGCGAGGCGATACGTCAGATAATATTCCGGGTATTCGAGGTATTGGAGACAAGGGTGCGACGGATTTGTTGCAGAAATTTGGCTCTATCAAAGCTATTTTGAAGGCTGCGCATGATGCAAAGTCAGATATTTCTGCATCGACTAGAGAGAAGTTACTTGGAGCAGAGAAAGAGATTCCGGCGATTATGGCTTTGGTCACTATCGAGAAAAATGTTCCGATTGATTGGAAGCCGGCTTTAGGAGTTTTTCCGAAAGATAAAGAAGGGCTGCTCGCCTTCTTGCATGCGAATGGTTTTAAATCTTTGCTTGGAAAAATTCCTGGTGAAGTTGTCGTGAAGGAGAAGAAGGTGAAGGGAGAGAAAAAACAGAAAGGAGAAAAAGCGAAACCAGAAATTTCTGTTTCACTTAAAAATATTCTTTTGCAAGAAGTGCGCGTTGAGAAAAAGACGGAGATCAAGAACGTGCTAGAAGCTTTACGAAAATCGAAAGACGTTGTTGTGCGAGCCGTGCGAAATTCGCAAGGATCATTATTTGGAAATGAAGCAGGAGGTTTTGTCTTGGCGGATGATCGGACAGCGTATGTTTTTTCTGCGGCACTGATCGAGTCGAGCAAGAACGAGTTGCAGGATTTTTTGGCAGACGACGATGTGAAGTTTGTCGCACATGATGCAAAGCAGGACATGAAGCTTTTGGAATCGCATGCGTTGGAAATTCCTCGCTGGAATTTTGATACGATGCTTGCCGGATATGTGTTGGGCGCCGGAGAACGCAATCATGATTTGGGCGCGATCGCGGCAAAGTATGCGAGCGTGCAGCTTGAACAAGAAAGCGGACCATTGGCGGAAGCGAGTGTTATCAGGGCTTGCGTGAAGACGTTAAAAAAGTTGCTGGAGGAAGAATCGCTCTTGCCGATCCTTGAACGTTTTGAACTTCCGCTTGTTCCGATTTTGCGCGCGATGGAGCGTGAAGGTATTTTGGTGGATCGAAATTATCTACGCGGACTCTCAAAAGAGATGTCGAAATCAAAACAAGAGATTGAAAAGAAGATGATCAAGGCTGCGGGAGTGGATTTTAATCCAGGATCCCCTACCCAGCTCGCGGAAGTGCTTTTTGGGAAACTTGGCTTGGAGACGAAAGGTGTGAAGCGCGGCAAGACGGGTTTCTCGACAGCTGCTCAAGAGTTGGAAAAATTACGCGGCTCACATCCTATTATTGATATGATCGAAGATTATCGAGAGGTGTCAAAATTACTCTCGACGTATGTTGATGTCCTTCCGGATCTCGCGGATGCGAATGGACGTATCCATACTTCTTTTGATCAAGCGGTCGCGGCGACGGGAAGACTTTCTTCATCGGATCCGAACATGCAAAATATTCCGATCCGAACCGAGCTTGGCAGAAAAATTCGCCGAGCATTTATTGCGAAGGAGGGATTTGTTTTGTTGTCCTGTGACTACTCGCAGATTGAATTGAGATTGGTGGCGGCGCTCGCCAAAGACAAAGCGATGCTTCAGGCATTTGAAAATGGAGAGGATGTGCATACGGCTACAGCATCGTCTATTTGGGAGATTCCGTTGAAGGAGGTGACCAAGGATCAGCGCCGCATCGCTAAAGCCATTAACTTTGGATTGATTTTTGGCCAAGGTCCGCAGGGTTTGGCTCAATCGGCGGGCATTTCATTTAAGGAGGCAAGAGCGTTTATCGACAAATACTTCCAGGTTTACAAAGGAATCAAGAATTATATGGTGGAGACCAAGCTTTCTGCGCATAAACTTGGCTATGTTGAAACGTTTTTTGGAAGAAAGCGTTATTTGCCAGAGATTCATTCTTCTATGCCGATGGTAAGGGCCCAGGCTGAAAGAATGGCTATCAATATGCCCGTACAAGGCTCTGAGGCCGATTTAATCAAGCTGGCGATGATCGAAATAGCCAAAAAATTAGAGGATGTGTCCCCTGCTAGCCGTATGCTTTTGCAGGTTCATGATGAATTGTTGTTTGAAGTGCCACCGAATGATGTTGAAAAAGTCTCGGCTTTTGCAAAAGACTTGATGGAGAATGTTGAGAAGGTTGGTGTACGGGTTGTCGTTGAGTCGAAGGTAGGAAAAAATTGGGAAGAGATGAAGCCTGTCGAATAGACAGGCTTTTTTTGACAGGCGGCTTCCCTATCGCCACGATATCAGGGTGCTGATTTTGTGTTGCGGGCCGGATAGCTATCGAGCTTTAGCCAGAGCTAAGGAGCTTGAGTTAGCGTTCAAACAGAAGCACGATCCTGAGGGTCGCGCGATTGAACGATTATCATCAGGGAAAGATGGTGTTGAAGAACTCATTAGTAAAGCGGCGGGCGCAAGCCTTTTTTCTCCTAGACGTTTTTTGCGGGTTGATGGAATCGTTTCTAGTTGTCCCAAGACAAAACAAAAAGCGTTGTTAGAAGCACTAGCTCGCGATACAGATGCGATGATTGTTGTTAGCGTAGAGGAAGAGCGGCCTGTATCGAGCGTGATGAAGCCTTTTGAAGCGCTACCGAAAATCGTGGTGAATGACTATCCCCTTTTGTCGGGAAGATCGTTTACAGATTGGGCGAGAGAAATTGCAAAAACCCTTGGTAACATTGATGATAATCAAGTTGTGAAGCTTGCAGATTTTTGCGAGGGAGATAGCTGGAAATTTATTAACGAGGCTATTAAGTTGGCGGCGGGCGCCTCACTTGAGCTCGATCGCTCTTCCTCGGAAGCCAGTGCTTATGATTTAGCAGATCAGATTTTGAAAAAAGATTTACGAAGACGAGGGAATGCAGAGAAGATTGAATTTTCTTATGCGGAAACTTCCGTGTTAGTGCAGCAAGGCGTCGCGGCATTACGAGTGAAGGATCAAGATGTTGCCGGATTGCCTCCGTTTGTTTTAAAAAAATTGCAGAGCATGAACATGATTGAGCCTTCTTTGATTTTTGCTTCAAGTCTTGAGATGTTGTTTTTGCAAAGAGCTGGGTTTTGTAATGAGGCTGAGTCGATTAGCTTAATCCCCTAGAAATAAAAAAGACTCGCGATTATCGCGAGTCTTTTTGTTTTATTTGATGGCGGCGATCATCTTGCTGGAAGCTGATGCCATGCGGCGTGTTTTGTTGAAATGAAGAACGTGGTTCTTTGCAGCCTTGTCGGAAGCTTGCTGAAGTTTGCGTGAAACTTCAATAGCCTCAGCCTTTTTTCCGGCTTTCACCGTTTCCTTCAATTGCTTGGTGAGAGCCTTTACGTGCATCTTAAGACGGGCATTGCGAGCGGCGCGGCGCTCGTTTTTGCGGAGGTCTTTGATTGCTGCATGCTTGTTTGGCATAGGAAGATGCCTAAGATTAGTCGTGTATGCGTTTTTCGTCAAGGTTCTGGGTAAATGCGTTGACGGTAGGAGCAGAAAAAAATATACTAGCCCCGCTTCCCTTCTGAAATTAGGTTAAAAGTACTTTATATATTTTACGACACTAAGCTTCCATAGTTCAACGGATAGAACGAGGGACTCCTAAGCCCTAGACCGAGGTTCAATTCCTCGTGGAGGCACCAGGTGAAACAATTAAATGAATTGTTTCACGTGAAACATTTTTGAATCGCTCGGTAATGTTTCACGTGAAACCATCTTAGAACTTGTTTCTTTATAATGTTAGTTTTGTTTGCCATCGCAGTAAGAATGTTTCACGTGAAACATTGTTTAATGCCTTTGGGCCAATAGCTCAGTTGGTAGAGCGCTGCATTCGCATTGCAGAGGTCAGGAGTTCGAATCTCCTTTGGTCCACCATAATGAAAACCGCCAATTGGCGGTTTTTGTTTTTATAATTGTTTCACGTGAAACATTATTGAATCGCTCGGTAATGTTTCACGTGAAACCATCTTAGAACTTGTTTCTTTTTTAAATGTTAGTTATGTAAACCATCGCAGTAAGAATGTTTTACGTGAAACATATGGTTTATTGCTCTGGTTAGTTTCAATCATTTTCTACAAGCTACTATACTTATTGGTTAGTCACATTGGTTGCTTATCTACCCTCAGTTGTCTACTTATATTGATGTTATTAATACGTTGTTTCACGTGAAACATATGTTTATTCTTACTAGCTTCGCTATTTATCTTTATACAGTCTAATGATGTTTCAAATGACTTAATTTCAATGCAGATAGATACTATTTAATAGTAATACGGTTCTATATGTGAATGTTTCACGTGAAACATATAGTTAGTTAGTTAGTTAGTTAGTTAGTTAGTTAGTTAGTTAGAGTTAGAAGTTAGTTAGTTAGTTAGTTAGTTAGTTAGTTAGAAGTAGTTAGTTAGTTAGTTAGTTAGAAGAAGAAGAAGAAGTAGTTAGATGAAGTTAGAAGTTAGTTGAAGTTAGTTAGTTAGTTAGTTAGTTAGAAGAAGAAGAAGAGTTAGTTAGTTAGTTAGTTAGTTAGTTAGTTAGTTAGTTAGTTAGTTAGTTAGTTAGTTAGTTAGTTAGTTAGTTAGTTAGTTAGTTAGTTAGTTAGTTAGTTAGAGATGTGTTTGTTTCACGTGAAACATTGTTATTACTTGTTCAATTAAATTGATTTATTCTGCAATTACGCATTTACTTCATGACTATTTAATTTATCAATGCGATTTAATTAATTTTTTTTGGCTAATATTAAACATTAAATATTAATATATATCTTTTACGACTCTTATTTATACCGGTTGAAGAAACATTGATTTTTTGCTAAAATAGATGTGTGCGAATGAACAAAGGATTGCTCCTTATATTGTGTTGCTCCCTCTTGATGGTTGGGAGTAGGGCTTTGGCGATGTCGAGTACGAATTTTCTCATTCAATGGGATAATGTGAATTCGGGAGGTTTGGATAATTCAAGCAGCACAAACTTTTCTTCTCGAGACACACTTGGCGATAATGCTTCTGGTACAAGTACGAGTGCCAACTTTCAACTTTCGGCTGGTTATCGAGCGCCTGAGGGGGCAGATACTCTGACTTATCAGGTTCGCGCCCGTTCTACGTCAGTGAATTCGGCTTATACGGCGTTTAACGATGGTGCGAATACCGTTACCTTATCTTCGGTTGCTGGTTTTGCTATCGGAGACTTGATTTCGGTCGTAGAAAATAATGATTTTTCGCAGCTTGTTGCTGTTGGAAGAATCACAAATATTGCCGGGCTTGTCGTAACTGTCGATGATTTTGAAGGGGATGGTGGAAGTATGAGTGCTTTGCCTGCCGGTGGTGATGACTTGGTATATCTTTTGAATTCGAACTCTATTAACTTTGGTTCTATTTCATCCGGTTTTCCGTATACGTCGGTTGTAGGGACGTCCGTGCTGACGAATGTTGCTACGGGTTACAGTCTTTATGTTCTAGCTAACCAAGAATTGCAGAATGGTTCAGCTCAAGTTATTGCGGCGGTGAGTGATGGCACGGTATCGCTGGGAGTAGAGGAGTATGGCGCAGAAACGACCGGTGCTTCTGCATTTTCCGCAGGTGTCGACATCGGTGTTACGACATCGCAGCGTGTCGTGCAGACGTCGGTGGCGACCACGGGGCCGATCTCTGACAAGATTGGGATGATTTTTAAACTTTCCATTACATCGTCTACGAATGTAGGAACTTACTCGCAGAACGTGTATTACACGTTAACGGCGAACTACTAGTATGCGATTTCGTTCTTTGTGCTTTATCGCCGTCATGATGTTCTCGCTCGTTATCGGAACTTCCGTGCAGGCGATTAGTGTTAGCCCAGCGATTATCGATGTTGGTGCTGATGCCGGCAAACAAGTGGATTTTTCTATCTTGGTTACGAATGAAGAAGCGGAGACGCTTTCTTTTGCTTTAACGATTCAGAAGTTTATTCCGCAAGGGGATGGCGGCGGTACGCAGTTTTTACCGCAAGAAGATACGAGTGGTTTGCCGGATTGGCTTTACCTTGAAGCGCCGACGCTAACCTTACGTGCTGGTGAAAGCCGACGCATGCCCGTTTCTTTACGTGTTCCCAATGATGCGACTCCTGGCGGTCACTACGCAGCGATTTTCTTAACGCAGACAAGTTTGGATACGGCTGCTGGGCAAAACGTATCGGCGATTCCGCGTATCGGGGTTTTAGTTTTTGCCACGGTTAATGGGACGATGGTTGAGCGATTGGCTTTGCGTAACGCTCGTACTGAGCAAGTAAATGGCAGTCATTTGCCGGTTCGATTTATTGCCGATGTTGAGAATCAGGGAAATATCCATGTTCAGCCTGAAGTGAAGATCGATATTACCAATATGTTTGGCCAGACGGTTGCTACGATCGATGGAAACAGTGTAGATGCCAGAGTCCTTCCTGGTTCAAAGCGTATTTTTGCTAGTGAGTGGAGCAAGAGCGATGTGAAAATCGGAACGGGTTTTTGGGATGAGCTGAAGCAAGAGTGGGAGAATGGCGCGATTGGCTGGTACGAAGCTCGTGTTCAGGTTTCCAGCCGCGCTGGTTCTGCGGGGGAATCAAGAATTGGTTTCCAGGTTTGGCCGTGGAGAAGTTTGTCGATCGGTGCAGGTTTGTTGGTGTTGGTTGGGTTTGTGCTTTGGATGATTCGTAGGATATTCCGCCGATAGGCTCGGCCATCGACCTTGTTTCCTTTGTAAGAAGGAATGACAGGGCCGGCTGCTGAGGATTACGAACCTTTATGACAAAGCGTTTTCAACGTATTTTTGCCACGGTGTTATCCGTGTTGTTTGTTGTTGCGCCGCTTGCGCAGACGCACGCTGCAACGCTCACTGGTCGCCGTGACATCATGTCGCGTCAGGAACCTTCTACGCTTTCCAATCACGAGATCCGTTTTATTACACCGAGCGGAGTTGACGCGCCGTCTGATACGATAACGATTAATTTTCCTATTGGATTCAATGTTGCGCCGATAACGGCGGGGGATGTCGATCTTTATCATGGTGCTGTCACGGGTTTTGAAACGAATGAAACCGTTGCAGCAACGGCAGCGGCTGGTGTTTGGGGTGCTGCTGTATCAGGTAGAACGCTTACGCTGACAGCCCCGACCGATGCAGCGGGTGGTGAGATCGCTGTTAACGATGTTGTGCAGGTGCGAATCGGTACAAATGCAGCAGGCGGAACAAATCAGATTACTAATCCGACAGGTGGCGGAGGCGCGGTCACGATTTCTGTCGGCGGCACGTTTGGGGATGCGGGTGGTATTGATGTTTTTATTGAAACTGGGGATACGATCGGTATCTCAGCGTCTATTGCCGCGACTTCAACGCCTGGTGGTGGTGGCGGGGGTGGTGGGTCGAGCGGGGATTTAACTCCGCCATCGATTTTGAATATTCAGGTTTTGAATATTACGACGTCGACCTCGCTTATTACTTGGGATACGAGTGAGGCAGCGACGACTTATATTGTTTGGGGAACAGATATTTTCTATACGTTAGGTACTTTTTCAAATCCTACCTATACGATTGGGCACTCGGTGCCTTTGAGTGGATTGCCGCCCGGGACTGTCATCCATTTCCGTATTACAGCGGTTGATCCGGGAGGGAATACGACGCATAGTACGGATCAGACGTTTACGACGCTATCGATTCCTGCGGCGCCTATCATTACCAATGTTCAGGCGGTTGCCATTACGGATACGAGTGCGTTGATTACTTGGAATACCAATATTCCTGCTTCGAGTATCGTTGATTTTGGCCTGACTGCGGGTTATGGATCTGTTGCGACAGCGCCGGGAGATGTAACAAGTCATGCGGTATTTTTGAGCGGGCTTTCTCCGGTAACTCCTTATCACTTCCGCGTTCAATCAACAGAGCCGAGTGCATTGTTAACGGCGGTGTCTGGTGATTTTGTTTTTACAACGACTGGCGATATTACAGGTCCAGCGAATGTGTTTGGTTTTACCGCAACACCCGGCAATTCTCAGAACTCACTTAATTGGAATAATCCATCTGACCCAGATTTTTCCTTTGTACGTATTCGCGCGAGAACGGATGGATATCCATCGGGGCCGGATGATGGACGATTTGTTTATCAGGGTAATGCGAGCTCGTTTATCGATGCAGGCTTGGTAAACGGTGTTACCTATTTTTACGCGAACTATGCTTTTGATGGATCGGGGAATCGCTCTAGTGGCGCGTTTGCACAAGCGACTCCTTTTGGATTGCCTTTGCCTCCGCCGACCTCCACGCCGCCAACTCCTCCAACACCGCCAACGCCGCCAGTCGTCACACCTCCTGTTGGCGGAGGAGGCACGACGACTCCGCCTCTTCCACCTATCGGTGCAGCTACTCCGACACCTCCGATCATTTTGCCGCCTACATCGACTCCTCCGGAAGAGCTGAGCGCACCGGCTATTTCCATCAGACCTACCTATTATGCTGGCGGTGGATCGATTTTGCTTGAACCGGATATTAGCGGTGCCGTTGGTACCGCGCCTGGTGCTCCGGTGCTGGTGCGAGTTCCTGTTACGAGCCTACCATCACAACCCACGAGTGCCGTGATCCGTGTCGGCGGATCTGTTTATGCGCTCTCGCCATTGCCCGGTGGTACTGAGTGGGGTGCAACATTTGTGCCTTCTCGCGGTGTTGAGCGTGTTCCTGCAACCGTCCAGTTTCAATTAGAGGATGGGAGAACGGCGGCTGCATCTACCGTTATTGAAACGAGACCATCGGGACGCGTTTTGGAAAGAAAGGGAGTTACTGCTGATTTAACTCCAGTACCAGGAGCCATCGTGCGTTTGTACGAGTCTGTGAATGGGCAGTGGCAAGAATGGCAGGGTGCTCGATATGGACAGTCGAATCCTGTAGAAACCGGTGCTCCAGGCGCCTATGGATTTGTTGTAAGGAATGGCCAATATCGTGTTGTTGTTGAGAAAGATGGATATGTTACACAAGAAAAGAGTTTAACTGTTACCAGAAACTACGCATCGATTGATGTTATTTTACCTAGCGAGGTAGATGTTCCAGTTGTCGGTCCGATTTTGGAGTTCCTTCAGTCGGAAACAGCTCGTGATACGGCGAATATCGCGGCACCAATCGCTGTTGCGCTTGCGCTCGCCAACTTGGCGGCCGCGGCTTCCTTGTTTAGCCTGCTTAACTACATTTGGTTCTTGCTTACGCAGCCGATTTTGCTCGTCGGACGTAAGAAACGTGACAAATGGGGTATTGTTTACAATTCTTTGTCTAAACACCCGCTTGATTTAGCTGTTGTTCGTCTTATTCAAGCGCAAACTCGTACGGTTGTTCAGACTCGTGTTACCGATGCTAAGGGCCGATTTGCGTTCCGAGTAAGGCCTGGTTTGTATCGTATTGAGGTCGTGAAGCCGGGATTTGTTTTTCCTACGGTGTTTTTGAAGGAGGAAAAGGAAGATGTTGATTTTGTTGATCTTTATCATGGTGAGAATATCGAGGTTAAAGAGGAGGCGAATATCGCGGTGAACATTCCTTTGGATCCTGCTAAGGCTGAAGAAACGCCGTTTGCCATCCGCGCCAAGCGATTTTTGAGACATGCACAGCACGCATTCAGCCTTTTGAGTGTCATTGTAACGATTATTGCGCTTATCATAGCTCCAAGTTGGTTATTAGTTGGTCTGTTGGCGTTGCAAGTGCTCACGTATTTCTTGTTTAGACGCCTTGCTTTGCCTAAGAAGCCTAAAGAGTGGGGTATTATCTACGATCAGAAAACTCGACGTCCTTTGGGAACGGTTATTGTTAGAATCTTTGATAAGAAGTTCAATAAGCTTTTGGAAACTCAGATCACGGATTCCAAGGGGCGATATGGATTCTTTGCCTCTAAGAACTTTTATTTTGTGACGGCGGATAAAACAGGCTTTGAAAAGTACCGATCAGAGGACATTGATCTCGTGAATGCGAAGGAAGCTGTGATTGATAAACACATTTCTCTTAAAAAACTTACTAACAATTTATCCACAGAAAAAAAGAAAGTTTAAAACTAATTTAATTAGCTAATATTAGCACCGTATGAACGGTGCTTTTATAAAACCTTATACTTGATGTGAGCTTAAAAAACCGCTTAGTCCACAACTAAACGGGGATTGGTTCCTAGGTCTACGCTGCGAGTAGGAGAGTTTCCTTCGCTATCGATTGGGGAATCGAAAGCACTTATAAGGAAAAATGGTCTGCTCTTCTGCGAGTAACACGTAGTCATGTTGTGACTGGCGTTAAATGCGCCTGTCGATTCTGACGTGCAAACTCATCGTACTTTTATCGAATCTGTAATCGCATCCCCATGCGAGTTATTTGCGTTTATAAAGCGATTTTTCAGCTCCCAAGACCAGGGACGCGGAACAAGAATCGCAACGTTGGTAGCAGGTATCGTGATGACATTCGGAATATTTGGCGCGCAAAGTGCGAGTGCGGCTATTCCGAAGGTTATTAACTATCAATCGCGATTAAGAAATAGTGGTTTATCAGCCATTACGGCTTCAACAACGATTCAGTTTACGATTTATAACGATTTGTCGGCTGGATCGTATACAGATCCTGCGACTGCTGGTGGTCCGTTGCTTTGGAAAGAAATTCACGACGGAGGTGCTTGTGCCAAGGCTCAGCCTGATGCGGATGGTTATTTCTCTGTTCAGCTCGGTGCTTGTACGGCTTTCCCGTCCTATATTGATTGGAATCAGCCGCTTTACTTAGGTGTGCAGATCGAATCTGATCCGGAAGCATCTCCTCGCGTGCTTTTGGCGGCATTTCAATATGCTTTGAACTCGGATGCGGTTGATACGTTCAGCGCATCGTCGACGGCTGCTGCAGATACCTTGCTCGCGCTCGACTCGAATCTCAATTTCAACATTCTAACCGGGGGCTTCTTGGGCGGTTACTTCACGATGAGCTCGACCACCGCTAATAACGGTATTGCGGGCAACCTCTCTATCGCTGGAAACTCCATTATTGGTGATAGCTCAGCGGATTTGGTCACGGTTAACGGTCGATTTAACTCTGATCTGATTCCTTCGCTTGATCTTACGTATAGCCTTGGATCGGCATCGAATCGATGGAATGCGTTCCTTGGTAACGTGACGAGCGTGAATGTTACGAGTAGTAACTTCTTTACTGACACGCTTGTCGCGACTAATGGCACGGTAACTAACAATTTTGGTGTTACAAACATTGTTTGGACGAATGCGACGGGCACCAATACCACCTCGACCAATCTTTTCTCGACAAATTTTGGTGCGACAACGGCAACTATTCAGAATTTGGTGTTGGGATCGCCGCTTAATCTCACAAACCTTACTTGGGTAAATGGAACGGGCACCAATACAACGTCGACGTATTTCTTTGCGAATACATCGACGATTGTCAGTTTGAACTCGACCTATGGATCGTTTACGGAATTGACGATTGTTAATGCAACCGCAGGAACATTGAACGCAACAACGGTTACGACCACAAATTTGTTTGTCGGTGGGCGAGCCGTCTGTCTTGAGGATGGGACGAATTGTCTTACCTCTCCTGAGACGGACAGCTTGCTTACGGTTACAAACAGGGGATCGGTTGCAACAGCAACGGTTACGCTTTTTGGTGGACTAGTTAGTGCAAATCTTACGGTTACAGGGACGAGCAACTTACAGGGAACAACGTTTACCAATGCAACGGGAACAAATTTAGTGGTGACGAATGTCACATCGACGAATGCAAGCTCGTCGAATCTGCAAGCCAATATCGCCACCTTCGCCACGGCCACTGTCTCAGGCCAGGCTATCTGTCTCTCCAATGGCGTTGGCTGTCCTTCGACTTCGGCTGAAGCCGACACCCTCGCCTCGGTGACGAACCGTGGAGCCTTTGCGACTTCAAGCGTCACCTTGTTTGGCGGCCTCACGGTTTCCAACCTCACGGCCACGGGTACCACTTCTCTCCAGAACACCACCATCAGCAATGGCACAACCACCAACTTCGCGGTTACGGGTGCCGTCAATTCCAACCTCATCCCGGCCGCTGATCTTGCATTCTCGCTTGGAAACGCTACCAATCGCTGGAATGCGAATCTTGGGAACGTGACGAGTACTTCGGTCACGACCACCAATCTCTTTGCGACCAATGCCTTCGTCGATACCCTCGGCGTCACCACCTTCAGCGCCTCTTCGGGCACGATCACGAACTTCCTGTTTGCCAATGCCACGGGTACCAATCTCTTTGTTACGAACTTCAATGCCGGTACTGGATCGATCAACAATTTCACCAGCAACTCTTCGACGATTACGAACCTCTTCTCGCCCGCGGCCACGTTCACGTCTTCCTCGATCGTGAACCTCACCGCCACGACCGCGACCATCACGAACTTGGTCCTTGGTTCACCTCTCAATCTCACCAATATCACCTGGGTGAATGCGACGGGTACCAATACGACTTCAACGAATCTCTTTGCCACCACCTTCGGCTTTACCAATGCGACGGGCGACTCGCTCACTTCGAACATCGCCAACATCAACACCCTCACTTCGGTGAATGGTTCGATCACGACGCTCACTTCCACTTCCGGCACCATCGCCACCTTCAACTTTGAGAATGCCACCGGTTCCTCCCTCTACGCCTCTACGATCCAGGCGACGACGGTGTCTTCGACGGCCGTGTTCGTCAACGGCGTTGCTGTGTGTCTCGCTTCCGGCACCAACTGTCCGACAGGAACCACGCCAAATCTCCAGACCGTGACGAATGCCGGCAATACGACGACGCGTGCCATCCAGTTTGCTGGCGGTACTTCGACTGCCGACTTTGTCTTCAATACCTCGGCCACGGTCAACGGTATCTTCACGGCCAACGGTCAGAGCAATCTCCAGAACGTTTCGTTCTTGAATGCCACTGGTTCGTCCCTCTTCGTCTCCTCCTTACGGCCACCAACGGCACCATCGATACCTTGGTCTCGACCAATGGCACGATCACTTCCTTGTCGGCAGTCTCCGTCACGACCACGAACCTGCTCGCTGCCTCCACCACGGTCACGGGCACGCTCACGGCAAACAATGCGACGGCGACCACACTGCAAGCCAATATCGCCACCTTCGCTACGGCCACTGTTTCAGGCCAGGCTATCTGTCTCTCCAATGGCGTTGGCTGTCCTTCGACTTCGGCTGAAGCCGACACCCTCGCCTCGGTGACGAACCGTGGAGCCTTTGCGACTTCAAGCGTCACCTTGTTTGGCGGCCTCACGGTTTCTGACCTCACGGCCACGGGTACCACTTCTCTCCAGAACACGACCATCAGCAATGGCACAACCACCAACTTCGCGGTCACAGGCCTCGTCAATTCCAATCTCATCCCAGCCGCTGATCTTGCGTTCTCGCTTGGAAACGCTACCAATCGCTGGAATGCGAATCTTGGGAACGTGACGAGTACTTCGGTCACGACCACCAATCTCTTTGCGACCAATGCCTTCGTCGATACCCTCGGCGTCACCACCTTCAGCGCCTCTTCGGGCACGATCACGAACTTCCTGTTTGCCAATGCCACGGGTACCAATCTCTTTGTCACGAACTTCAATGCCGGTACTGGATCGATCAACAATTTCACCAGCAACTCTTCGACGATTACGAACCTCTTCTCGCCCGCGGCCACGTTCACGTCTTCCTCGATCGTGAACCTCACCGCCACGACCGCGACCATCACGAACTTGGTCCTTGGTTCACCGCTCAATCTCACCAATATCACCTGGGTGAATGCGACGGGTACCAATACGACTTCAACGAATCTCTTTGCCACCACCTTCGGCTTCACGAATGCCACGGGCGACTCGCTCACCTCGAACATCGCCACCATCAACACCCTCACCTCGGTGAATGGTTCGATTACGACGCTCACTTCCACTTCCGGCACCATCGCCACCTTCAACTTTGAGAATGCCACCGGTTCCTCCCTCTACGCCTCTACGATCCAGGCGACGACGGTGTCTTCGACGGCCGTGTTCGTCAACGGCGTTGCGGTGTGTCTCGCTTCCGGCACCAACTGCCCGACAGGAACCACGCCAAATCTCCAGACCGTCACGAATGCCGGCAATACGACGACGAATGCCATCCAGTTTGCGGGCGGTACTTCCACGGCCGACTTTGTCTTCAATACCTCGGCCACGGTCAACGGTATCTTCACGGCCAACGGTCAGAGCAATCTCCAGAACGTTCTGTTTACGAATGCGACGGGCATCCTTGTTCGTCTCCTCCTTACGGCCACCAACGGCACCATCGATACCTTGGTCTCGACCAATGGCACGATCACTTCCTTGTCGGCAGTCTCCGTCACGACCACGAACCTGCTCGCTGCCTCCACCACGGTCACGGGCACGCTCACGGCAAACAATGCGACGGCGACCACACTGCAAGCCAATATCGCCACCTTCGCTACGGCCACTGTTTCAGGCCAGGCTATCTGTCTCTCCAATGGCGTTGGCTGTCCTTCGACTTCGGCTGAAGCCGACACCCTCGCCTCGGTGACGAACCGTGGAGCCTTTGCGACTTCAAGCGTCACCTTGTTTGGCGGCCTCACGGTTTCTGACCTCACGGCCACGGGTACCACTTCTCTCCAGAACACGACCATCAGCAATGGCACAACCACCAACTTCGCGGTCACAGGCCTCGTCAATTCCAATCTCATCCCAGCCGCTGATCTTGCGTTCTCGCTTGGAAACGCTACCAATCGCTGGAATGCGAATCTTGGGAACGTGACGAGTACTTCGGTCACGACCACCAATCTCTTTGCGACCAATGCCTTCGTCGATACCCTTGGCGTCACCACCTTCAGCGCCTCTTCCGGCACGATCACGAACTTCCTGTTTGCCAATGCCACGGGTACCAATCTCTTTGTCACGAACTTCAATGCCGGTACTGGATCGATCAACAATTTCACCAGCAACTCTTCGACGATTACGAACCTCTTCTCGCCCGCGGCCACGTTCACGTCTTCCTCGATCGTGAACCTCACCGCCACGACCGCGACCATCACGAACTTGGTCCTTGGTTCACCGCTCAATCTCACCAATATCACCTGGGTGAATGCGACGGGTACCAATACGACTTCAACGAATCTCTTTGCCACCACCTTCGGCTTCACGAATGCCACGGGCGACTCGCTCACCTCGAACATCGCCACCATCAACACCCTCACCTCGGTGAATGGTTCGATTACGACGCTCACTTCCACTTCCGGCACCATCGCCACCTTCAACTTTGAGAATGCCACCGGTTCCTCCCTCTACGCCAACACGATCCAGGCGACGACGGTGTCTTCGACGGCCGTGTTCGTCAACGGCGTTGCTGTGTGTCTCGCTTCCGGCACCAACTGTCCGACAGGAACCACGCCAAATCTCCAGACCGTGACGAATGCCGGCAATACGACGACGCGTGCCATCCAGTTTGCTGGCGGTACTTCCACGGCGGACTTTGTCTTCAATACCTCGGCCACGGTCAACGGTATCTTCACGGCCAACGGTCAGAGCAATCTCCAGAACGTTCTGTTTACGAATGCGACGGGTCGTCCCTGTTCGTCTCCCTCCTTACGGCCACCAACGGCACCATCGATACCTTGGTCTCGACCAATGGCACGATCACTTCCTTGTCGGCAGTCTCCGTCACGACCACGAACCTGCTCGCTGCCTCCACCACGGTCACGGGCACGCTCACGGCAAACAATGCGACGGCGACCACACTGCAAGCCAATATCGCCACCTTCGCTACGGCCACTGTTTCAGGCCAGGCTATCTGTCTCTCCAATGGCGTTGGCTGTCCTTCGACTTCGGCTGAAGCCGACACCCTCGCCTCGGTGACGAACCGTGGAGCCTTTGCGACTTCAAGCGTCACCTTGTTTGGCGGCCTCACGGTTTCTGACCTCACGGCCACGGGTACCACTTCTCTCCAGAACACGACCATCAGCAATGGCACAACCACCAACTTCGCGGTTACGGGTGCCGTCAATTCCAATCTCATCCCAGCCGCTGATCTTGCGTTCTCGCTTGGAAACGCCACCAATCGCTGGAATGCGAATCTTGGGAACGTGACTTCGACTTCGGTCACGACCACCAATCTCTTTGCGACCAATGCCTTCGTCGATACCCTTGGCGTCACCACCTTCAGCGCCTCTTCCGGCACGATCACGAACTTCCTGTTTGCCAATGCCACGGGTACCAATCTCTTTGTCACGAACTTCAATGCCGGTACTGGATCGATCAACAATTTCACCAGCAACTCTTCGACGATTACGAACCTCTTCTCGCCCGCGGCCACGTTCACGTCTTCCTCGATCGTGAACCTCACCGCCACGACCGCGACCATCACGAACTTGGTCCTTGGTTCACCGCTCAATCTCACCAATATCACCTGGGTGAATGCGACGGGTACCAATACGACTTCAACGAATCTCTTTGCCACCACCTTCGGCTTCACGAATGCCACGGGCGACTCGCTCACCTCGAACATCGCCACCATCAACACCCTCACCTCGGTGAATGGTTCGATTACGACGCTCACTTCCACTTCCGGCACCATCGCCACCTTCAACTTTGAGAATGCCACCGGTTCCTCCCTCTACGCCAACACGATCCAGGCGACGACGGTGTCTTCGACGGCCGTGTTCGTCAACGGCGTTGCTGTGTGTCTCGCTTCCGGCACCAACTGTCCGACAGGAACCACGCCAAATCTCCAGACCGTCACGAATGCCGGCAATACGACGACGCGTGCCATCCAGTTTGCTGGCGGTACTTCCACGGCCGACTTTGTCTTCAATACCTCGGCCACGGTCAACGGTATCTTCACGGCCAACGGTCAGAGCAATCTCCAGAACGTTCTGTTTACGAATGCGACGGGCAATTCCTTGTTCGTCTCCCTCCTTACGGCCACCAACGGCACCATCGATACCTTGGTCTCGACCAATGGCACGATCACTTCCTTGTCGGCAGTCTCCGTCACGACCACGAACCTGCTCGCTGCCTCCACCACGGTCACGGGCACGCTCACGGCAAACAATGCGACGGCGACCACACTGCAAGCCAATATCGCCACCTTCGCTACGGCCACTGTTTCAGGCCAGGCTATCTGTCTCTCCAATGGCGTTGGCTGTCCTTCGACTTCGGCTGAAGCCGACACCCTCGCCTCGGTGACGAACCGTGGAGCCTTTGCGACTTCAAGCGTCACCTTGTTTGGCGGCCTCACGGTTTCTGACCTCACGGCCACGGGTACCACTTCTCTCCAGAACACGACCATCAGCAATGGCACCACGACCAACTTTGCCGTCACAGGCCTCGTCAATTCCAATCTCATCCCAGCCGCTGATCTTGCGTTCTCGCTTGGAAACGCTACCAATCGCTGGAATGCGAATCTTGGGAACGTGACGAGTACTTCGGTCACGACCACCAATCTCTTTGCGACCAATGCCTTCGTCGATACCCTCGGCGTCACCACCTTCAGCGCCTCTTCGGGCACGATCACGAACTTCCTGTTTGCCAATGCCACGGGTACCAATCTCTTTGTCACGAACTTCAATGCCGGTACTGGATCGATCAACAATTTCACCAGCAACTCTTCGACGATTACGAACCTCTTCTCGCCCGCGGCCACGTTCACGTCTTCCTCGATCGTGAACCTCACCGCCACGACCGCGACCATCACGAACTTGGTCCTTGGTTCACCGCTCAATCTCACCAATATCACCTGGGTGAATGCGACGGGTACCAATACGACTTCAACGAATCTCTTTGCCACCACCTTCGGCTTCACGAATGCCACGGGCGACTCGCTCACCTCGAACATCGCCACCATCAACACCTCACCTCGGTGAATGGTTCGATTACGACGCTCACTTCCACTTCCGGCACCATCGCCACCTTCAACTTTGAGAATGCCACCGGTTCCTCCCTCTACGCCAACACGATCCAGGCGACGACGGTGTCTTCGACGGCCGTGTTCGTCAACGGCGTTGCGGTGTGTCTCGCTTCCGGCACCAACTGTCCGACAGGAACCACGCCAAATCTCCAGACCGTGACGAATGCCGGCAATACGACGACGCGTGCCATCCAGTTTGCTGGCGGTACTTCCACGGCGGACTTTGTCTTCAATACCTCGGCCACGGTCAACGGTATCTTCACGGCCAACGGTCAGAGCAATCTCCAGAACGTTTCGTTCTTGAATGCCACTGGTTCGTCCCTCTTCGTCTCCCTCCTTACGGCC
Organism: Candidatus Uhrbacteria bacterium; assembly: GCA_016699205.1. Lineage (NCBI taxonomy): Bacteria > Candidatus Uhriibacteriota > Candidatus Uhrbacteria bacterium. The sequence goes on from CP064964.1 coordinate 664,915, forward strand.
ACCAACGGCACCATCGATACCTTGGTCTCGACCAATGGCACGATCACTTCCTTGTCGGCAGTCTCCGTCACGACCACGAACCTGCTCGCTGCCTCCACCACGGTCACGGGCACGCTCACGGCAAACAATGCGACGGCGACCACACTGCAAGCCAATATCGCCACCTTTGCCACGGCCACTGTCTCAGGCCAGGCTATCTGTCTCTCCAATGGCGTTGGCTGTCCTTCGACTTCGGCTGAAGCCGACACCCTCGCCTCGGTGACCAACCGTGGAGCCTTTGCGACTTCAAGCGTCACCCTGTTTGGCGGCCTCACCACTTCCGACCTCACGGCCACGGGTACCACTTCTCTCCAGAACACGACGATCACCAATGGCACCACGACCAACTTTGCCGTCACAGGCCTCGTCAATTCCAACCTCATCCCAGCCGCTGATCTTGCGTTCTCGCTTGGAAACGCCACCAATCGCTGGAATGCGAATCTTGGGAACGTGACTTCGACTTCGGTCACGACCACCAATCTCTTTGCGACCAATGCCTTCGTCGATACCCTCGGCGTTACCACCTTCAGCGCCTCTTCCGGCACGATCACGAACTTCCTGTTTGCCAATGCCACGGGTACCAATCTCTTTGTCACGAACTTCAATGCCGGTACTGGATCGATCAACAATTTCACCAGCAACTCTTCGACGATTACGAACCTCTTCTCGCCCGCGGCCACGTTCACGTCTTCCTCGATCGTGAACCTCACCGCCACGACCGCGACCATCACGAACTTGGTCCTTGGTTCACCGCTCAATCTCACCAATATCACCTGGGTGAATGCGACGGGTACCAATACGACTTCAACGAATCTCTTTGCCACCACCTTCGGCTTCACGAATGCCACGGGCGACTCGCTCACCTCGAACATCGCCACCATCAACACCCTCACCTCGGTGAATGGTTCGATTACGACGCTCACTTCCACTTCCGGCACCATCGCCACCTTCAACTTTGAGAATGCCACCGGTTCCTCCCTCTACGCCTCTACGATCCAGGCGACGACGGTGTCTTCGACGGCCGTGTTCGTCAACGGCGTTGCGGTGTGTCTCGCTTCCGGCACCAACTGTCCGACAGGAACCACGCCAAATCTCCAGACCGTGACGAATGCCGGCAATACGACGACGCGTGCCATCCAGTTTGCTGGCGGTACTTCCACGGCGGACTTTGTCTTCAATACCTCGGCCACGGTCAACGGTATCTTCACGGCCAACGGTCAGAGCAATCTCCAGAACGTTCTGTTTACGAATGCGACGGGCAATTCCTTGTTCGTCTCCCTCCTTACGGCCACCAACGGCACCATCGATACCTTGGTCTCGACCAATGGCACGATTACTTCCTTGTCGGCAGTCTCCGTCACGACCACCAACCTTTTGGCCGCTTCCACCACGGTCACGGGCACGCTCACGGCAAACAATGCGACGGCGACCACGCTTCAGGCCAACATCGCCACCTTCGCTACGGCCACTGTCTCAGGCCAGGCTATCTGTCTCTCCAATGGCGTTGGCTGTCCTTCGACTTCGGCTGAAGCCGACACCCTCGCCTCGGTGACCAACCGTGGAGCCTTTGCGACTTCAAGCGTCACCCTGTTTGGCGGCCTCACCACTTCCGACCTCACGGCCACGGGTACCACTTCTCTCCAGAACACGACGATCACCAATGGCACCACCACCAACTTCGCCGTCACAGGCCTCGTCAATTCCAACCTCATCCCAGCCGCTGATCTTGCGTTCTCGCTTGGAAACGCTACCAATCGCTGGAATGCGAATCTTGGGAACGTGACGAGTACTTCGGTCACGACCACCAATCTCTTTGCGACCAATGCCTTCGTCGATACCCTTGGCGTCACCACCTTCAGCGCCTCTTCCGGCACGATCACGAACTTCCTGTTTGCCAATGCCACGGGTACCAATCTCTTTGTCACGAACTTCAATGCCGGTACTGGATCGATCAACAATTTCACCAGCAACTCTTCGACGATTACGAACCTCTTCTCGCCCGCGGCCACGTTCACGTCTTCCTCGATCGTGAACCTCACCGCCACGACCGCGACCATCACGAACTTGGTCCTTGGTTCACCGCTCAATCTCACCAATATCACCTGGGTGAATGCGACGGGTACCAATACGACTTCAACGAATCTCTTTGCCACCACCTTCGGCTTTACCAATGCGACGGGCGACTCGCTCACTTCGAACATCGCCACCATCAACACCCTCACTTCGGTGAATGGTTCGATCACGACGCTCACTTCCACTTCCGGCACCATCGCCACCTTCAACTTTGAGAATGCCACCGGTTCCTCCCTCTACGCCAACACGATCCAGGCGACGACGGTGTCTTCGACGGCCGTGTTCGTCAACGGCGTTGCCGTGTGTCTCGCCTCCGGCACCAACTGTCCGGCTGCTTCCGGCCTCGACACCCTCCAGTCGGTCACCGCACGCGGCAGCTTCACGACCACCACCGCCCAGTTCTTTGGCGGCTTTGTGGCAGCTTCCTCTTCTGTCACAGGAACCTTTGCTGTTGCCGGAACAAGCACCCTTTTGCGCGATGTCTATGTCGGTACCTCTACCTACGATGTTTTCCTCAACTCCGACTTTGTCCTCGATGGCAATGATCTCTTTGCCGCTGACAATATTGGTTCGGTTTCCTCGATCTTCTCCAATGGCATGCTCGTTACCGGAGAAACCGGTCCTACCTTGTTTGGAGACGGATTCATCAATCAGACCGATGGTGCACTCGTTATTTCGGCCAACAGCTCATTCTTGACCCAACCATCCATCAGCATCATTGCCGGTGATTTTACATCCGGTCTTGCCGGTGACGTGAATATCCTGGCTGGCAACGGTCTTGGCGGAAACCCGGCTGGAAATATCTACCTCACGCCAGGCGACTCCCTTGGACAGCCGGGACATCTCTATCTCAATGCTGCAGGCACTTCCAATCAACCGCAATTCCGCTTTGAATCCATCGGTGGAGGCATGGTGAGCTTAGAGGCTCCGAATACCGCTAACACCGAGAGCTTTGTCCTTCCATTTGCGGATGGAGCTTCTTCTACTGTCATTGGTACCAATGGCACTGGAATTCTTACCTTTGTCTCTGTTTGTTTGACGGATGGTACCAACTGTCCGGCTTCTTCTGGCCTCGACACCCTCCAGTCGGTCACTGCGCGCGGCAGCTTCACGACCACCACTGCCCAGTTCTTTGGCGGGTTTGTGGCCGCAAGTTCGAGTGTGACGGGGACGTTTGTCGTGGTTGGCTCTACCTCGCTCCGCAATGTCGACTTCACAACGGCTACCGGTACCTCGGTCACCACGACTAATCTCTTTGCGACTTTGGGTAGCTTTACGACTGCTACCGCAACTAATGCGAATATCAACATTCTTACTGCCGCAACCGGTACTGTCTCTAGCCTCAACTTCCGCAATGCGACTGGTACGTTCTTGTTTGCCTCAACAGGTACGTTCGCAACGGTCACTTCATCGTTCTTGTATGCCAATACGGCTAACTTTGCGACGGCTACCGTTTCCGGTGTCGGTATCTGTTTGAGCAATGGCGTTGGTTGTCCGGCTGCTGGTTCGGTAGCAGTGTCTTTGGACTCGGCTTATGATGGTCCGTCGGGTAGTGGTTCTGGTCGTACCATCTTTGCAGATAATGGTGCAGTTAACATTATTGTTCCAACAACGGGTACTTCACCCGGCCTTGTGATTAATCATCAGGAGGATTCTAGTTTTGTGAATGCGGTTGAAATCTACTCAACTGGTACAAATCTCGCTCTTTTTGTTCAACGTAATAACAGTAACTTTGATACGAATTCTGCACGTTTTATTAACACGAATCCAGGCGGTTCCTCTATTACGGTCGAATCTAGCGATACATATCTTTCTTTCTTGGCAAACCGCACACTTTCTGGAGGTACAAGTGTCATCTCTTCACTGTCATCAACTGGTGTTGCTCAAGGACTTAATTTTAATGCGCGTTCATTTGATTTCCGTACAGCACCTGACGGAATTACACAGTTTAGCGCGTTGTCCATGCTTCAGAGCGGAGCTACCACATTTAATACCTCAAGTACTGAGAGCGCTACGGCTTGGAAAGTTAATAATTTTGGGTCCGGTCCATCGCTTGAGGTATTTGATGGTGGTAATGCGCTTTCGGATAATACGTCCTTCATGATTGATGATAATGGAGACGTCGGAATTGGTTTAAACCCGGGTGAAGTCAAGTTAAGCGTCCTTTCGAGCCGCGCTACAACTACAGCTGTTGCTCGATTTAGCAGCACAAGTTCTGCTGATTTTGATCTTTTTGTTGCAACCGGTACTCCTGAAGGTAATACATCCGGTTCTCCTGGTGACTTGGCTGTAGATACCAGAGATGGTCGACTATTTGTTAAAACAACAGGCGGCTCAACGGGATGGCTTTCAGTCTGTCTCTCCGACGGCACCAACTGTCCGGCTGCTTCCGGCCTCGACACCCTCCAGTCGGTCACCGCACGCGGCAGCTTCACGACCACCACCGCCCAGTTCTTTGGCGGCTTTGTGGCAGCTTCCTCTTCTGTCACAGGAACCTTTGCTGTTGCCGGAACAAGCACCCTTTTGCGCGATGTCTATGTCGGTACCTCTACCTACAGCGTTACCCTCAACTCCGACTTTGTCCTCGATGGCAATGATCTCTTTGCCGCTGACAATATTGGTTCGGTTTCCTCGATCTTCTCCAATGGCATGCTCGTTACCGGAGAAACCGGTCCTACCTTGTTTGGAGACGGATTCATCAATCAGACCGATGGTGCACTCGTTATTTCGGCCAACAGCTCATTCTTGACCCAACCATCCATCAGCATCATTGCCGGTGATTTTACATCCGGTCTTGCCGGTGACGTGAATATCCTGGCTGGCAACGGTCTTGGCGGAAACCCGGCTGGAAATATCTACCTCACGCCAGGCGACTCCCTTGGACAGCCGGGACATCTCTATCTCAATGCTGCAGGCACTTCCAATCAACCCCAATTCCGCTTTGAATCCATCGGTGGAGGCATGGTGAGCTTAGAGGCTCCGAATACCGCTAACACCGAGAGCTTTGTCCTTCCATTTGCGGATGGAGCTTCTTCTACTGTCATTGGTACCAATGGCACTGGAATTCTTACCTTTGTCTCTGTTTGTTTGACGGATGGTACCAACTGTCCGGCTTCTTCTGGTCTCGACACCCTTCAGTCCGTTACGGCTCGAGGCTCCTTCACGACCACCACCGCCCAGTTCTTTGGCGGGTTTGTGGCAGCTTCATCCTCGGTCACAGGTACCTTTGTCGTCGTCGGTTCTACCTCGCTCCGCAATGTCGACTTCACAACGGCTACCGGTACTTCGGTCACCACCACCAACCTCTTTGCGACGTTGGGTAGCTTTACGACCGCTACGGCAACCAATGCGAATATCAACATTCTCTCTGCGGCAACCGGTACGGTTTCTAATCTCAACTTCCGCAATGCGACTGGTACGTTCTTGTTTGCCTCAACAGGTACATTCGCAACAGTCACTTCATCGTTCTTGTATGCCAATACGGCTAACTTTGCCACAGCTACCGTTTCCGGTGTCGGTATCTGTTTGAGCAATGGCGTTGGCTGTCCGGCAAGCGGTTCCTCTAATGACACGCTGTTAACGATTACGAATCGCGGTGCGATCGCCACGAGCACGTTTACACTTTACGGCGGTTTTGTCGCGGCAAGCTCGAGTGTGACGGGCACTTTGAATGTCGTGGGTAGTTTGAATGTGTTTGGAGGAACTTCTAGCCGTATCGCTTTTGAAGCGCCCCTCGAACAGTACGTGACGGCTACTACCCCGTTTACAACCATGGCAACTACGTACGTTGGTAATGATCCGAGAGTTGTTGTCGTTCAGGGTAACTATGCATATATCATGAGCAACACTCCACAGCTGCATATTGTGGATGTCTCTAATCCGAGCGCACCAATCCTGATGTCGACCACGACACTTTCTGGTGGTAGTTCTTGGAGTGATTTGGTTGTTTCCGGTGATTATGTCTACACGGTTGATTTTGGAGGCACCATGAACGTTGTTGACGTTTCAAATCCACGAAGACCGTTGGTTACGGATACGCTTTCCTTAAGTGGCCCTGGCGAGATTGAAGTTGCAGGGAGATATGCTTATGTCGCTGAATGGAGCAGCAGCCGCATTGCCGTTATCGATATCTCGGATCCTTATAATATTTCCGTTCTTTCACAGACAGCGTCTGACCTCGAGGCTTGGGGGATGGAGGTTCAGGGCGATTATGTGTATACCTCTGCTTACGGTAGCGGGCCGTTCAATGTCTATAACGTATCAGATCCTAATACGGTACGCCGCGTTGGTACCACCGGTGCACTCTCTAGCTTAAGTAATGAGGTGCCGCTTCGTGTGCAGGGAAGCTATGCGTATCTTGGAAGTGCCGCCTCTAACTATTTCTACGTAATCGATATCTCTAATGCGACAGGACCAACCGTGATTTTTCAAGGTGCGGTCACGAGCACGTCGATATCTAATTATAAGTACTTTTCCGTCAACGGAGATTACGTGTATGTCTCTGAGGATGGCACTGGAGAAATGCATGTTATCGATATTTCCAACCCTCGTTACCCACGATACGTAAAGACCCACACCTATTCTCCAACGACTAACTTCGGTATTGATGTTGCTGGTCGATATGCTTACGTCTTACATCAGGGCGCCAGTGACTCGATGTCGATCATTAAGGTTGGTGGTTCAGAAACAAATGCTTTGCTCGCGCATAGCTTTGAGGCAGGCACGTTGAATGTTCTCGGAATTGCTGATTTTCAGAATTTTGTCTCTATCCGTACAGGTCTTTCTGTCGGTTCGGCTGGCATCAATAGTTTTGGTTCGTTAAATGTTTACGCAACAAATACAACGAGTACGTTTTATGGCGCGGTCTCTACGAGTCGTTTGATGGTCGGAGGGTATGCTGTTTGTCTTTCTAACGGTACCAACTGTCCAGCTGCATCTGGTCTCGACACCCTTCAGTCTGTTACGGCTCGCGGCAGCTTTACGACTACCACCGCCCAGTTCTTTGGCGGTTTTGTGGCCGCATCCTCTTCCGTTACAGGTACGTTCCGCGTCATTGGTTCTTCGATAGTGAACGGTACGTCGACTGTTACGGGTTCGTCATCGTTTAACGGTGTCGACTTTGTCCGGGCTACCGGTACCTCGGTCACCACCACCAACCTCTTTGCGACGAATGCTTTGTTTACCGGTGCCACAGGAACAACCGTTACTTCTAGCCAGGTCTTCTGGAATAATGCCACGGGCGCAAGACTCTTTGTTTATGGAGCAACGTTTAATGATGCGACGTCAAGCAACTTCTTTGTCAATACCATGCTCGGATTTACGAGTGCGACCGGTGTTTCTTTGAACGTAAATGGCTTTACAGCTGCAACGGCATCCATTGCTGGTCTCAACTTCCGTAATGCTACGGGTGTAAATCTTTTTACGACCAATGTCACAACGACCAATTTGTCGGTTCTTGGAACATTCTCCGCGACAAATCTTGCATGGACAAATGCAACCGGTACGTTTTTGACTGTCACAACGAGTACCCAGACCTTCTCGAGTATTCGATACGTTTCTTCATCTCAGCTAAATGTAAATACAGCGGTTCTCATGCGCATGGGTCAGGCGTCATCCGTCGGTTCACCTACCGAGGTGTTTGTTTCCGGCCGCTACGCGTATGTCAATTCAGCTGCTTTTGCTGACATCAACATCTACGATATCTCTGATCCGAATGCACCAACCTCGGTTTCATCGATTCAGATGCCTGGCGGAAACTCGGGTAATGCCTATGTTGTTGGAGATTATCTGTACACGGGCGATCAAGGCACGCAGCTTCGTATTTACGATATTAGCAATCGAAGAGATCCTCGGTTGTGAGCCAGCTTACCGGACCTACTTGCGAAGATTGTATTGTTTCAGGCCGTTATCTTTATAGCGTAGATACAAACTCCTTTGACATTGTTGACATAACAAATGCAACGGCTCCTCGAAGAGTATTCTCAACTACCACTTCGAACGGTGAGAAAGTGAGAGTCCAGGGTAGCTATGCCTATGCGATTCTGGGTGGAAATAGTGTCCGCGTTTTTGATGTAACAAACGCTACCAGCCCGATACAGATTGCTTCCATTGCCCTTACTTCGCCGTCAGCATTGGCTGTTTCGGGGCGGTTCCTCTATGTAAATAACAGTACCGCTGTTCGTGTGTACGATATCGCTGATCCGAATAATCCGACATTATTGGGCTCAGTTGCTATCGGCAATACTCCGGGCGAGATTGATGTAGCAGGAAAATATCTTTATATAACGCATAATGATTTGTCTGTAGTTGATGTTTCGAGTTCGACGAATCCACGCATCGTGATTCAGGATTTATCGCTCGGTAGTAACGGTATCGATGTGTATGGCCGCTATGGTGTCGTTGGTATTAGTGGAGGTATTCAAATAATTGATTTTGGAGGTCTTGAAACGCATGCGGCACGCATTGGGGCCCTGGAAGTCGGTTCAATTACGGGTTGGAACGATGCTGATTTTGGAGGCACGCTTCGTGTAGGGACATCGCTTCAAGTTGGTCGCCAGGGCATTTTTACATTAGGTTCGCTTGCTGTAGGTGCGACAAATACCACATCAACTATTGAGTACGCGGTCTCATCCACGCGCGGTGAGTTTTCGGGAGGATTGAGTGTTGGCGGTGTGTCTGTCTGTTTATCAAATGGAACAAACTGCCCTGCTGGCAGCGGAACAGACACCCTCCAGTCGGTCACCGCACGCGGCAGCTTCACGACCACCACCGCCCAGTTCTTTGGCGGCTTTGTGGCAGCTTCCTCTTCTGTCACAGGAACCTTTGCTGTTGCCGGAACAAGCACCTTTTGCGCGATGTCTATGTCGGTACCTCTACCTACGATGTTTTCCTCAACTCCGACTTTGTCCTCGATGGCAATGATCTCTTTGCCGCTGACAATATTGGTTCGGTTTCTTCGATCTTCTCCAATGGCATGCTTGTTACCGGAGAAACCGGTCCTACCTTGTTTGGAGACGGATTCATCAATCAGACCGATGGTGCACTCGTTATTTCGGCCAACAGCTCATTCTTGACCCAACCATCCATCAGCATCATTGCCGGTGATTTTACATCCGGTCTTGCCGGTGACGTGAATATCCTGGCTGGCAACGGTCTTGGCGGAAACCCGGCTGGAAATATCTACCTCACGCCAGGCGACTCCTTGGACAGCCGGGACATCTCTATCTCAATGCTGCAGGCACTTCCAATCAACCGCAATTCCGCTTTGAATCCATCGGTGGAGGCATGGTGAGCTTAGAGGCTCCGAATACCGCTAACACCGAGAGCTTTGTCCTTCCATTTGCGGATGGAGCTTCTTCTACTGTCATTGGTACCAATGGCACTGGAATTCTTACCTTTGTCTCTGTTTGTTTGACGGATGGTACCAACTGTCCGGCTTCTTCTGGCGGAGCCGACCTTAACTGGACCTTCAACCTCGCTGGAGACTTTGTGCGCAATGCGACCGGAACAACTGACATCGCCATTGGTTCTTCCACCCTCGGCAATGCTCCGTTTGTTTTCCTTAACAACACAACCACTTCACGCTTCCTGATCGGCCAGAACTCCTCGACCGGAGCTGGAGCTGATCTCGTGATTGGAGCCACAACCTCAAGCGGCATGAATACGCTCTTCCAGCTCACTGGCGATGATCTCTTTGTGGCTGGCAATATCGGGTCTGCTTCCAGCGTGTATACCAATGGCGCGTTTATTGCTGGACCTGGATCTACGTACTATGGCAATGGTTACATCAACAAGAATGATGGATCGCTGAGGCTCTCAGCAAGCCTTGGCATTGTTGCTTCAAGTCGCCTTGATGCTCGATACCTAAATCGCTGGTTTCTTTCGCCGCTCTTGAAGACGGCTGTGAATGGCGGCAAGAGTGTTCGTGTTCCTGTCGGCAACTCTCCTACAAGCGCTGCTTTTGATGGCAGTCATATGTGGGTTGTGAATGCTGCTTCTAACAACGTTTCCAAGATTGATATTACGACCAATACCGTTGTTGCGACGACGACGGTTGGAACAAATCCTGTTGATATTGCTTTTGACGGTACGTACATGTGGGTGGTCAACCAATCTTTTGGCAACGTTTCCAAGATTGATATTACGACCAATACCGTTGTTGCGACGACGACGGTTGGAACAGGTCCTAATGCTGTTGCCTTTGACGGAACACACATGTGGGTAGCTAACACAGGCTCTAACAACGTTTCCAAGATTGATATTACGACCAATACCGTTGTTGCGACGACGACGGTTGGAGCAGGTCCTAGCGGCATCGCGTTTGATGGCAGTCACATGTGGGTTGCGAATACTACTTCCGCTAATGCGAACAAGATTGAGATCGTAAATAATACCGTTGTTGCGACGACGACGGTTGGAACAGGTGCTCTAGGCATCGCGTTTGATGGCAGTCACATGTGGGTTGCGAATCAAACACAAGATACCATCTCTAAAATTGATATCTCAACCAATACCGTTGTTGCGACGACGACCGGAGCGTCTCCTAATAGTCTCGCGTTTGATGGCACCCATATGTGGGTGACGAAGGGTATCGCAGCTGATGTTATAAAGATTGATGTTAATACCAACGCTGCTGTTGTCGTTACATCAACAGGTTCATTAGCTCCAAATGGCATTGCGTTTGATGGCACCCATATGTGGGTGACGAACGGTGGTAACAATAATGTCATCAAGCTTCCTGTTGGTGGTGGGAATGGAGCGAATATGAACTTTGGCGTGAATCTTGTTCCTACGTCTAATGACACTTTTGATCTTGGTACGTCTGCGCTTGAATTTAGAAATGGTTTCTTTAGCGGAACCGTCTCTACGACCAATGTTACCGTCGGAGGATTCAATGTTTGTCTCTCTAACGGTACCAACTGTCCTGCGTCTTCCGGCACCGAAACCCTCCAGTCGGTCACCGCACGCGGTAGCTTTACGACAACAACTGCCCAGTTCTTTGGAGGCTTTGTAGCTGCTTCATCGAGTGTGACCGGCACGTTGAATGTTGTTGGAAGTTTGAATGTCCTCGGCCGGTCGACGAATCGAGTGGTGTTTGAAACGCCTCTTGAACAGTACGTCACCGCAACAACAATGTTTACGACCATGTCGACATCAACGCTTGGAGACGATCCAAACAAGGTCATTGTTCAGGGTAACTATGCCTATATTCTTGCAAGCATCGGCACACCTCGTTTGTTGATCGCGGATGTGACCAATCCTTCTGTCGTTCAGAATATTTCTACAACAACTTTGACTGGCGGTTCTAGCTGGGTAGATCTCGCGGTATCCGGTGACTATGCGTATACCGTTGACTATGCTGGAAACTTTAACGTCATTGATGTTTCGAACCGTAAAACTCCGCGACAGGTTTCTAACATTAATACGCTTTCAGGCCCGGGTGAGGTGGAAGTGGTCGGTAGCTATGCGTATATCACTGAGTGGAATGGTGGGCGTATTGCCATCATTGATATTTCAAGCTCGACAAATCCCGTAATCGTCGGTCAGGGCCCAGCTGATATTTTTCCTTGGGGTATCGAGATTCAAGGCAAGTATGCTTATACGATCGGTTACTATGCCTCTGAGCCATTTAGCATCTATGACGTATCAAGTTCTACGAATCCTGTTCGTCTTGCAAGCACGGCAGCTTTAAGCAATTTGGGCGGTAATGGCCAAGACCCGTTGCGAGTTCAGGGTCGATACGCTTATGTTGGCAGCTCTGCGTCCAATAATTTTTACGTGATTGATATCGTTAGCTCAACGAATCCGATCATTGTGTTCCAGGGTGCCGTTACGAGTACGGCCATCTCTAATTTCCGCGGCATGTCCGTGAACGGTGACTACGCCTATGTTTCAGAAGATGGTGCGGGAGAGATGCATGTCATTGACCTCTCCAATCCGCGCTACCCGCGTTATGCAAAGACACATGCATACGCTCCGCATACTTCTAACAAGGGCATCGATGTTGCGGGCCGCTATGCCTATGTCTTGCATGATGGATCTTCCGATGCCATGTCGGTTATCCGTATTGGCGGCATGGAGACGAATGCCTTGCTTGCCCATAGCATGGAAGTTGGAACGTTGAATGTCCTTAGTACTGCTGACTTCCAGAACTTTGTCACGATTGGAACGGGTTTGTATGTCGGAAATTCTGGTATTCGCAGCGAAGGCGCTATCACGGTTGGTGGTGTAAAGGTCTGTCTTGAGGACGGAACAAATTGTCCTGGTGGTTCATCTGGTGGTTCTGACACGCTTCAGTCTGTTACCGCTCGCGGTTCGTTTACAACGACAACGGTTCAACTGTATGGCGGTTTCACAGCCTCTTCCGGTACGGTCACGAGCACGCTCCAGGTTGGCGGACTTCTTACTTTCACGACGGCTTGGAGCCCATCGGGAACCATTGCTGTTGTCGGTAGCACGAGCACGCCGAGTGGTGCGTTTGAGGCTGTGATGCAGGGCAAGTATGTCTATACAACGACGAATAGTGCAACGAATGGTTTATATGTTACGGACGTATCCAATCCATATAAACCGCGCACCGTTGGCCATTTAAGTCTGTTTGATGATTCGAATGATTTTGATGTTTCTGGACGTTATGCCTATGTGGCTGATTCTGCGTCCAATATTTTGACTATTGATATCTCTAATCCGGCCCGACCGTTTGTTGCTGCAACGACAACGCTCTCTGCCGCTGCAATAACGGATATCGATGTTGTTGGCCCTTATCTCTATGAGCTTCAAGTCAGCTCCAACTTTCTCGATATCTATGACATCTCCAATCCGCTTGATATGCGATTGGTTGGCCGTGTCGACCATGGCTCGATTGGTGCGGATGAACTGCGTGTTGTTGATGGCTATGCATATATCCATACGCAAGTAAATGGTATCGAGATCATTGATGTTAAGGATCCTTCGAAGCCAGTAATTGTCGATACGCTCGATTACACAGCGAATGCGTTCCGCGGCTTTGACGTATCTGGTGCTTACCTCTACGCACTCGCTAACGACACCTTGCATATTCTTGATATTTCTAACCCCACGAATGCCCGGGTAGTTTCAACCTCGACCGGTTTTAGCGCGTCCGGAAATGGCGCGGTGCGTATTGCAGGTAATACGCTTTACGTTGGAAATGACAATAACTTCCACATCGTTGATGTCTCAAGTTCAACCAGACCGATTGTTCGAAACAGTGGGGCCGTGGGTACAGGTAGCGGTATCGTCTCGATCATTCCAAGCGGCCGCTTTGTCATCGTTCAGGCGGAAGAGCTCAATGTTGTCGATGTTGGTGGAATCGATGTGAGCGGAGCAAGGATTGGCGGAGCGTATATCGGCCAGGCGTATATCGCGGAGAACGTCACGGTTGGCCAGAACGCATCTATTCAAGGTGGTTTGAATGTAGGCATGAATGGCATCATGTCGCTTGGCGCGATTGGCGTGATGGCAACCAATACGACATCGACCTTCTGGGGCACGGTATCCACTACCCGTCTCTTTGTAAGCGGACGCGAGGTCTGTTTGGCTGACGGTACGAGCTGTTCATTCTCTGGCGGTTATGGAGCTGACGTAAACTGGATTTACAGTGCTTCTGGTGACTTCATGCGCACAACAACCGGCTCTACCGATGTCATCATTGGTAACACCACTATTGCGACCGCTCCATTCCGCTTTGACGTTCAGACAACATCCAGTCGTCTCATTATCGGTCAGAATTCCAACGACCAAACCCGCGCCGACCTCGTGATCGGTGCCACGACTTCAAGCGGCATGAACACCGCGTTCCAGCTCACGGGTGATGATCTCTTTGTGGCTGGCAATATCGGTTCGGCATCGAGCGTGTATACCAATGGCGCCTTTATTGCAGGCAGCGGATCGACTTTGTATGGAGATGGATATATTGCCCGTACCACTGGCGACATCGTCGTGAGTGCTTCATCGAATGTCTTTAGACCAAGTGCAAACAACACATTGAACCTCGGATCGGTCACAAGCTCATTCCGCAATATCTACGCGTCAGGAACTATTGCGTTTGGAACAGCAAGCGGATCGGCTCTCAACCTTGTTAACCCTGTCTTTACTCTTGCGACCAGCTCCAATTTCACCACGTTCCCGACCGGAGTCGCTGTCCGCAACAATATCGCCTATCTCGCCGACAGCAACTTTGTTGCACTCGACGTATCCAATCCTTCTAATCCGACCCTCATCTCAACCCTCGCTTCCGTGAATGCTAGCGACCTCACGCTTGCCGGGGACTATGCCTATGTGGCTGCTGATGGTCTCAAGATTATCGACATTTCCCGACCGGGCCGTCCGGTTCAGGTCGGCTATTACGCTAACGGTCTCGGCAGCACCAAACCTGTTATCTCCGGCCAGTATGCCTATATGGGAGGCCAGGATTTCCAGATCGTTGATATCTCAAGTCCGACAGCTCCGACGTCTACGGCGATTGTTACCCTTACAGGTTCTGTCGGAGGCGTTGATGTACAGGGCAAGTTTGCTTACGTTGCTAATGATACGACCTTCCGTATCTACGACATCACGGACCCTTCCAATCCAACGGCAACTGGTACGCTCGGCGGCTTTAACAACCTTGGAACGGTGATCGTGTCTGGCCAATATGCCTACGTGGTTAATGATGGAGCCGATGTTGTTTCCATCGATATTTCGAACCCGGCTGCTCCGGTGTCACTCGATACCTATTCACCTGTCATTTCGCTTCAATTGAATGACATTACTCTTTCTGGCCGCTATCTCTACCTCTCCAAGCATGTTGATGGCATTGAAGTCCTTGATATTACTGATCCAAATGGCCTCATCAAGATCGCTGAATACAATACTCCGGGTGCCGCTTTTGGCATGATGATTTCTGGCAAGTACCTCTATGTGGCCGACTTTGGAAGCGGTCTCGCTATTCTTGATCTTGGTGGCGCCGATATCTCGAGTGCCAAGATCGGATCGCTTGAGATGGGCTCGGGTCAGGTTCTTAACAACCTCGATATCGGCGGACGTCTCAATGTGGCTGGAGGTATTCTTGCCGGTATTGAAGGCGTGTTCTCACGAGGTCCGCTGGTTGGGTCATCGGTTATTGTGGGGGCGACAAGCTTTGCTACTTCGTCACGAACATCCCTTCTCGGCACGACGGCTAACCTGTCCGTTCACAATGAGGTTGCCGTTATCTCACAAGGATTTGTTACTCCTGAGCTTCGCCTGTATGACGTTTCTCAACCTAAAAATCCGACTTTGCTCTCATCAATTCTTGCCTCAACTGCAGGTAGTGAAGTGATTATCAAGGGAGATTATGTGTACGAAGTCGATACCACGATCCGAGCCATCGATGTTTCCAGTCCTTCGTATCCGGTTGTCGTTGCCTCAACTACCCTTTTAGCTCCTTATTCAGCATTCATCAGCGGACCTTACTTGTATGCCGCGCAAGATGCTGGTTTAGCCATCTTTGATATTTCAGATTCTCAATCTATCGAGTATCTCGATACGGCACCACTTCCGAACGTAGGACTTGTTGGCAGCAACCAGCGCAATGGTCTCTATGTCCGCGAACGCTTTGCCTATGTCACTGATATTGGTGCTGATAACTTCCACATTGTCGACATTCACGATCCGTATAATGCGACTTCCGTTGGTTATATCACTGGTTTTAGCAATCCGCAGGAAGTAGTTGTAAGCGAGGGCTATGCCTATGTGGTCGAGAGCTCGAGTAGTGAACTTAATGTAATTAATATTTCATCTTCTACCGGGCCGTTTATTGCTCGAACCATCTCTTCCGTGCAAGCTGGACCAACCGATCTTGCTTTGGCAGGTAACTATCTGTTTGTTGGAGGTTCGAGCGGCGTAACCGTCTTTGACGTTTCAAGCTCCACCAATCCACTTCAGGTCGCTACGGTACGCGCCGGAAGTGTTGTTGATCTTCAAATTGAAGGTAAGACATTGCATGTTACGACGGCTAGCAACTATCTCATGTACGATATTCCGGGTCTTGTTGCCCCCGCCATGCTCGTCGGTTCCGTCCAGGCAGGCACAGGTTTGATTGAAAATGACTTCACGATCGGCAATCAGCTGTATGTCGGTGGAGGCATTCATGCCGGAGGCAGCATCATGGCACGCGGTTCCATCAGTGCCTCTGATATCGATGTTTCCGGATTTGGTTCCGCAACAGCCGTACGTACCGTCCGTGTTGCCAGCCAATCAGTATATGCCGCCGGCGACTATGTCTATACGACGAATGATGCGAGTACGCGCGTCCATCAGATTTCTATTGCCAACCCAGAGTTCGCAACCAATACGGCGGCTGGCGTGCTTTCCTCTGCAAGCGGACGCGACTTGTTTGTGGCTGGCGGCTATCTCTATGTCGCTCAAGGCACCAACGGCCTTGCGATCTTCAGTACGGAGAATGCTACCGGCGTTCTCAGACAGATCAGTACAACCACCGGTCTTGGAACGGCTCATGAGGTATTTGTCTCCGGCCGCTATGCATATATTGCTGCGCTTGGTACGGGTGTGGAAGTGGTTGATGTCGGCAATCCGTATACTCCTGTCCTGAAGGAGACCTTTGATGGCAGCGGTACGAATTCCTCCCAAGGCGTTTATCTCCAGGACCGCTATCTCTATGTCGGTGATGGTGCTGACGGTTTGCGTATTCTTGATGCCTCGGATCCGGTCGATCTCCGCCAGATCGGTATTCTTAATACGGCCGGTTCTGCAGAAAAGGTGTTCGTGTCAGAAGGCATCGCTTATGTCACGGATGATACCAACGGTCTTGTGATCGTCGATGTCTCCAACCCGGCAAGCCCTCGACTGCTCTCAACGGTTCCCCCGATTTCTAGTGGAAATATTTCCAATGTCACGAAAGCAGGTGACTATCTGTATGTGACATCGGATACGGGTTTGGGCAGCGTTGATAACTTCCGTGTCTTTGATGTTTCGAGTTCCACGCGTCCGGTTCTTGTGTGGGGCTTCAATGGTCCGGGGTCTCCGGCTGGGGTGGATGTGAAGGGACGCTATGCGTATGTCGGTGATGGCGAGCTCTTGCATGTGATCCGTTTACCGGGTGTTGACGCTCCTTCTGCGAATATCGGCTCTTTGTTTACGGGTCAATTGAATGTGGCCGAAGGTGCTGATATCGGCAGCTATCTCAATGTGAAGACGGGGCTCAGTGTCGGCAATGGCGGTATTCAGGTTCAGGGTCCTTCCACGATCACTGGTTCTTCCACGGATGCTATCCTCCGCGTTCGCAATGCCTACAACTCAAGTACCACGCCATATACGGCATGGGGTATCTTGGTTGATTCGATTGCTGTTTCACCTTCTTTCAACGTTCCTCCAGCTAACCGTGATTCTTGGTCGATGTATATCGATTATTCTTCTTCATCCAACCGTGGCGGTCTCTGTGTTGATGATGCAATCACTGGCGGCGGTTGTCCGATTTCCAACATTGGCGGCCGCTCGATCATGACGGATGCAGGTATCACGGCGAATGCCTTTGACTTGGCTGAGCGTTACTCGGTATCTGGTACGGCTGAAGGCGGAGATCTCCTTGTTCTTGAAACATCGACATCTACGATGGTTACGAAGCATTCGGGCACGATGTATGATCCGAAACTCATCGGTATCGTCTCCTTGAATCCTGGATTTGAACTCGGCTGGTTCAATCCTTCCAGTACCGATGTCGCTGTTGCCCTTACGGGCCGCGTTCCGACCAAGATCTCGATGAACAATGGTCCGGTTCAGATTGGCGATCCTCTTACGTCTTCCGATGTCCCTGGCTATGCCATGAAGGCGACGAAGCCGGGTATGATTATTGGTCACGCGCTTCAGAGCGCCTCTGCGACGGGTACGGCTGAGGTATTCGTTGCTGTCGGGTATTGGGCGGGATCCATCTTTAATACGGATGGTACGGTTGCTCTCCAGACCGATGACCTTACGATCGATGCCGTGTCGATCGCTAGCTCAACTAATATCGCTGTTGATTCGTGGGGTCTCTCGTTCCGCGGTGCCGCATGGGATGAAGCTTCTTCAACGGTTGTCACGAGCAGCTTTACCCTTTTGAACGATGTCATTACTGCTTCTAGCTCGATGTTCACGATTCAGAATACGAGTGGGACCTCGGTCTTCTCCATCGATGAGTTTGGTAAGGCGACGATTAACGGCGACCTCTCGATTGCCGGCAAGCTCTATCCTTCTGCCCGCGGCACGGTCCAGAGTGAGTACTACATCTTCTTGGATGACATGCTTGGTCCGACATCGACCTACATGTCTACCAATGCTGATGGTTGGCAGTCGGAAGGTTCGTATGACTTGGCTGAACGTTATGTGTCTGAGCAGCCGCTGATTGAAGGTGAATTGGTGACGGTAAGCAGCGAGGGCGGACTCGCTATTGAGCGCGCTAGCGGCAACCAGAAGCCGTTCATGGGAATTGTCTCGACCAAGCCGGGCTTTGTTCTTGGCAAGCACTCGACGAGCACGTATCCGGTGGCGTTGGCTGGACGTGTTCCGACCAAGGTTTCGGATGCCAATGGTCCGATTGCTATCGGTGATCAGCTTACGGCTTCTGCTGACAATGCCGGTATCGCGGTTAAGGCTACGGGTGCCGGATATGTGGTCGGTATGGCTCTTGAGGCTTATCCGGGCGGCGACGATGACATGATCGAGGTGTTTGTACAGCCGGGTTGGACCAATGGTGATGGTTCAGTGATGCCGTCAGCTCCTTCATCGGGTGGCGGATCGAGCGCTCCGGCTGGAGTCACGACGGTTAAGCGCGGATTCGGTGATATCGCTGCCGGCGGAACTAAAGTGACCATCGAGTTTGATTCCATCGGTGCTTATCCGAATATCCAGGTAACGCAGTATGCCGGAGTTGAGGGCGGCTGGTATCTCAACAATGTGACGGACCATGGATTCGAGATCGTCTTGAATCAGGTTCAGTCCCATGATGTCCGCTTCGCCTGGAGAGTCGAGCCGACTCAAGCAGGGGAACAGGTCTACTATTCGGACAATACGCATGGCGCTATCGACTACCTGACCGGCATTGGTCCGGGTACAGGAGTCGGGACCACGAGCTCGGATCCAGGTACTGATCCTGGGACCAGCTCGGGAACTGACCCGGGTACAGATCCAGGCTCCGGCAGCTCGACTGACCCCGGCACCGACCCAGGATCAGGCAGCTCAACAGACCCAGGCGCCCCTTAAACCATAAATAGCTCTCTCATATATATAAGCATATGTAGTACATCAATAATCCGGTCTTTCCCCAAAGACTTTTAATGAAAAGCCTGCCCCAAGACCACAGGGCAGGCTTTTTGCTTAAGTACACTTCTTAACAGTTTATCCACAGCTTTTTATACTTATTATTTTAACTTTAGCTTAGCCATTTTTTACTATATATAGAGCATAAATTCACATAATCGCTTTCTATAAAGCGAAATTTATAGAATAGTAGAGGCTTTTGTTTTCGCACTAGAAAGCAGATTCCACAGCGTTGACATGCCCCGTTCCCTTCGTCCTTTTTTGATCGCTTTCACCCTCCTTCTTGGTGGGTTGTTTCTGTCTTCCTCGGCTGTCTTGGCTGCTCCTCAGATCAACAATCAGATCAACTACCAAGCCCGCCTCATGGATAGCTCTGGCTTCCCGGTGGCTGATGGAAACTACTCCGTCTATCTTTCGTTATACGACGCATCGACTGCAGGTACTCGTCTTTGGACAGCGACCGGTACCTTGGCGACTCCAACGCCGCTCACCGTGAATGTCCAGAATGGTCTCTTCACCGTTCTTCTTGGCGATACGTCTGCTGCAGGGGGAAGTCAGAACACGCTCGATACCGTGAACTGGAACTCCGACCAGCTCTACCTTGGCGTCACTATCAACGCTGATGCTGAAATGAGCCCTCGAAAGCGCTTTGCTTCTGCTCCTCAGGCTTTCAATGCCAGACAATTGCAGGGGATGTATGCCTCGAGTACGGCATCCGGGGGGCAAACACTCTTCACCCTCAATCAAACCCAGAACGATGCCGCTACGGGAACCCGTTCCACTCTCGATGTTCGATCCAATGGAACCTCTAACTCCAATGACTTCTTGATTCGAGGCATCAATGATGCAAACGCGGTCGTCTTTTCCATCAATCGCCAAGGATCAGTCACGTCTACCAATGTTTTTGTCAGTGGCCTGACAAGTTCCACCAACCTGAACGCCAACATCGCTTCCTTTGCGACCGCAACCGTTGCCGGACAGGGGATTTGTCTCTCCAATGGACAGTTCTGTTCCACGGGATCAGTCGCTGAAGCCGATACGCTTCAGACCGTATCCAATCGCGGAAGCTTTACCACCACCACCCTTACCTTGTTTGGCGGGCTTACAACTTCCAACATCACAGCGACGGGTACTCTTAACGTGACGGGTGCTTCAACGCTTGCCGGAGTTACGTTTACGAATGCGACGGGCATCAATGCAACGACAACCAATTTGTTTGCAGCGAATCTTCTTTACACGGCGTCGACGGGTACTTCTGCCTTTGTTTCCTCTTTTGGCTTTACGACGGCTTCCGGTACCAGCTTCACGGCAAATATCGGTACGTTTGCAACGGCGACCGTGGCAGGACGAGGCGTCTGTCTTTCTGATGGTACTTTCTGTCCCGCATCGACAACGATTGAGTCTGACACGCTGCTTACTGTATCCAACCGCGGTTCCATTGCTACTTCAACATTGACGCTTTTTGGCGGGTTTGTGGCTGCGAGCTCGAGTGTGACGGGGACGTTGAATATTTCCGGGTCACTTTCTGTTACTGGAACCTCCAATCTTCAATCCGTTCACTTCACTCATGCGACGGGTACGAGCGTGACATCGACGAACGTTACGGCCAACATCGCTTCCTTTGCGACAGCGACCGTGGCGGGTCAGGGGATTTGTCTCTCCAATGGCGTGGGTTGTGTGCCGGCGGCAGGTGAAACCGATACACTTGCCATAGTTACCAACCGTGGTTCATTTGCGACAACTACGGTTACACTTTTTGGTGGACTTACAGTCTCAAACATTATTGCGACTGGTACCTTGAACGTGAGCGGGGTGTCTTCTTTAGCTGGTCTTACATTTACGAATGCGACGGGTGTAAACGCTACGACGACGGGATACCTCTCTTTCAATGTCGCAAGCGGCACAACGTTACTAGCTAATGCACTTAATTTTGGTTCAGGTGCGGGAGGCTCGCTCAATATCACGACAGCGCTTACGGTTAACGGTGTTAACGTGTGTTTGCAGGACAATACGAACTGTCCGGTATCGGGAGGGAGTGCTAGCGATGGCAACTGGGTATTCAACTCGAGTACGCAGCAGCTCTATCAGGTTACGACGACGCTTGATGTCCTGATTGGCGGTTCAAGCCAGCCAAGCTCGCCATTTGTTTTCCTGAATAACACTACTGATTCCCGTTTGGTGGTCGGTGGCGGAACAGCCTTGGCCGATGTGGTTATTGGCGCGGCGACATCAAGCGGTTTGAATACGGCTTTCCAGTTAACGGGGGACGACTTATTTGTTCAGGGAAATATTGGATCTGTTTCTTCCGTGTATACAAATGGCGCCTTTATTGCCGGAAGCGGATCAACAGTTTTTGGCAACGGCTATATCAACAAGAATGATGGCAATCTCACGATTGATGCTTCTGGAGGTTTCATAACGCCTTCTGTCGATCTAGCCGTAAGTCTTGGATCGGTGACGAACCGTTATAATGGCGTGTTTGGTAATACAACAAGTACTCACACGACAACGACTAGCTCATTTGTATCGACAATGGGTTTTCAGTCGGCGACAGGTCTAACGCTCATTGCTAATACGGCCACGTTTGCCACGGCCACTGTTTCAGGCCAGGCGATCTGTCTATTTAATGGTGTTGGTTGTCCCGTCAACAACGCGCTAACAGAAACCCTTCAGTCTGTTACGGCCCGCGGCAGCTTCACGACCACCACAGCTCAGTTCTTTGGCGGTTTTGTCGCTGCTTCCTCGAGTGTTACTGGTACGTTTGGGGTTGCAGGATTTTTGAATGTAACTGGTTCTATGGACGTTGCTCTTACGGCAACTTCAAATCCTGTCTCGATTAAAGTTTCTTTTCCGAATGCAAATGATCGATCGAGCGGCTTGTCTATTTCTACTGTCGGGTCTTCAACGGGCTTAATTGCTCAAAAGATTCGAGCTTTTGGTCAGGATTTAAGCGCATTCGCGTTCACTGACGACATTACTGATCCTGTTTCAGCGAGTGGCGCATTGGCGTATTACAGTCATACTAGCAATGCCTTTGCTCTTAGTTTGTTGGAGGCTGGTTTATCGATGTCTGATCTCACTCTCTACAATACGAACAATGGTGGAACCCAAAGTCGTGCCGCGGTAGAGATTAAGAATAATGCCGGTGTTTCATCTACGGCTGCTCTCAGACTGGCTAATGACATCGATTCGGCCGGAATCGTACAACATGTCGGCGTTGGTTGTCCTGAGGGCCTTGTGTATGCAGAGCCTGGAAGTATTTTCTTCAACAATGGAGGCACGACCGCGGGTACTCAAGCATATCTTAAAACTGCTGACGCTGGTTCGAATGGTTGGGTGGGTATCGTGACTTTGGACATGCTTGCATCTGGCCTCGACACCCTCCAGTCGGTCACCGCACGCGGCAGCTTCACGACCACTACGGCCCAGTTCTTTGGAGGGTTTGTAGCTGCTTCCTCCTCCGTCACGGGTACGTTTGCCGTTGTTGGTACAAGCACCCTTTTGCGCGATGTCTATGTCGGTACCTCTACCTACGATGTTTTCCTGAACTCCGACTTTGTCCTTGATGGCAATGATCTGTTTGCCGCCGACAATATTGGTTCGGTTTCCTCGATCTTCTCCAATGGCATGCTCGTTACCGGAGAAACTGATCCAACTTTATTTGGAAATGGATTTATTAAGGATATTGGCGCTTTGGTTATCTCGACTCAATACGATTTCTTTAATCAACCATCCATTACTCTTCGAGCTAGTGATACCGTCTCTGCTCCCGCTGGTGATATCAATATTCGAGCGGGTGACGCGAGCGGTGGCCCTCCGGCGGGTAATATCTATTTAACTCCTGGAGATGCTGATTTTGGTAACCCTGGTCATCTATATTTCCAGCCAGTCACAGGATCTTCTAATACTCCTCAGTTCCGCTTTACTTCTGTTGGCGGCGGCTTTATCAGTCTTGAATCTCCAAGTACTTCCAACTCTGTCAATTTTGTCTTGCCGTTTGCCGATGGAGCTTCTTCTACCGTTATCGGAACAAATGGTTCTGGTGCGCTTACCTTTGTCTCTGTCTGTCTGACGGATGGGACGAATTGTCCGGCAGGGATCGGATCTGATCTTAATTGGACCTTTAATCTTGCCAGTGATTTTGTACGTAATGCGACGGCTACAACGGATATTGCCATCGGTTCATCGACGATCGGCAATGCGCCATTCGCCTTCTTGAATAACACGACGACTTCACGTTTGCTGATCGGACAGAATACGACAACCGGAGCCCGCGCCGACCTCGTGATCGGTGCCACGACTTCAAGCGGCATGAACACCGCGTTCCAGCTCACGGGTGATGATCTCTTTGTGGCTGGCAATATCGGTTCGGCATCGAGCGTGTATACCAATGGCGCCTTTATTGCAGGCAGCGGATCGACTTTGTATGGAGATGGATATATTGCCCGTACCACTGGCGACATCGTCGTGAGTGCTTCATCGAATGTCTTTAGACCAAGTGCAAACAACACATTGAACCTCGGATCGGTCACAAGCTCATTCCGCAATATCTACGCGTCAGGAACTATTGCGTTTGGAACAGCAAGCGGATCGGCTCTCAACCTTGTTAACCCTGTCTTTACTCTTGCGACCAGCTCCAATTTCACCACGTTCCCGACCGGAGTCGCTGTCCGCAACAATATCGCCTATCTCGCCGACAGCAACTTTGTTGCACTCGACGTATCCAATCCTTCTAATCCGACCCTCATCTCAACCCTCGCTTCCGTGAATGCTAGCGACCTCACGCTTGCCGGGGACTATGCCTATGTGGCTGCTGATGGTCTCAAGATTATCGACATTTCCCGACCGGGCCGTCCGGTTCAGGTCGGCTATTACGCTAACGGTCTCGGCAGCACCAAACCTGTTATCTCCGGCCAGTATGCCTATATGGGAGGCCAGGATTTCCAGATCGTTGATATCTCAAGTCCGACAGCTCCGACGTCTACGGCGATTGTTACCCTTACAGGTTCTGTCGGAGGCGTTGATGTACAGGGCAAGTTTGCTTACGTTGCTAATGATACGACCTTCCGTATCTACGACATCACGGACCCTTCCAATCCAACGGCAACTGGTACGCTCGGCGGCTTTAACAACCTTGGAACGGTGATCGTGTCTGGCCAATATGCCTACGTGGTTAATGATGGAGCCGATGTTGTTTCCATCGATATTTCGAACCCGGCTGCTCCGGTGTCACTCGATACCTATTCACCTGTCATTTCGCTTCAATTGAATGACATTACTCTTTCTGGCCGCTATCTCTACCTCTCCAAGCATGTTGATGGCATTGAAGTCCTTGATATTACTGATCCAAATGGCCTCATCAAGATCGCTGAATACAATACTCCGGGTGCCGCTTTTGGCATGATGATTTCTGGCAAGTACCTCTATGTGGCCGACTTTGGAAGCGGTCTCGCTATTCTTGATCTTGGTGGCGCCGATATCTCGAGTGCCAAGATCGGATCGCTTGAGATGGGCTCGGGTCAGGTTCTTAACAACCTCGATATCGGCGGACGTCTCAATGTGGCTGGAGGTATTCTTGCCGGTATTGAAGGCGTGTTCTCACGAGGTCCGCTGGTTGGGTCATCGGTTATTGTGGGGGCGACAAGCTTTGCTACTTCGTCACGTACAGGTATCTCGAGTAACGGCAAGCAGATCGCCGTACATAATGGGATTACAGCCATTTATGACGGTGAACTTATTACCTCGTCTCAGCTTGTCTATAATATTTCTGACCCGGTGGTTCCGGTAAATATTGCAAATATTCTTGCTGCAAATGATGTAGGAGATCTTGTATTTAAAAATGATTACCTTTACCAGGTTGGCGCAACGATTAACGTGTACGACATATCAAGTCCATCAAGTCTTGAGCTCGTTGCGACATCTACTGGTAATGCGCCTTATGCCGCTTTTCTCTCAGGTGGTTATCTCTATGTTACTCGAGATGCGAGATTGGCTATTTATGATATTTCTGATGCTACGCGTCTAACTGAACTAGGGACCGCGCAGCTCCCGTGTACTCTTTGTCTTGTTGGCAGCAACCAGACGAATGGCTTGTATGTGAAAGAGCGCTATGCATACATGACGGATATTGGAACCGATAATTTTTATATTATCGATGTAAGTGATCCGTATTCACCGACGCATACTTCCTATATTTCGGGTTTTAGTAATCCTCAAGGTGTCGTTGCAGAAGGGAACTATGCTTATATGGTTGAAAGCGGCTCCAATGAACTTACTATCATTAACATCGCCTCTTCAACGGAGCCTTTTGTTGCTCGTTCCGTGCCATCGAGTCAGTCTGCACCTACTGAGGTCGCACTTTCAGGCAACTATCTCTATGTCGGAGGCTCGACAGGAGTAGCGGTTTTTGATGTTTCAAGCTCCACTAATCCATTCTTAGTGACAACGCTTGCATCGGGTAGTGTTCAAGATATGCAGGTTGAGGGCAATCAGTTACATGTTGGTACAGCAAGCGCCTATTTCATCTATGAGATGCCAAGTATTACTGCCCCCGCCATGCTCGTCGGTTCCGTCCAGGCAGGCACAGGTTTGATTGAAAATGACTTCACGATCGGCAATCAGCTGTATGTCGGTGGAGGCATTCATGCCGGAGGCAGCATCATGGCACGCGGTTCCATCAGTGCCTCTGATATCGATGTTTCCGGATTTGGTTCCGCAACAGCCGTACGTACCGTCCGTGTTGCCAGCCAATCAGTATATGCCGCCGGCGACTATGTCTATACGACGAATGATGCGAGTACGCGCGTCCATCAGATTTCTATTGCCAACCCAGAGTTCGCAACCAATACGGCGGCTGGCGTGCTTTCCTCTGCAAGCGGACGCGACTTGTTTGTGGCTGGCGGCTATCTCTATGTCGCTCAAGGCACCAACGGCCTTGCGATCTTCAGTACGGAGAATGCTACCGGCGTTCTCAGACAGATCAGTACAACCACCGGTCTTGGAACGGCTCATGAGGTATTTGTCTCCGGCCGCTATGCATATATTGCTGCGCTTGGTACGGGTGTGGAAGTGGTTGATGTCGGCAATCCGTATACTCCTGTCCTGAAGGAGACCTTTGATGGCAGCGGTACGAATTCCTCCCAAGGCGTTTATCTCCAGGACCGCTATCTCTATGTCGGTGATGGTGCTGACGGTTTGCGTATTCTTGATGCCTCGGATCCGGTCGATCTCCGCCAGATCGGTATTCTTAATACGGCCGGTTCTGCAGAAAAGGTGTTCGTGTCAGAAGGCATCGCTTATGTCACGGATGATACCAACGGTCTTGTGATCGTCGATGTCTCCAACCCGGCAAGCCCTCGACTGCTCTCAACGGTTCCCCCGATTTCTAGTGGAAATATTTCCAATGTCACGAAAGCAGGTGACTATCTGTATGTGACATCGGATACGGGTTTGGGCAGCGTTGATAACTTCCGTGTCTTTGATGTTTCGAGTTCCACGCGTCCGGTTCTTGTGTGGGGCTTCAATGGTCCGGGGTCTCCGGCTGGGGTGGATGTGAAGGGACGCTATGCGTATGTCGGTGATGGCGAGCTCTTGCATGTGATCCGTTTACCGGGTGTTGACGCTCCTTCTGCGAATATCGGCTCTTTGTTTACGGGTCAATTGAATGTGGCCGAAGGTGCTGATATCGGCAGCTATCTCAATGTGAAGACGGGGCTCAGTGTCGGCAATGGCGGTATTCAGGTTCAGGGTCCTTCCACGATCACTGGTTCTTCCACGGATGCTATCCTCCGCGTTCGCAATGCCTACAACTCAAGTACCACGCCATATACGGCATGGGGTATCTTGGTTGATTCGATTGCTGTTTCACCTTCTTTCAACGTTCCTCCAGCTAACCGTGATTCTTGGTCGATGTATATCGATTATTCTTCTTCATCCAACCGTGGCGGTCTCTGTGTTGATGATGCAATCACTGGCGGCGGTTGTCCGATTTCCAACATTGGCGGCCGCTCGATCATGACGGATGCAGGTATCACGGCGAATGCCTTTGACTTGGCTGAGCGTTACTCGGTATCTGGTACGGCTGAAGGCGGAGATCTCCTTGTTCTTGAAACATCGACATCTACGATGGTTACGAAGCATTCGGGCACGATGTATGATCCGAAACTCATCGGTATCGTCTCCTTGAATCCTGGATTTGAACTCGGCTGGTTCAATCCTTCCAGTACCGATGTCGCTGTTGCCCTTACGGGCCGCGTTCCGACCAAGATCTCGATGAACAATGGTCCGGTTCAGATTGGCGATCCTCTTACGTCTTCCGATGTCCCTGGCTATGCCATGAAGGCGACGAAGCCGGGTATGATTATTGGTCACGCGCTTCAGAGCGTGTCTGCTACGGGTACGGCTGAAGTATTTGTTGCTGTCGGGTATTGGGCGGGATCTATTTTAGCAACGGATGGCACAATTACCACGATTCATGACGATCTCACGATCACCGCTTCCGTATCTGCTACTGATTTAAACCCGACTTCCGATTCATGGGGCCTTACTTTCCGTGGTGAGGCTTGGGATGCATCTTCAACATCGGTTGTAGCCTCATCTTTTACGCTGTTGACGGATATTCTTTCTGCAACAACTTCGCGCTTTAGTATTCGGTCAACATCAGGAACGGATTTGCTTTCGATCGACCAGGTAGGAAATGCCTCTGTTGCAGGTAGTTTGTCAGTTGCAGGTAAGTTTTATCCTTCCTCTAAAGGCGGGGGGCTACAAGATGATTGGTATGTATTTGTCGATGATACATCATCGACGGCTGCATATATTTCAACCAATGCAGAAGGTTGGCAGAGTATGGATACGTATGATTTTGCGGAGCGCTATTACTCACCGGATTCACTTGAGCCGGGTGATGTGGTCATCGTTTCCGATTCAGGACGCATGCATGTACAGCGCTCAATGAACGATAAGGCTATGGTATTGGGTATCGTATCGACTCGTCCTGCGTTTATTGCGGGACGTCCGGCAACATCGACATATCCAATCGCGCTTTCTGGCCGTGTACCGACCAAGGTTTCTGGTATGAACGGTGCTGTTAAGGCAGGTGATCCGTTGGCTCCGACATCGATTCCTGGAGTTGTTGCTAAGGCAATTCATACAGGACCGATCGTTGGTTTGGCCTTGGAAGATTACGATCAGACGAATGTCGGTAGTATTGAGGTGTTTGTGAATCCGGGTTGGTGGACCAATCAAGCCGAGACAAATCAGGAAACGATTATCAATAATACGGTTATTAATAACGTTACTTCAGGTGTGACGCGTCGCGGTGTCGGTATGATCGTTGCTGGCTCAAAGCGCGTACATATCAGCTTTGACTCGATCGGCGCCTATCCGTTTGTACAGGTCACACCGCGTGGCTTGATTCAGGGTAATTGGGGTACGGATGGATATAGCGATACGGGTTTCGATATCTTGATGTCAGCTGAACAGACATTCGATGCTTACTTCTCATGGCAGGTGGAGCCGTTACAGGGAAGTGATCGATTGAATTTATCGGACGGCACATCTGCAGACATTGATCCTGTGACGGGTTTACCTTTTGGTTTTACGACACCAACAACGACGGAATCGATTATTGAGGAGTCTCCGATGACGACTTCGACTGAAGCTTTGTCGGGAAGCGAATCGACCTCCACTGATTCTGTTACTGGGTCAACAGATTCAGAGGCATCCGCAACATCAAGTGAAGCGATCTAGTCTGGGTAGTTTGAAATTGCGTGTACACAGTTGGACACAGGTTATCCACATAGTGAAGATAATATAGGTAACGTAGAAAATTATCGTTTACCTTTTGTTTTAGCTAACTTTCGTCTCATTGATTAATTAATCATACAATTGAAGTAGGCTAAGAGTTCACACTTTTGGTCATCGACATGCCCCGTTCCCTTCGTCCTTTTTTGATCGCTCTCACCCTCCTTCTCGGTGGGTTGTTTCTGTCTTCCTCGGCTGTCTTGGCTGCTCCTCAAATCAACAATCAGATCAACTATCAAGCTCGCCTCATGGATAGCTCGGGCTTCCCAGTGGCTGATGGAAACTACTCCGTCTATCTTTCGTTATACGACGCATCGACAGCAGGTACTCGTCTTTGGACAGCGACCGGTACCTTGGCGACTCCAACGCCGCTCACCGTGAATGTCCAGAATGGTCTCTTCACCGTTCTTCTTGGCGATACGTCTGCTGCAGGGGGAAGTCAGAACACGCTCGATACCGTGAACTGGAACTCCGACCAGCTCTACCTTGGCGTCACTATCAACGCTGATGCTGAAATGAGCCCTCGAAAGCGCTTTGCTTCTGCTCCTCAGGCTTTCAATGCCAGACAATTGCAGGGGATGTATGCCTCGAGTACGGCATCGGGGGGGCAAACACTCTTCACCCTCAATCAAACCCAGAACGATGCCGCTACGGGAACCCGTTCCACTCTCGATGTTCGATCCAATGGAACCTCTAACTCCAATGACTTCTTGATTCGAGGCATCAATGATGCAAACGCGGTCGTCTTTTCCATCAATCGCCAAGGATCAGTCACGTCTACCAATGTTTTTGTCAGTGGCCTGACAAGTTCCACCAACCTGAACGCCAACATCGCTTCCTTTGCGACCGCAACCGTTGCCGGACAGGGGATTTGTCTCTCCAATGGACTGTTCTGTTCCACGGGATCAGTCGCTGAAGCCGATACGCTTCAGACCGTATCCAATCGCGGAAGCTTTACCACCACCACCCTTACCTTGTTTGGCGGGCTTACAGCTTCCAACATCACAGCGACGGGTACTCTTAACGTGACGGGAGTCTCTACTCTTGCTGGAGTTACGTTTACGAATGCGACGGCGACAAGCGTTACAAGTACCAATGTGTTTGGTGTAAATGGTGCCTTTACAAATCTGACAGTGGATAGTCTGGGTGTCGTTGGCATCACATGGACGAACGCGACAGGTACGAACACCACTTCAACAAATCTTTTTGCTTCGAATCTTTTGTTTTCGAATGCCGCTGGTGGAACACTGCTTGCGACGACGGTTTCTACAACCAACCTTACTGTTACCGGTCAGCTCGTCTGTTTGGCTGATGGAACGAATTGTCCGTCAGGAACCTCGCCGAATCTCCAGACGGTGACGAATGCCGGCAATACGACCACCAACGCGATCCAGTTTGCTGGAGGCACCTCGACGGGAAGCTTTGTTTTTAATGCGACCGCGACCGTCAGCGGAACGCTTGTCTCATTGTCGGTTACTACAACTGATCTTTTCGCGAATAACGCTTTTTTTGCAACAGCAACCGTTTCCGGTCAGGCCGTTTGTCTTGCAAATGGTGTTGGTTGTCCAATCGGTACCGTGCTTAACGATACGCTTCAATCTGTCACGGCTCGCGGTTCCTTTACGACCACCACCGCCCAGTTCTTTGGCGGGTTTGTGGCTGCAAGCTCGAGTGTGACGGGGACGTTGAATGTTGCGGGAAGCGCTAACCTGCTTCAGAACGCCTATGTTGGTACTTCTACATATTCTGGAGGTCTAAACTCGCTGTTTGCTGCAGACGGCAATGATTTATTTGTTGCAGGAAGCATTGGTTCGGTTTCATCGATCTATACGAATGGGTCGTTTGTCGCCGGTAGCTCGTCAACTATCTATGCCGATGGTTCAATTACAAAGACAAACGGAATACTTGAAATTCAAGCTTTTAGCTCGCTTACAGGAGATTATGGTGATCTAGGTTTGCGAGCTGGCGATGGGATCGTTGGTTTAGAGGATGGTGGCGCTGCATTTATGACGGCTGGCGACGGCGCTTCTGGTGGTGATGGTGGTTGGGCGCAGGTTTTTGCTGGAAATAGCGGTACATCGAGCGGTGATCTCGCGGGAACGGCCGCCTTGGTAGGTGGCAGCGGTGTTGGTCTTGGTGATGGCGGAGATGTGTTGCTTCAATCTGGCGGTGCAAATAATGGTGTTGCAGGGGACATTCAGCTTAATGCTGGAAGTGATAGTACTGGCTTTGATCAATCAGGGTCTATCTATCTTCGCCCGGGCATTTCTTCTGCTGCCAGTTCCTTGAATGATGCTGCTACGTTTGTGATGATTCAAGATGCAAATAATACAGACATCACGGCACAGTTGCGTTTTGGTGAGCTTGCAGGTTCTAACGATGATTTTGTTGGTTTTAGAGCTGCAAATACTCTTGCATCAAGTACGATTTGGATTCTGCCGCAGTTTACCGGTGCATCCGGTACTGTGATTGCGACGGATGGAAATAATCAACTCTATTTCTCAAGCGTCTGTCTCACGGATGGCACCAATTGTCCGGCTTCTTCTGGCCTCGACACCCTCCAATCGGTCACGGCTCGCGGCAGCTTCACGACCACTACGGCCCAGTTCTTTGGTGGATTCGTCGCAGCTTCATCCTCGGTCACAGGTACCTTTGTCGTCGTCGGTTCTACCTCGCTCCGCAATGTCGACTTCACAACGGCTACCGGTACTTCGGTCACCACGACTAACCTCTTTGCGACATTGGGTGGCTTTACGACCGCTACGGCAACCAATGCGAATATCAACATTCTCTCTGCGGCAACCGGTACGGTTTCTAACCTCAACTTCCGCAATGCGACTGGTACGTTCCTGTTTGCCTCAACAGGTACGTTCGCAACAGTCACTTCATCGTTCTTGTATGCCAATACGGCTAACTTTGCCACAGCTACCGTTTCCGGTGTCGGTATCTGTTTGAGCAATGGCGTTGGCTGTCCGGCAAGCGGTTCCTCTAATGACACCCTCCAGTCGGTCACCGCACGCGGCAGCTTCACGACTACCACGGCCCAGTTCTTTGGCGGCTTTGTGGCAGCTTCCTCTTCTGTCACAGGAACCTTTGCTGTTGCCGGAACAAGCACCCTTTTGCGCGATGTCTATGTCGGTACCTCTACCTACGATGTTTTCCTGAACTCCGACTTTGTCCTCGATGGCAATGATCTGTTTGCCGCCGACAATATTGGTTCGGTTTCCTCGATCTTCTCCAATGGCATGCTTGTTACCGGAGAAACCGGTCCTACCTTGTTTGGAGACGGATTCATCAATCAGACCGATGGCGCGCTCGTTATTTCGGCTGACAGCGCATTCCTGACCCAGCCTTCCATCAGCATTATCGCCGGTGATGTTACTTCTGGTCTTGCCGGTGACGTGAATATCCTGGCTGGCAACGGTCTTGGCGGAAACCCAGCTGGAAATATCTATCTCACGCCTGGTGACTCCCTTGGACAGCCGGGACATCTCTATCTCAATGCTGCAGGCACTTCCAATCAACCGCAATTCCGCTTTGAATCCATCGGTGGAGGCATGGTGAGCTTAGAGGCTCCGAATACCGCTAACACCGAGAACTTTGTCCTTCCATTTGCGGATGGCGCTTCTTCTACCGTCATTGGTACCAATGGCTTCGGAGGTCTCACCTTTGTCTCTGTTTGTTTGACGGATGGCACCAACTGTCCGGCTTCTTCTGGTGTAGCTGACCTTAACTGGACCTTCAACCTCGCTGGAGATTTTGCGCGAAACGCGACTGCAACGACCGATATCGCTATCGGCTCTTCTACCCTAGGCAATGCTCCGTTTGTTTTCCTTAACAATACAACCACTTCACGCTTCCTGATCGGTCAGAACTCCTCGACCGGAGCCGGAGCTGATCTCGTGATTGGGGCCACGACGGCTAGCGGCATGAACACCGCCTTCCAGCTCACGGGCGATGATCTCTTTGTGGCTGGCAATATCGGGTCTGCTTCCAGCGTGTATACCAATGGCGCTTTTATTGCTGGACCTGGATCGACCCATTACGGCAATGGTTATATCAACAAGAATGATGGATCGCTGACGCTCTCAGCAAGCCTTGGTATTGTTGCTTCAAGTCGCCTTGATGCTCGCTATCTAAATCGCTGGTTTCTTTCGCCGCTCTTGAAGACGGCTGTGAATGGCGGCAAGAGTGTTCGTGTTCCTGTCGGTAACTCTCCTACAAACGCTGCTTTTGATGGCAGCCATATGTGGGTTGTGAATGCTGCTTCTAACAACGTTTCCAAGATTGATATTACGACCAATACCGTTGTTGCGACGACGACGGTTGGAACAAATCCTGTTGATATTGCTTTTGACGGTACGTACATGTGGGTGGTCAACCAATCTTTTGGCAACGTTTCCAAGATTGATATTACGACCAATACCGTTGTTGCGACGACGACGGTAGGAGCAGGTCCTAATGCTGTTGCCTTTGATGGAACACACATGTGGGTAGCTAACACAGGCTCTAACAACGTTTCCAAGATTGATATTACGACCAATACCGTTGTTGCGACGACGACGGTTGGAACAGGTCCTAGCGGCATTGCGTTTGATGGCACCCATATGTGGGTTGCTAATACTACTTCCGCTAATGCTAACAAGATTGAGATCGTAAGTAATACCGTTGTTGCGACGACGACGGTAGGAACTGGTGCTTTAGGTATCGCGTTTGATGGCAGCCATATGTGGGTTGCGAATCAAACACAAGATACCATCTCTAAAATTGATATCACGGCTAATACCGTTGTTGCGACGATGACTGGAACGTCTCCTAATAGTCTCGCGTTTGATGGCACCCATATGTGGGTGACGAAGGGTATCGCAGCTGATGTTATAAAGATTGATGTTAATACCAACGCTGCTGTTGTCGTTACATCAACAAATGGAGTAGCTGCAAACGGCATTGCGTTTGATGGCACCCATATGTGGGTGACGAACGGTGGTAACAATAATGTCATCAAGCTTCCTGTTGGTGGTGGGAATGGAGCAGATATGAACTTTGGCGTGAACCTCGTTCCTACGTCAAATGACACTTTCGATCTTGGTACGTCTGCGCTTGAATTTAGAAATGGTTTCTTTAGCGGAACCGTCTCTACGACCAATGTTACCGTCGGAGGATTCAATGTTTGTCTCTCTAACGGTACGAATTGTCCAGCTTCAGGTACAGAGACGCTGCTTACGGTGTCGAATCGAGGCGCATTAGCGACAAGTACTCTTACGCTCTTTGGCGGGTTTGTAGCCGCAAGCTCAAGCGTAACCGGGACGTTGAGTGTGGGAGGGGCGCTCAATGTGACAGGAACCGTGAATATCTTGTTACCATCGACTTCAACGCCATTTTATATTGACGCTCCTGCTCCAACCGATTTTGAACTGTCACAGTTATTGTCGATTTCTACGACGGGATCGGAAGGATTTTTAATCGGTAATTTCAATCTCTTTGGTTCGGTTAATGCTACGCTGTTAAATTTTACGAAAGATTTGAATGATCCGGTCAATGCTGCCGGTTCGAGAATCTCCTATTATAACGAGTTCAATCAGATGTCTTTTGGAGTGAATGCCTCTGGTTCAAACGCAACGGTCTTAGAGTTAACTGATAATGATGCCATGTTAAACGGCTTCGGAGCGGAAGCAGCCATGACGATCCGTAAATATACGGATACAAGAACGTCCTCGATGATTCATTTGTGGAACTTGGGTTCAAATTCCGGAGAAGTCACGGTTAATGTTGGTTCTAGTGATCCAAATGATGTCGTGAATGCACAAATTGGAAGTATTTATTTCCGTCAAAACAGTACCGCTTCCGGCACGCAGGCTTATCTCAATAAGGGGTCGGCGACAAGTTGGTATGGCATCGCAACATTAGACATGCTTCCTTCGTCATCGACATTCTCACAAACGCGGACATTCCTCGCGAACCGCACCACGAGCACCCTTGCTGAACCAAGTAATTTTACGATGACGATCGGTTACTCTTCTGCCACGACTTTTGGAGGTTTGTGTATCGATGATACGTTTAGCGGTACAGGCTGTCCTACGACAAATATTAATGGGGCTTCGATTATGGCGGACGGACCCATCTTGGCAAATGCGTTTGATATTGCTGAATTTTATTCCGTTACAGGTACGGCTGATGCGGGGGACGTGCTTGTTCTTGATGCATCAAGCACAGCTACTGTTAAGCAGAGCGGCGGTGTTGCCTATGATTCCAAGGTCATCGGTGTTGTCTCTACCGCTCCGGGATTTGTTCTAGGCTGGTCTGGTGGAACGCGCGTTGCCCTTGCTGGTCGAGTGCCAGTAAAAGTTTCGATGAACAATGGACCGATTCAAGTTGGGGACGCATTGGTTTCATCGGATGTTCCTGGATATGCCATGAAGGCCACGCGGCCAGGAATGGTGCTTGGCTATGCGCTGGAAAGCGCGTCTGCGACCGGAACGGCTGAGTTGTTTGTTAATGTAGGTTATTGGGCTGGCATGGCTCTTGCGTCAGATGGATCGATACAGGTTGATGATAGCGGTAATGTATCTGTGATGAATGATCTTCATGTTGGAGGAAGATTGTTTCCGAGTTTGCGAGGAGGGGGAATACAAAATCAGTGGTATTTGTTTGTGAATGCCGATGATCCTACCTCGACTTATATTTCCACAAATGCCGATGGTTTCCAGAGCATGGATACCTATGACTTTGCCGAACGTTATTATTCACCGGATGAGCTTGGAACCAGGTGATTTGGTCGTTGTCTCTGATCATGGCCGCACCCATGTACAGCGCTCGTTGAATGAAGATGATATGTTGCTCGGTATTGTATCGACACGCCCGGCATTTATTGCGGGACGTCCGGCGACATCGACGTATCCTATTGCTCTTTCTGGCCGTGTTCCGACCAAGGTTTCCAGCATGAACGGCGCGATTAAGGCTGGTGATCCGTTGGCTCCGACATCGATTCCGGGTGTCGCGGCTAAGGCGGTCCGTTCTGGTCCTGTTGTCGGTTTGGCGCTTGAGGATTTTGATGGTGCGGAGATCAGCAAGATTGAAGTGTTTGTGAATCCGAATTATTGGGTGAATGAGCAGGAAGTCGCGGAGCAAGAGGATCCAGAGGTCTCTTCTGAGATCGTTGTCAGCCAGGGTAAGCAGGGATTTGCGACGATTAGCGCAGGCGCCAAGAAGGTTCGTATCGAGTTCCCGACACTTAACGCCTATCCGAATGTGCAAGTTACGCCGCGTGGGTCTACGGGCGGGGCTTGGTGGACGGATGGATATTCTGACTCGGGTTTTGAGATCATTATGCAAGAAACCCAGGATCATGACGTCGTGTTTGCCTGGCGCGTAGAAGCTACGACGGGAAGGGATGTTATGCGAATGTCGGACGGTACGTATGCGACGGTTGATCCGTTAACCGGTATGCCGACCGATTGGGTTACGACGAGTACCGAACCGATCGTAGATGAGCCGGAGCCACCTGCATCGCCGACCACGACCGAGCCGATCATCGAAACTCCCGAGGAAATGCCAGAAGTAGAGGAAGAATTTATCTCTGAGGGAGAAATACCTGTTGTTAGCCCCACATCGACAGAGGCTTCTTAGCTGCGTGAGCGTGCTATACTTGTTGAACATTATGCACATGCGTATTACACGTGTGTTATACTCCAATCCAAATAGCACATTATGAGCACTATTTTTTCTCGTTTCGAAGGCTCGCCTAGCGCGAGCAACCCGGAGCCCCTTAAATCAATGCCGGGTGTTTCAAAAGTTCTTAATACGATCATCGACGTTTGTCTTCATGGCGCCGTCTTTTTGATCCCGTTGTTTTTTAGCTCGCTTACGATCGACGTACTTGAGTTGAACAAGCAGACCATCCTCGTCATTTTGGCGACGGTAGCCGGTGTGGCTTGGTTGGGTAAGGCTTTGGCCGACAAGCAGTTTACGATTGTCCGAAGCTGGATTCACTTGGTAGCCGTCCTCTTTGGTCTTGGTTACCTGCTCGTCTCCCTTCTTTCCGGTGACCGCTATCTCTCGATGGTTGGTACGCTTGGACAGATGCCGTGGGCTTTTTCTACGGTTGCAGCTTTGGTGGTGTTTTACGTCGTTTCCGTTCACCGCATCCGCCAGACCTCGCAGGTTTACGACTTTGTTTTCAGCTTCCTGCTTAGCTCGCTTATCGCTGGTGTTTACGGATTGCTGCAGATGTTCGGTATCTTCTTGATTCCGGTCGCTGCTTCCCAGGTAAAGACCTTTACGAGCGTTGGTAGCGTCTTCAGCTTTGCCGTTTACATGACGATTCCGCTTATCATTGCTTCTAGCCTTGCTTTCCATGGCTGCCGAAACAATGTCTGCTTGCTCGGCTCTCAGAAAATGAGCGGGCAGGTTGCTCGTGGAATGGTATGGGCCACGATCGCTGTTTCCTTGATCTCTTTGATCATTGTCGACTACTGGGTCGCTTGGGCTGCATTGCTTTTTGGAACCTTGCTCACGGTTGTTATCGGCTACTTGCGTACGCGTCAGATTGGTTCTCCGGCCAAGCTCGCTATTCCGGGTGTCTTGATCGCGGTTTCGGTTTTGCTCTTGTTCTTCCGCACGCCGATCAACTTGAACTTGCCGTCTGAAGTCTCGCCGTCCGCCATGGCTTCCATGAACATTGCCAAGGAGGCGTTGCGTGAGATGCCGGTGTTTGGTTCTGGTCCGGGTACGTGGATTTACGACTATGCCAAGTATCGCGTACAGATGGTGAACCTTTCACCGTTCTGGAATGTCCGCTTTGATCGTGGTTTCTCGTTCTTCCTTACCTTGCTCGCTACGACGGGTATCGTTGGTGCCGCCCTTTGGCTCCTCCTTATCATCTCGGCCATCGTAAAGAGCGCTGGTCACTTGATGAGCGAGCGTAATGATGATGTTTGGTATGCCTACCTTATCGTCTTCACGGGTTGGTTGACCTTGGTGTTTGTTTCCTTCTTCTACAACTACAACATGGCGCATGTGTTTGCGCTGTGGCTCTTGTTCTCCTTGCTTGGTTCGTTGGTTGGCCGCAACACGATGACTTGGGATGCACGTAAGAGCACGTATGCTTACGGTATTCTCTCGGTCGTGTTCGTGGTCGCTTTGATCGGCGGTATCTCGGTCACTTGGATCTCTGGTCAGCGCTATGTTGCGGATGCTGCATTCACGGGTGCTGTGAATGACTTCCGCGCCGGAAAGCCAGTGGATGAGATCATCGTCAAGATTCAGAAGGCGAGCTCGCTTAACCCGATGCTCGACATGTACATGCGTAACTTGTCGCAGGCTCACTTGATCAAGGCGGCTAACTTGATTCAGGCTGGTGCGTCTGCAGAACAGGTTCCGGCCATTCAGAATGAAATCAAGATGGCTGTCGACATGGGTTTGAACGCCACCAAGCTTGCCCCGGCAAACGTCGACAACTGGTCTAACCTCGGTTTGATCTACCAGAGTGTCGCGAGCTTTACCCGTGGTGCTGATGAATTTGCGATCAAGAACTACGAGGAAGCTACGATGCGTGAACCGCAGAACCCGGTCTTCTTGAACGAAGTCGGTAAGCTTTACTTGCTCCGCTCGGATGCCTATCGCACACAGTTGAATGCTGGTGATGCTGCCGCCCGCGCCGAGACTCAGAAGAACGTGAATGACAACTTGGCTCTTGGCGAGCAGAAGCTTAAGGCTGCTATTGCAGCCAAGCCTGACTATCTTCCAGCCCGCTATCACCTCGGTATTGTTTACGAGCGCCAGGGACGCGTGAAGGATGCGATCACGGAGCTTGAGAATGTCTTGCGTATCAACAATAAGGATCTCGGAGTCGCTTTTGAACTCTCGATTCTTTACTACCGCAACAATCAAAAGAACGAATCGCTTGAGCTCATGCAGCAAGTCTCGACGATCGAACCTTCCAACGTGAATGCCCGCTGGTATCTCTCGGCAATGCTCGAGGAACGCGGCCAGTATCAGGATGCTTTGAATCAGATCAAGCCGTTGGCAGAACAGTATCCGGGTAATGCCGCGATCCAGCAGCGTTTGAACGCTTTGACGACAGCCGTCAACGCCAACTTGCGCCCGGAGACGCGTAACTTGCCAGAGCCGATCCGTGAAGAAATCAACAGCCAGTCCGACATCAACCCGGTTCGTCAGTAAAAAAAACCATGTTTGACCCCCGCAATCTTCTCAAGCGCCTCAATCGCTTGATTGAATCCTTCGTTCCCGAATCGTGGACGCAGGGCGGGCATGAGCAACGCCGGCCGTCTCCGCAGGAGATGCGCCGGCTTCTGCTTTCCGAAGCGAAAACAATCAGCAAGCTTCTTGACTCCGCTTTTAGCGGACATGGTTCTTTGTTGAAAGAGTTGATTGAGGATTTATCTAAAAAGCCAGACGGAATACTTGCAGAACGTTGGGACGTTGTTTGTCAGGAGCTCCTTTCAGTTAGACGAGCACTTTATCGCCTCATTTTGGCCCGTCAGAGTCGTTCTGAATTGTTAAATGAGTGGAATGACTGGGAGAGGCATGCGCAAGTTTCTAAGGGCGATAAAAGTCTCGTACGTTTTGAGCGGCAAGAAATGCTCGCTTCGGAATTACGTTTGAGAGGCATCGAGTTGCCTCGAGCTACCTCACTCAAGGAAGAAAACGAGTCTGCACCAACTCCAGTTGCGAGCGTTGAAATTTCAACGGTATCTGTTGAACCTCCTATCGTTGAAAAAGATGAAGCCGTGAGTTTGGCGGATGATTGGGAGCCGATGTGGCTTTCGCAGGCTGATGAGGCAGCGGATTTTTGGGAGAGCGTGGTTACAGGTGCAGATGCTCCGCATTTGTCTGCTGGGCAATCGATGCGTTTGGCAAAAGGATTCCGGATGGCACAAGGGAATCGTAAGCAGGCAGATCGGGTACGGGGGATTCGTCGTTATCGACTTTCCGCGTTTGGTGCCTAGGGATTGACGGAAGGAGCGCGTTTTGGCATTATTTTCCTGCTCCTGGGCCCGTATCGTTATCACGATCCGGTCCCTCGTCACTCGGTAACAAGAAGATTACTTCTTGTTACACTCGTTTCCTCGGGCCCTTAGCTCAGCTGGTAGAGCGCTTCCATGGCATGGAAGAGGTCAACGGTTCGATCCCGTTAGGGTCCACCACACAAAACTCCCACCGAAAGGTGGGAGTTTTGTTGTTTTAGTGTTTTGACATGGCTTCTTTTAGCTCTTCTTCGGAGGCTTCAGGGCCACTCAGAATTGGGATGTTTTGGTTTTTCCAATAGGGGAGCGTGTTCAA
Source organism: Candidatus Uhrbacteria bacterium (assembly GCA_016699205.1). NCBI lineage: Bacteria > Candidatus Uhriibacteriota > Candidatus Uhrbacteria bacterium. The sequence goes on from CP064964.1 coordinate 705,421, forward strand.
TGTTTTTCGGGCGAGGCGAGTCGCAAGATCGAGGTCGACCGTAACGGGTAGTCCCGAGAAATAAGTGACGTTTTGTTTGAAGATTTCTTCTGGGCTTTTCACTTTTCCGTGCAGGATGTCATAGCCGCAGATCCAGCCATCTTTGGTTTTCAGACCGACGTCACCGGAATAGGAAACGCTGATCGGTAAGCCGCAGGTGATGCAGATGTCCATGGGACGCTACAGAATTGCCTCCATCTTATCGAGCGATTGCATCCAACCAGCGCTTGTTTGTTCCTGCATATCGCCCTCTGGCAGGCCTTCATGCGTAAGGGTCATTTTTGTCTTACCGTCCATATCTTCCAGCTTGATCGTCACAATACCTTCACCCCAGTCGCCACCGCTCATTCCGTAGGCTGATGCTGGGACGACATTTCCTTCTGCGTCTGAGAAGTTATCCGTGTAAACGAGTTTTTCCAGTGGAATAATTTCCTTCAATTCTCCGGTGGTCCAGAAATCGCCGATCTTACCGTCTGGTCCTGCGCCACGCATACACCAGTGATATTTACCTCCAACTTTGAAATCCATTTTGATAATAGGTGCCGTGAAATCCTTTGGACCCCACCATTTTTTGAGCATCTCGACATCGGTCCAGGCTTTCCAAACGAGTTCACGCGGGGCATCAAAAATGCGGGTTATGACGAGCGGTTTAGCCATATGTTTTTTGTTGCTAGGATCAAGAATTATTGAATGAGATTAGGAGCATTCCAAGTATTCTCCGAGGTGCTTAAGCATCAAGCCCCAGCCCTCGCGCTGTTGTTCTGCGCTGTTCTCGTCTTCCAGAGTGAGTGTAAGTGAGACCTTGGTTTTACCGCCTTCATCACTGAGAACAATCGTGACAGGTCGGCCATCTGCGATGGTGTAGACGATGCGTTCTGGCTCAACGAGCTCGTTGTAGACACCCTCAAAATCAAAGTCGTTTTTTCCATCAGGGGATTTGAAGCCGATTTTGAATTTTCCACCGTTGCGTGCATCGGACTCGGCATAAGGCGTAGTCCGATTCATCGGCGTGATGCCAATGAACCAGGTCTTTTGGATCGAGCATCGCCTTGTAGACGCGTTCGCGCGGAGCATGGATGACGCGTTCAATGAGAATGGTTTGGGGCATATTATTTTTTGCGAGAGGAGACGTAGTTCTTTTGTTCCTTAAGTAAATAAGCTTCTAATCGGTCAAAGCGATCATTCCAGATGCGTTCGTAGTCCTGGAGATGATGTGTTGCCTGCAGAATGGTTGTTGGTGCGAGCTGTACGACCTGCTGTTTGCCGCGACGATGCTTGAGAATAAGTTTGGCTTTCTCTAGTACGCCGAGATGCTTGGAAATTGCGGCAAATGTCAGGTCGTATGCTTTGGCGATCTCACCGATGGATAGCTCTTTTTTGGCGACTCGACGCAAAATATCCCGTCGCGTTGGATCGGCGAGAGAGCTGAAGATCGAGTCGAGTAGGAGAGCTTGTTCAACCATGTAGTTGAATGATAGTAAAGCGAGGAGATGACGTCATAGGTATAGAAAAACCCGCGTGAAGGCGGGTTTTTCTTGATCGATTAACGGATGTAGGGGAGCGGGTTCACGCGCTTGTTTGCGATGTAGATTTCGTAGTGCAAGTGCGTACCAGTTGAGCGGCCTGTTGTGCCGACCATGGCGATGACTTCTCCGCGCTTTACGGTGTCGCCGACCTTCACGTACATCTTTGAAGCGTGGGCGTAACGCGTTTTATTGCCGTTACCGTGATTGACGATGATCTGGAGACCGTAGCCGCCGCTATTCCAGCCAGCTGTTTCTACGACTCCGTCAGCCGAGGCGTAAATCGGATCGACGTAATCACCTTCAAGGTCGAGACCTGTGTGTTTCCAGCCGTAATATTGGTTAATGATGCGCTGCTTGGTTGGCCAGAGGAATTTCGTTTTTGCTTTTGAATCTTCCTCTTCGGCATCGGCTATGTCGGTTGGTTTCGTGCGTGAGTCCTGTTGGCCGGTCAGTTCCTGATAAACGTCGACAGCTTTGTTTGCGATACGGGCGATCGGTACATCGGGACGGATATTGTTGGCTGCTGGTTTGCGGATTGCGATCGGTGTGTTGATTTCCGGAGGTGTTCCATCAGGAATCATGATTTCTTCACCGATGGCGAGCGTTGCGCCTTCTGAAAGCTTGTTAAAGGCATTGATTTCTTCCTCGCTTGCATCGTATGTGCTGGCGATTTTCTTGAGGGTGTCGCCTTTCTTAATGGTATGAAGAACACCTGAAACCGGAGGGATCTTCAAGCTTGATCCTGGGCGAATGGTTGAGCGAACGGTTAAATTATTGGCCCAAAGAATGGTTCCAACGTTCACGCCAAAGCGTCGGGCGATCGTACTGATGGTGTCGCCGTCCTGAACGGAGTACTGCTCAGTTTTGGTGCGGGCAACGATGACTTCCGATGGCTCGCCCGGATGCTCGGATCCTGGTAAAGCGGCAATAGAGCCTGGGACGGTCAAATCGGCGATAGGTTCATCTCCAATGTCGCCGTAGTCAAAGTCGATCGAAGGAAGAGCTTCAATGGTTTCTGCGCCCAAATAGCGGGCGTCCTTGGCTGCTAATTCCGGATGGACGTCTTCCTCTACGAGGGTTTCACGGCCATCGCTAACGATGGAGTAGAGCAAGCTGCGCTGTCCCGCATCGAGGGCGGTGGCGCTCTTGGTTTGGAATTGGGTGGCAATGGTTACGATACCGACGCCGGCTACAACGATATGGAAGACGTAGCGGTTAGAGACAAAGACAAACGCGACACCACGCACGGAAGAAAAGATTTTTCCGAAGCGCAAACGCAGCACGGTGACCACGCGATAAGCGGGAAGAAAGAGGTAACGCGTTCCAATACGGCCAAGAGCCGTCGCGAATGGTTGAGCGGGCTTCCAAAGGCGTCCGATCAGGCGACGAAATGCAGACAACCCACGCAAGGTTGCGAGGGCAGTTTTGGCCAGGACGAGCTTTATTTTTTGTGTCAACACAGCTAAATAAAATCTTTACTGGAGTCTACGTACTTTAGCAGAATCGGGGGTGGGAGTCAATCAAGATGGCATGTTTTGAAATGAGCGGTTCGGAAGCTGTCAAGTGGATGGATCGTGGCGATAATTGAGTGATTCGGCGACGTGCAAAGAGCGGATTTTGTCTTCGCCGGCGAGGTCGGCGATGGTGCGGGAGACTTTGAGGAGTCGGAAGTAGGAACGGGCACTTAAACGATGAGCATCGACGGCATGACGGAGGAGGGTTTTGGCTTCCGGCTCGAGATCAATGTAACGACGGACATGATCAGAGCCTAGCTCGGCATTGGTTTTGCAGCCGATGGATTTCCAGCGGGCTGTTTGGAGGTCGCGGGCCGCCTGTACTCTGCTACGTACGCTTGCGCTGTCTTCTTGCGCGGCGATATCCGTGAGCTCGGTTGTTGGGACTTTGGGAACTTCAAGGAAGAGATCAATGCGATCTAGCAAGGGTCCGCTGAGTTTTTTCTGATAGCGGGAAAGCTGCATAGCCGAGCATGTGCAGGCACGATCAGGGTCGGTGGCGTAGCCGCAGGGGCAGGGGTTCATCGCTCCGACAAGGGCGACACGCGCCGGAAAAGAGAGCGTACCGTGGGCGCGGCTGACGGTGATCGTCCCATCCTCTAACGGTTGACGGAGGCTTTCTAATACAGCTCGAGGAAATTCCAGAAATTCATCAAGAAAAAGCACGCCTCGATGCGCGAGCGAGATTTCACCTGGTTTAGGAATGGAGCCGCCACCTACGAGTGAGGCAGTGCTCGCGGTGTGGTGCGGGGAACGAAAAGGCCGATTACAGATAATGCCGTCATTGGGTAAGAGTCCGGCTACGGAATGAATACGTGTTACTTCAAGCGCTTCTTCTACTGTTAAGCCTGGAAGAATGCCTGGAAATGCGCGGGCGAGCAGTGTTTTTCCAGAGCCGGGCGGGCCTTGCATGAGAATGTTGTGACCACCGGCTGCAGCGATTTCTAATGCGCGACGAGCCTGCGCCTGTCCGCGGATGGCTGAAAAATCAGGTCCTTGAAATGGGAGGCCGATGGAATCGGAAACATTTCTTGGTGGGGTGACGGGAAGGGTGTCTCCTTTGAGATGGTTTATAACTTCCGAGAGATATCGCGCGGAATAGACGTTTAGCCCATGAATTAAAGCGGCTTCATTCGCATTTTCTGATGGCAAGATTATTGAATGAAATCCGGAGCTTTTAGCGAGTATGGCAAAAGAGAGGGCACCGGAGATTGGACGGATTGAGCCATCGAGACCGAGCTCTCCTGCAAAAAGAATGCCTTTTAGCAGTTCTTCATTGAGCAATCCTTCTGCTGCAATGATCGAGATGGCGATGGGTAGATCAAAAGGTGTCCCGGTTTTACGTAAGTCGGCGGGAGCAAGATTAATTATGACTCGGGTGCGTGGGAAGCTTACGCCAGCGTGCTTGAGGGCGCTTTTGACTCGTTCGCGCGCTTCCTGCACGGCGGTGTCTGGTAAGCCGACGATAAGGAAAGCTCCCAATCCTGGTGAAATATCGGTTTCTGCTTGTACGGGATGAGCTTCAAGACCGAGGACAGATGCCGTGTGTATGAGCGAGGCCATATATACCCCGTTCCAGTTTTTTCTGAGATTGTCAAGCCTTAGGCTTCCAAAAAAGATAACGGATCAGTCCGAGAAGAATCGCGCCATCAGCAAGATTTACCGCGGATCGGCCCCAGAGGAGTAACCAGTCGCGGACAAAGCCAAGCGCTACACGATCGAACAAGTTTCCAATTACTCCACCAATGAAGATGCCTAGAAAAATAGCGTGTCGCGTGTCGCGTGCTGCGTGTCGCGTGAGTAGCTCGTAAATAGCCCAGATCAATGCTCCGATCGCGATAACGAGCATCAACCAATAGGGGACGGGGAGATTAAAACTGATGCCAAAATTCCGATGATCTGTAAAACGGATCAGGCCCAAAAGCCATGATCCGTTCATCAATGCTTCATTTGCAAACAGGGTCGACTTGAGCCATTGGTCGAGAACAAATGTAGAACCTGCGGCCAAGAGGGCGAAACCTAGATCTCTTGGGTGAGCGTTTTCTTGCATTCGATACAGGATGAAGAGGTCGGGCGGGCAATCAGGCGTTTTTCGTCGATTGGTTTGCCGCAGTATTTACAGATGCCGTATTTACCGGCTTCGATGGCTTTTAAGGCTTTGATGGTGTCGTTTAGTTCATCTTCCAACTTTTCACCAAGCGAGATTTCATCAGCGAGAGTGGTGACTTCCGAGGCATTGTCGTCATCGGAGTTGCCGCCAGATTCCGGGAAATCAGGGGTTTTTGGATTTTTTGAGTCTGGATGAAAACCCATTTCTTTTAAGTCTTGCTCAAGACGAGTCTTGGCCTCCATCAGCTGTGTTTTGATCTCCTCGAGAGTCGCGGCATTCATATGGGAACAGTCTAGCAAAAATAGAGAAAAACGTAAAGAAAAAGGCACTTTTATGAAACTTTATTAATAATCGTCAATTATTTTAGGAATTTTAAAAGGACCGCAGTGGCACCCTTAATGCATAAGCAATGTGGTGATGCGGTCCTTGGACCGTGATTCGCAGGTCGTTCCCGCGGCGTAAGGAGCTCGGAGAGCTCAACTTATTTGTCGCAGCAAGTCTGACACAGCATGTGGATCTCGGTCCGGAGACTACTCCCTCTACCTGGTCCTGGCAGAGCCCTAGATGCACCGAAGTGCAAAAAATTAAGGTTGCCGATAAAGGACATTTGATTTGGTTTTTGATTTCCATGAGCCACGAAGTGGCCGATGGACCAAGTGGAGGAATGGAATCGACATTCGTACGAGACGAAGGTCGGTCCTGAGGGTAGTTTGAAGGTGCGAGGTTTTAACTGACGCTGATGGGAGTGGTTACCCTGGTGATCATCCGCATTTGGCGGAATCCGTAAAAAGAAAGAGCGAAACCGGATCGCGACGAGGCGTTTAGCCTGGATGTGACGTTCCGGTAAAAGAACGGGAAAGAGAAGGTGCGAGACTCGCGGTGAGTCACTACTAGTATACCACAAAGGCGGAATAATTCTTGTGCTGGGGAAGAAATGTAAAATTTCTTATAAAAATGCAGCTTTTTTTGCTTGAATCGGGTTTGATTTTGGATGGGGATTTATCCTTCAAACTGTGTATTGCTTGTGGATAACCTATTATTCGAAGCAAATTGCGAGGCGGCCGTTCTGGGAGAAGGCTTGAAGACTCGGTAGAGAGATTCCGAGCATGTCGTGCAAGGCGTTTTTAGAGAGTCGGAGCCATGGATAGCCCATGCTGCAGGGCGCAACATTGCTTTGATCCAAGGTGGTGCTCGCGTTGGATACGAGAATGAACCGCGGAGAAAGATCGATCCATTGGCCGCGGTCATTTTGTCTGCGTCCAAACAGATCGGTGCTGGTTGAGGCGGTTGGGAGGAGGCGTTCGTAGGAGACGGTTCCGTCAGGGAGGGTGAGGGCGCGGCGTTCTGTTACGCCCATGAGTCCGAGGACGCGAGCGGCGAGCTCTTGATCGAGAGGATCGCTGAAGCCGATGTATCGACCTTCGATGAGACGGTCTTTATCAAGCCAGACGGCATAGCGTTCAATAGGCGGGAGGGGTTTCCATTGGCTGCGGTCGGGTAAATTGGCGGCATCAAGAAAAAGATCGCCGGGGAGCGTGTCCCAAGCAACTCGTCCGAGAGATAGGGCGATGTCACCGGCGGGTAGCGGCGTTGTTTGCGGGGGAAGGGTAAGATCGCTATCGAAACCACGTCCATTCCAGCGGAAAAGGATTTTGGTCGAGGTTGAGGCGACTTCCAAGCCGAGCCATTTCTCGATAGCTGAGCTCTCTACTTCCATGACTGGCTGCTTGGCGAGACCGCGCCAGGAGAGGGCGCTTGAGTAGCGGAAGGTCTTGGTTTCATTTCCGATTTCTCCATTTCTTGCGACGAGTCCGGCTGTGTATCGTTGATTGCTTTTACGATCGAGCCAACGAGGTTGTATGGTGAAAGCAGCGCCTGAAGTTGTGATACCGCAGATAATTGGCCAGTCGGAATCGCTGGAGAGAGCGTCTTGGCAGATGGCAGGGATTTTCTCTTGAAAAGCTGCAGGGAGCATCTGTTTGGATGCTTTAGGTGAAATGACGCCGATGATGGCTGTATCGATAGGGATCGGAATAGGTCTGGAAAGCAGGTACCACATGCCTCCAAAAAAGAGGGCGAGTCCGAGCAGGATACCGAGTGCCGAGAGATTCCAGAAATTCCAACGACGGCCATGGCCTTCTGCCATGATGATATTGCTTTCGCGATTCAGGATGATTTCTACGGACATGCAGTTGCGGAAAGGGTATCGGAAAACGGGCGGATATGGAAACCCCGCCGGTTTGGCGGGGTTTTTCTGCGGATGTTTTATTTACGAGGGCCTTTGCCATCGCGCAGCGGTTTATTGTCTTTTTCCGACGGGACGTAGTCTGGATCGAGGCGTTTCATTGAGAGATTGATGCGGCCTTGGCCATCGATTTCATACACGACGACTTTGACCGTGTCTCCGATGTTTACGACGTCTTCCACTTTTTCCGTGCGGCCTTGGGCGAGCTCGGAGATGTGTACGAGGCCATCGACTTTGGGGAGGATGTTTACGAATGCGCCAAATGGCATGATGCGGACAACCTCTCCTTCAAAAGTTTCACCAACGGCGACTTCACGTGTCAGTTCTTTGATCCACTCGACGGCGCGGCGCATGGAATCGGCGTTGTTGGATGTGACCATGACAAGACCGTCGTCCTCAATATCGATTTCTACTTTGAGGGCATCGATAATGCCGTTGATCATTTTGCCGCCTGGGCCGATGACATCGCGGATTTTGTCCGGATTGATGCGGAAGGACTCGATACGCGGGGCGAATGGCGACATTTCCGAGCGGGGAGCGGCGATCGCCTTTTTCATCTCATCGAGAATTTGGATACGTGCGGTTTTGGCGCGTTCAAGGGTTTCTGTCACGACATTCCAGGGGAGGCCGGACGTTTTTGTGTCGAGCTGAATAGCGGTAATGCCATTACGGGTTCCGGCGATTTTGAAATCCATGCCGCCGTTTCCATCTTCCAAATCCTGAAGGTCGGTGATGACTTGGTAGCGTCCGGCTTTTTCATCGGAAGCCATACCCATAGCGATACCAGCGACAGGTTCTTTGATCGGAACGCCAGCGTCGAGAAGAGCGAGGGTGGAGCCACAGGTTGCGCCCATTGAAGAAGATCCGTTGGAGCCGAGAACTTCTGATACAACGCGGACGGTGTATGGGAAGTCTTCTTTTGCCGGGAGAACCGGCATGATGGCGCGCTCGGCGAGGGCACCGTGACCGATTTCACGACGGCCAGGGCCGCGGCTGCCCTTGGTTTCTCCGACGGCGTAGCTTGGGAAATTGTAGTGGTGGAAGTAGCGCTTGGTACCTTGGAATTCCATGGTGTCGAGCGTCTGCTCCATGCCCGGGGAGCCGAGCGTTACGCTCGAGAGCACCTGGGTAGAACCGCGTTCAAACAAGCCGGATCCATGCGTGCGCGGAATCAAGCCGACGATAGCTCCGAGTGAGCGGATTTCATCGAGCGCGCGGCCATCGGCGCGGCGCTTTTCATCCAGGATCATTTTGGTGACTTCGGAATCGACGAATTCTTCCAAAATAGACTCGGCCTTTTTACGATCGTCCTTGGAGATGCCGAGCGCGCTCAAGTTTTCTGCGAGCTCTTTCTTTAAGCGAGCAACACCGGCTTTGCGGTCGGCTTTGGTTGCGAGCGGTTCAGAAAAGAGAATGCCGCGCTTGGTCTCAAGGAAAGTCCAAGCGTTCTTTTGAATTTCAGCGATGGCTGCTTTTTTGGCAGCGTCTTCTTCATTTTTTGGCTTGGTTGGATCGAGCTTGGTTTTTCCGACTTCCTTGGCAACTCTGTTGATCAAATCGATGACGGGGCTCAATTGCTCGCTGGCGATTTTCATCGCTTCAAGCATTTCGGATTCTGTGAGTTGGCTTGCGGCAGCTTCAACCATGATTGTCTTGTCCGAGGTACCGGCAACGACCAAGTCGAGATCGCCAAGATTGGTTTCTGCGTAGCTTGGCTGGACGATGAATTTTCCTTCTACGCGTCCGATGCGGACCGCGGCGATCGGGCCATGCCATGGGATGTCGGAGATGGCGAGTGCGCAGGCGGCACCGATTAAACCTGGGACGTCGGCGTCATTGGTTCCGTCATGGGAAAAGACGGTCGTGACGATGGCGACTTCATTGTAGAGATGATCCGGAAAGAGGGGGCGGACAGCGCGGTCGATGAGGCGGCCGGAAAGAATGGCTTCGTCGGTAGCGCGGCCTTCACGCTTGATGAAGCGCGAGCCTTTGATGCGGCCGGCGGCGTACATGCGCTCCTCGTAGTCGACCATGAGCGGGAAGTGGCTCATGTCTTCTTTGGCTTCACCGAGAACGGCGGTACATAAGACGACCGTGTCGCCGTAGCGGACGGTACAAGAGCCATTGGCTTGTTTGGCGAGCTGGCCGACGCCGATCGTGAGGTGCGCCCGGCCCAATCGATGGAGAATTCTTTGGCTGGTTTGATGGCCATAAATGAAAGAGGGTTTGGGTAGTTAGTGCGGCTGCGCGATCATGGAATTGATGAATCCCTTCAATGTGGGGATCGACAATTTCACGATACAAACGCGAGACTCTCTGTATCATAAAGTCTCGCGTTTGCCTAGTATTTTCAGGGTTTTAGTGCGTGATGCGGATTCTGGACGAGGCATTGTCTTCTGGAGGCGATTCACGGCGGGCGCCTTTGCGTCGCGATGGTTTTTCCGTCTCTTCTTTCTCTGCTTTTCGGCGGCCGCGATATCCGATGAGGAATCGATCCGGTTCCGAGGAAAGATCCATGAAAGCGTCGGCGACTTCACGCAGACGGGCATTGGTGGATTCGGCAAAAGCGGCGACCTCGCAGATGACGCCATGCGCTTTTAAATATTCGACGAGGGGCACAAAGTCGCCGTCGCCTGTCGCAAGAACAATGACATCGACTTTGCTGGCGATGGAGATGGCGTCGACAGCCATGCCGACGTCCCAGTCGGCTTTTTTAGCGCCGCTTGAAAATTCTTGGACATCTTTGATTTTGAGCTCGATGCCGCTGGATAGGAGGGCTTCAAAGAAAGCGGATTCATCACCACCCTTGGATTTGGCGACATAGGCGATGGCGCGGCTCATCATGCGCGAGCCGACAACGGCTTCTACAAGTGCAGAAAAAGAAACTTTGGAGTTAAAAACATGTTTGGCGCTGTGATACATGTTTTGCGTGTCGATAAAAACAGCGACACGCTGGTCTGGGCGTTGGATCATCATAAGGGCAGTGGTCAGTTTTCAGTGGTCAGTTGTTAGTGACCAGCAAAACCAAGAAAGGGAAGTAAAAAAGAGAAACGTCAGAAAAAGGCTGGGACTGACGTGTTAAATTAGCTGTAACACCAGTATATCAAAATATTGAGGCTCTGTAAAATTTGGCTTGGATAAAACAAAACGCCCCTTTCGGGGCGTTTATGTTAGACTTTGAGCTTGGCCATCAAATCGTCGTAGGCTTTGGCGTCCTCGCGCTTGAGGTATTTCATCAGGCGGCGGCGCTCGCCAACTTTCTTGATCAAACCACGGCGGGACGAGTTGTCCTTCTTGTGGCTCTTCAAGTGCTCCGTGAGCTCTTTGACCTCCTCGGTCAAAATGGCGATCTGGACTTGCGGGGAGCCGGTGTCGGTCGCATGGGTCTTAAATTTTTCAATAATCCGCTTCTTCTTGTCTGGGTTCAACATAGCTTGTCGGCGTCTTTCGGCCCCAAGCGATCCTTGCGAATCAACTTCGGGCCGGAAGGGCCGGGTTCACGTTTCCGTTAGCAAAGCCAACGGGACGCAGTAAGTTAGTGGTGAAAGGCTAGCAAACGAAGTAAAAAAAGTCAATAAAACGGCTCTTCTATTGACAAAATGTCATTTTTTAGGTATATTTCTTCGTTAGTTGTTCCTTATAACTTGGCCTTAATTTGTTGGAAGTGGTCCTAGGTAGCTGGTTGATGAGCGCGGATGGTCCGCGAGCGCAACGAGTATTTCTGACGGAACACGGTTCACGGCGCCAATGCTGTGACGGGAGGGTGTCACTATGGCACAGAAGAAGTTGGCGAGTCGCTCCGTGCGTAAGGAGGTGTCTGCAAAGGTGGAGGAGCCGAAAATTGTCGGCACGACCTTCACGGTCTTGGTTACTTACGCCAAGCTCCCCGGGATCGAAGCGCTGCACGAGAAGTTCCCGGGCAGGGAGGTCCCGCTCCTCTACGACGGTCGCACGTGGACCCGTCACGCGTCCTGCGCCACGATCGATGAAACCCCTGGCGAGCGCGAGTTCATCGTAGCGGATATCCCCGCTGAGTTCCGCAAGCAGCGGGTCTGCTCGATCGAGAATACGCTTGCCGAGTACTTGGATCGCCTCGGCTACCGGTACGCGATCGAGACGGAAGCCGTCGAGTTCGCCGACGCTCAGTCCGACGTCCTGCGCGAGAATTGGATCTTCGCTCTTGGCTCGTCGGCGTCCTATCGCGTCGACCGGCAGGTGGCTGAGCTGGACGCGCTTCCTGGCGGCAGCGTTCTGGGGGGCTATTATGTCGTCAACTTTGTGTACAGCGCTCGCTTGCTCCTCGTCCGCAAGTCCGCCTAAGGCTCACAGGTAAGATTTAACTCTCATTCGGCCCCTGATGTTACTGTCAGGGGTCGTTTGAATTTATTGAGAGAAAACAGTAAGGTTTAGTCCTATATATATGTCTAAACGTCCCGTTCACGAGATTGAAAAGAAATGGCAGGAGCGCTGGGAACAAGACGGCGTTTATCGAGCTGATGATACGGGTAAGGCCGAGAAGTTTTACGGGCTTATCGAGTTTCCGTACCCGTCCGGTGAGGGATTGCATGTAGGTCATCCGCGCTCCTATACGGCTATTGATGCAGTAACCAGAAAACAGCGAATGTTGGGCAAAAATGTTCTTTATCCGATTGGTTGGGATGCTTTTGGATTACCGACGGAAAATTTTGCCATCAAGAACAAGATCAAGCCGCAGGAGGCGACCAAGAAGAATATCGGTAACTTTACTCGCCAGCTGAAGTCGATTGGTTTTGGATTTGATTGGTCTCGCGAGGTCGATACAACGGATCCGAAATACTACAAATGGACACAGTGGCAGTTTTTGAAGTTTTTCAATTCTTTTTACGATGAGGTTGAGCAGCGTGCGCGTCCTATCGAGGAATTGCCGCCGCATTTGAATAAGGACGAACATCGCATGGCTTTCAAGATGGCATCGACTATCAACTGGTGCCCGCGCTGCAAGATCGGCTTGGCCAATGAAGAGGCCCAAGGGGGAGTTTGCGAGCGTTGCGGGAATCCGGTCGAGAAACGCGAGAAGGCGCAGTGGATGATTCGCATTACAAAATATGCGGAACGTCTCTTGAAAGATTTGGATACGGTCGACTACTTGGAGAAAATTAAAGCGCAGCAGATTAATTGGATTGGGAAGAGTGAAGGAGCGTATGTAGATTTTAATATTTCTGGCTCCAAAAATCCATTCGATAAGGTTACGGTGTTCACGACGCGCCCCGATACATTGTTTGGTGCGACGTATTTGGTGATGGCACCGGAGCATCCACTGGTTGCGACGTGGTTGAAGGAGGGGGATATAAAGAATCAAGATGAGGTTCAGGCATATCAATCAACAACGGCAGGCAAAAGCGAGATGGAGCGTACAGCAGAGGGCAAGGAAAAAACTGGATGTGTACTCAAGGGAATCGAGGCGGTGAACCCGGCAAATGGGGAGAAAATTTCCATTTGGATTTCCGATTATGTGTTGGCCGGATATGGAACCGGAGCGATCATGGCCGTGCCGGCGCATGATGAACGTGATCATGAGTTCGCTAAAAAGTTTGGATTGCCGATCAAGTATGTCGTAGCGCCTATCGTGGTTGATAAGGAAAATGCGCATCGTGAAGGAAAGAAGACTGTGACACGACCGACCGTTCACGCGGTTATTCGAAATCCAAGAACCGGTGAAATTCTTTGCATGCGCTGGAAGCATCGTCCGGTAACAACATTTGTGATTGGCGGAATGGAAGCGGGTGAGGATTTAATCGAGGCGGCAAAACGAGAAGTGAAAGAAGAGACCGGTTATACGGATTTGAAATTCGTCGGCGTTCTTGGCGGACCAATGCGTGCCGATTATTTTGCTGGGCACAAAGATGAAAATCGTATCGCTTATGTCACGGCTGTGATGTTTGACTTGGTAAGCGATGACAAGGGGGTTGTGCCATCGTCGGAAACAGATACGCATGAGCCGGTTTGGATCCCGCTCGACAAGATCTCAGCTGAGCCTTTGCCGCCATTGGAACGCGACTATCTCTTGCCGCGCATCAAGGATGAAAATGCTTCACTTTTTTCTGGTGAGGGAGAGGCGATCAACTCCGGTTTCCTCGATGGATTACCGACATGGAAGGCAAAAGATGACATGACTTCTTGGCTTAATGAACAGAAGAAAGGCCAGAAAGCGATAACCTACAAATTGCGTGATTGGGTGTTTTCTCGCCAGCGTTATTGGGGTGAGCCGATTCCGATCGTGATCTGTAAAAAGTGCGGCTATGTTCCGGTTCCAGAAAAAGAGCTGCCGTTGATGCTGCCGGATGTCGAGGCATATGAGCCGTCTGATTCTGGCGAGTCACCGCTTGCGGCTATTCGTGATTGGGTTGAGGTTGATTGTCCATCGTGCGGAGAAAAGGCTGAACGTGAAACCGATACGATGCCTAACTGGGCTGGTTCCAGTTGGTACTTTTTGCGCTATTGCGATCCGCATAATGATACGGAGTTCGCATCGGCAGAGAAGTTGAAATATTGGATGCCGGTGAATTTGTACAACGGCGGCATGGAGCATACGACGCTTCACCTGTTGTATTCCCGATTCTGGTACAAGTTTTTGTGGGATTTGAGAGTTATTCCGGAAGAGTGTGGAAGCGAGCCGTATGCCAAGCGTCGATCGCATGGACTGATTCTTGCGCAAGGCGGGGAGAAGATGTCCAAGTCCAAAGGGAATGTGGTGAATCCGGATGATGTTGTCGGTGAATACGGCGCCGATGTGTTCCGTGTGTACGAAATGTTCATGGGGCCTTTTGATCAGCCGGTACCTTGGGATACGAATGGTATTGAAGGCGTACGTAAATTCCTCGAGAAAGTCTGGGGTTTATTGGTTGAGGGTAAATCTATCGAGGCGAGTGATGAGCTAGAAACGATTTATCATCAGAGTGTAAAGAAAGTCACCGATGGAATCGATCAATTGCATTTCAACACCTGTGTTTCGCAGATGATGATTTTGACGAATGCTTTTGCGGATGCGGGCGGTGTACCGGTATCGATGAAGCATGGCTATCTGCAGATCCTCGCTCCGTTTGCGCCGCATATGACGGAGGAGCTTTGGTCGATTATGGGGGAGAAGGGATCGATTCATCGATCTGGTTGGCCGGCTTATGATTCTTCCAAATTAACGGCTGCTACTTTTGAACTTGTTGTTCAAGTGAATGGTAAGGTGCGCGGTAAGATCATCGTTGATTCATCTATTGATGAAGCTGGAGCCAAGGCTGCGGCATTATCGGATGAGAATGTGAAGAAGTATTTGGAAGGTAAAGAACCTAAGCAGGTGAGATATATTGCCGGTAAATTGTTAAGTATTGTTGTATGAAGCCGGTAAGAAAAGTCGTGATTCCGGTGGCAGGCTTTGGCACGCGGTTTTTGCCGGCGACCAAGGCGATGCCCAAGGAAATGTTGCCGATTATCGATAAGCCGGTGATTCAATATATTGTTGAAGAAGCGGTAGCATCAGGAATTACCGATGTTATTTTGGTGACAAGCCATACCAAGCGCCCTGTCGAGGATCACTTTGATGAGAGCCCGATGCTGGAGAGTTGGCTTACGAGTCAGGGTAAGCAGCGCGCATTGGAGGAGATCAAAGAGATTTCTAAGCTTGCGAATTTTGTGTACGTGCGTCAGAAAGGCCCGTATGGAAATGCGACGCCGATCATGAATGCACGGCATGTGATCGGAGATGAGCCGTTTGCCGTATTGTTTGGTGATGATGTATTTGATTCTGAGCGTCCGCGCTTGCGACAATTGCTGGATGTTTACGAAAAGTATGGCGATCCAGTGTTAACGGCGATCAAAACGGATGATGAAGGAACAAAGAAGTATGGAGTGATTGATCCAGGCTCGAATGTCGGAGAACGTGTTTGTCAGATTAAGGGGGTGGTTGAGAAGCCAGGGCCTGAAAAGGCGCCATCGAGACTGGCGAGTGTTGGCGGATATATTCTGACGCCGGATATCTTTGAGCAGATCGAGCAATTGAAGCCTGGCGTTGGGGGAGAGTATGTTTTATTGGATGCGATCTCGCTTCTTATGAAAAAACGGGCGGTGTATGCGTGTGAAATCGAGGGAGAATATCATGATACAGGTACCAAGATCGGATGGTTGAAAGCCAATTTGGCCTATGCGCTGAAACGTGATGATTTAGGCAAAGAGACGCGCGACATGCTAAAATCGATTCGTTAACGCGAATCGATTTTATGAATCACAAAATCAAAAAGCTCATTGCCGTCGTGGCGCTTGTCGCTCTTTCCGGCCAAGGCTGCACCAGAGCGCCTTCTGCCGATGCTGTCCGCGCGTCACAGCCAGTGACTTTGAAGGTCTGGGGAGTTGTTGATGATGTTGATGTCTATCAGGATTTGCTGGCGGCTTATCGTGTGACGCATCCGAATGTTCAGGTCGAGTATCGCCGTTTTCGCTTGGAAGAATATAAAGATCAATTGTTGAATGCCCTAGCAGAGGATCGCGGACCTGATGTCTTTTTGATTCATAACACATGGACGAGCGAGTATCTGACAAAGATTGTTCCGATGCCGCGCACCACGAGAACCGCCTATCGCACCGTTACGGGAACTATTAAGAAGGAGCTGACATGGGAATTG